>JBIKLJ010000023.1:0-38081 GCA_044359895.1 Pirellula sp.
CGGGCTACTGACCATGTCGGCCAACGCGTGATCGACTTGCGAATTGCTTCAATGCCCTCCAGCCATGGTGAACGTATCGTCGTTCTGCTCTTGGACAAGAGTGCTCGACTTGATAGGCTGCCTGCCGTTTCGGAAGGTATTCTTGCTTGAACGGTACGAGCAACTTTCGACATGGGTGAAACAGCAGCGTTGATTCGCGAAGCGGCCAAAGGTTTGTCGGACGCAAAGCCGAGCACAGTAAACGCCAGTTTGACGAGTTCTCGCACACAAAAGTCCAGAATGTCTTGAGACGCCGCAGGGCTGACGATCGCCAGTTGACCGGTCAACACAGGTCATAAACACCACTATAAACTTGCTCATTAGACCCTCGTAACGCCCAGCTTGCGGGTCGTCTCCACCAGGCCCACCATGTCGAGCCAGTAGCGCATGTCGCTGACGTTGTAAGTCTGCACGTACGTTGGTGATCGAACGAAAACGTCAGTCCATTTCAGGCGTGAGTAATCGACGGGGTTGCGTGTGTCGACGCGCGTGCCACATGGATAGAGCGAACTTCGCATAACGAACAGGCCTCCTTGGAGTTGCCGAGCGGCGGAAGGAGCCTGACGAAGCGCAGCAGAAACCCCTCGCGGTGGAGGGGCATTCCAGCCGTTCATTGCCCTTATTTAGGGCCGCATCATTTGGCATTGGCACCTTGGCGGCTAAACCAGGTTGCCGGGCGTGTCATCGGGCCAATCCCTACACGCCGCTCGTGATACAAAATTAAGTTGTCATAGACCGCCGGAAGTGTCGTTAACAGTTCCGAAGGACAACTTCATACGATCGTCGTTCTTTGAGGGCAACAGCTCAATGGAAAAAAATACAAGAAGCAAAAAAGTACGCGACACCAAAACACATTCTAGATGTTCGTCGCGTTCTGCTGCAAGCAGCGTTGCACCTGCCCCTTGTGCCACCAGAAGCGGACCTTGTCGACCTCGCTCCACGTTGCCAAAGAAGTTTGCTCGCCGGTCGCTCATTGGCAAGTCGTGCTGACCATCCCCAAACGTCTGCGAGTCCACACACGCTTCGATCGCCGGCTGAAGCAGACGATGAATTGTTCGTGGCGGGAGTTGCCAGAGTGGCTACTTTGCTTCCAACAACTGTACGGTAGCCGACTTGAGCGTCTCAAGCCCCAAAGCTGACAACCGACCATATGCTGAAGTGCCAGCATCCTCTTCATTGGTTTTGTTGACCTCAGAGTCCAAATCCACATAGTGATTGACGAAACCCCGCATCTGATCCTGTGACCAGAGTTGGCGTTGTTTCAATAGATGGAGATACTCGATCAACTGTTGAGCTTCGCGGTAGGCCTTGAGTCTCATCGAATGACGAATGACAGTTTCCCCAGCCGCTTCTATGTCGAAGATGAACAAGCCAAGTTGATCCGCTTCTTTTAATGCACTCCCCGATTTATTGACCGTCTGCCAGGGAACAATGCCGGTCGCTCCATCTTGCCAGGCGTCCAGTGCCCACGCCTGAATGTTGCGATTTGTCTCATGGACGTGATTCGATGTCCCATAAACCCACGCCTTCAGCCCGTCACTTTGCATGCGGTCTGTTACCAGACGACGATAATTCTGGAACGCCGATGAGGACACAATCCACAGGTCATCACGTCGATCTAACTGGCCTCGGCAGTATTCAGGGCGTGAAATGTCGATACGATAATTGATCTGAACGTCCGGCGCAACTCTACGGCCGCGATCGGTCAACTCCCCATAAAACTGCAATGCCCGGTAATCCCAGAAGCCCGCCGGTTCATCCAGAATCCATGGTGCCTTAGTCTTTTCGCTGAGAGATCCCTTGTTATTCAAATACACCTGAAAGCCGGTTTGCTTCCATCCTCTGGATTCGGCAAGTCGAGCGAAATCCTGCAAAATGTTGACATACGTCGCAGCGTACGCAGGCCTGTCGAGAAACGATTGATACGCGTCCGGATTGCCGTTGAAGTACTGTCGACAATTCAACGGCCAGCTTTCATGGAACGTCAGATAGAAGCCTGGCGCCGGAATCGGTCCGCGATGTCCGTTTTTGAAAAGTGAGCCGTCAATGTACGGTCCGAAGGCTTCCTCAAAATCGTCCCAATATCCGGTCGTGGCACCCGGTTCTATGCTATCGTACTTCTTATTGTCCATCCGCCGCCCGGAGCGAAGACGCATATCGAGATTGCTCTTCCTTGATCCCGGGGCTGCCGTGTTGTGCGAGTAATGCAGAATGTTCGCGTGAACTCGATGGTCGTACGCGACTTGCTGCAAGGCATAGTATTCGTTGACGTGATCGGGCAAACCGTAGCCATTCATCTCGCAGAAGAAAGTCGCCTGACGAGGTAACGCGAATGGAAGAACCTTGATCTCGAGCGGCACTACGCGACCATCGGAGATCGTGATCTTACCTGTGCGCAGGCCAGGATCCGCGTCAAAAGGAATATAGACATCGGCAACGACGGATCGATCCGTATCGGGATTAATCAAAATGGATTCCGGCATCGGAAGCAGTGGATCGGGAATCAAGCGTCCTCCAGCCTCTGCCATTGCCGGAACGTACACGGCTTGATGCAAATCGATTCGCGGCCCCACTTCGTCTAGCTGAACTTTGACGGACACTTTTTCATCGCGTTTGCCTTGATGACTTCGCAGCAGTAGCTGAAATCCGACGACTTCCCCCGCAGCAGCAGTGAGGCGAACCCTGTGACCGTCGAAGATCGAATTGTGAGTTCGGTAATCCGGCGGCAGGTCACCGACAGCTTTTCCTGCTGAGTCATACTTATCCGCGATCGGAATCACACCAAGGTGTTCTTCCTGTGACGAGTGCAGAGGTGCCAAAGACACAATAGGTTTCACGATCGAACCTGATTTCAAAATCACGCTTTGCAGAACCGCAGGCTGCGAACGCTGGCCGGTGCGATCCAAAGTGACGACCTGGATTACATACGGTTGATCTACTGCAATCGATGACGAAAGGTCTCGCAGCGGAATCGCTTGCTTGCTACCTTTGCTAACAAACGGGATGTTGTGCCGACCAAGCAATTCGCCATGGATGCTGACTTCGTAGGCAAACCCATGCATTGGCGACGTCAGCAAGAGTCTTGCCGAACGACTGTCCGACGAGTCTACGTGAAGTTCTGTCGCCGCCTCCGGGTTGCCTTCCATCTGATCATCAACTTCAACGATCAGATATGGCATCTTTGCGGACTGTTCACGCGAAAAGATCGTCGGGTTGCGTCCTGTGTCCGAGTCATGTTCATGAATAGCAAGCCCATGTGCGACGCCAATCGCCATCGCATGAATCATGTCAGGCGGCACGTTCCAGAGATACTTACCATCACGAATCTCAGACTTCGTCTGGTGCACCAGTGTAAATCCATTGCCTCCGCAGACGGCCGGAAACTTGGCTCCCGAGTAGCCCCAATCTGCAACGCCATCCTTTCCCGCCGTCAGACCGTTCGAGCGATACTCATCCCACGGTGTGGCGATGGTGGAAATACTGACGCCGGAAATCTCCTGTTCTCCTTGCACGCAAACAAGCGTCGCCCTCTTCACTCGTTTCCCGGCGATTGCAGACGTGTCGAACGCCATGGAAACCATATGCTGGTTGCCTTTGATACGGATGCGACCTTGCTGCCCGGCGTTCAAGTCCCATTCACCATCAACCATGACGATCGAGTTGTCTTTGGTCACTGGCAGTTGAATCGCCTCTTTCGCCATTGGAGCTGTTGCAAAGAGGGATGATATCGAAAGAAGAGCGAGTAAAATCCGCATAGTTGAATCCGTCGTTGAAATCTCTGAGCGATGATGGCATCTGGAAGGTAAAACCTACGACAAAATTATTAAACATAACACACAGGAAGGGACTTCAGAAGGTTGTGTCCCCACAGAGCCTTCGGTATTTCAAGGAGGAATGGCGTCTTACGATATACTCATCATGCCGAAACGCCCTCGCGGCAGGTAGGCTTCAGCCTGTCGCGCGCCTTACTCACAAACAAATCAAGATAATCCTCGAAACCGAAACTTTAAGCATGCAACTTCTCACCAGATTCCAATGGAAGGTCTTGATTGGGCTGTTTCTTTTCGGCTGCCTTGTGACCAAGCGGGCCGAACCGAATGAACATCTCAAACCAGGTCGAAGGGAACGATCGGATCGCCCTAATATTCTCTGGATCACCAGCGAAGACAACAGTTCTTTCTGGCTGAGATCCTACGGAAACTCTCAGGCACAAACTCCCAATCTGGACATTCTTTCAAAATCCGGAATCCAATTCCAGAACGCTTATTCCAATGCTGCAGTATGTGCCGTCGCTCGTTCGACACTGCTCCTAGGTAGCTATGCCATTACCGCAGGAACGCATCACATGCGTAGTCGATATCCGATCGAGGAAAAGTTTGTCCCGTACGTGACTTACCTGAGGCGAGCTGGGTACTATTGCACGAATAATGCCAAGACAGATTTCAATTTCAAAGGAGATGACAAGTCGATCTGGGATGAGTGTTCCGGCAAGGCTCATTACCGCAACTGCCCGCAGAACAAACCATTCTTTGCCGTTTTCAACATCGAACGGACACACGAAAGCAACTTGTTTCCTGAGAAAATTCAAACGAACAGGGAGCAGGGACATATCCCTCCGGAACCGCGAGTCGATCCCCGTGACGTATTCGTTCCCCCGTATTTGCCAGACTGCCAAGAAGTTCGCAATGATCTGGCAATCTATCATGACTTGATGACTTCGATGGATCGTCGGGTTGGTGAAATCCTGGATGAATTGAAGAACAACGGCCTAGCTGACAACACAATCGTGTTTTACTTTGCGGATCATGGCGGCCCCACTCCCCGCGGGAAACGTTATCTAGAAGACACAGGAGTCAAGGTTCCGCTGATGGTTCACATCCCCGAACGATGGCAAGATCTCTCTCCTTGGAAACCCTCCGAAAAAGTAACTGAATTGGTTTCATTTGTGGACTTCGCACCAACTTTGCTGAGTATTGTGGGCAGCGAGATTCCGGATGGTATGCAAGGCCGAGCCTTTCTCGGAGCAAAACGTATCGCCCCCGCTAACAACGCGTTAGTCTATTTGTACGGCGATCGCTTTGATGAAGAATCGAGTATGCGGCGTGGGCTAACCGATGGCCGCATCAAGTATATTCGACGATTTTTTCCGGACCAACCTGCCGCTCCGTATGCGAAGTATCCGATGCAGATAGAGTCATGGAAGGCTTGGAAAAAGTTATCGGATGCAGGAAAAGTGTCAGGCTATCATCAGCAGATTTGGAGCAACTCCCAGGCGCCCGAAGAACTTTACGACCTTCAACAAGACCCCTATGAAATGAACAACCTGGCCGGCTCAGTGGAACATGCGAATACACTGATTCACTTTCGCAAACAACTGCTGAAGTTGGCTGTCGAATATCAGGATCAAGGAGTCATTCCGGAATCAGAATTCCAATCGATTGCGAAAGATCAACCACTAAGCAAAGTTCTTCGCGAAAAAAAGTTTGACTGGCAAGCTGCGTGGGAACAAATTCATACCTCGCCACTGGAAACGAACTCGCGTTCTGCAGGAACTAAATAGCAAAACAGCAACCGGGACACAGGAAGTGTTAAAGTGAATTTGGTTTGAAAACGCCGGTCCATGCGGTTGGCGATGCGTGGATGTCGGTAGCACGGGGCTTAGCGAGTTTTCGGTCGCAGCCAGGGGCTGGCGTTCAATGGCACTCACTTTGTAGTTTGCGCAAGCAAATTACTGAGCCGCGGGCGCTAGCCGCGTTACGGTTTCCCTGCCAAATACGGCTATCGCGGCTAGCGCCCGCGGCTCATTTCGAACAAAGTGAGTGCCATTTGGCTCGCGCCCTTCAGGCTTTTTGAGCACCACCAGTCATTTGATGCATATGGCTTTAAACCTGAAGGCGTTTGGTGCATGCGGCATTAGGCCTGAAGGGCTGGCACATCCTCTGCCGGGGTCGAAGGATCGATTGGTCAGAATTGCCTTGAGCCACCCGCGAAACGCGCCCGGTTGCCCAGGATGGTCGAACGAGCCGAGATCCTTGGATACGGCCAGCAAGACTTCTTGAACAAGGTCCTGCGGGTCGCTGTCCTGAGCGTCGTACCTATGTAACCAATGTGAATCAAAGGCGCATAGAGTTCCGTCAACGGATGTCAATGCCCCAGGGTGCGCTGCGCGACCCAGGGCTGTGATGTGGAACCCCGTTTGGGGGTCGCAACCAACCATCGCATCAACCCCAAAGGGGTTGAACAACATAGCCCGGGGTCGCGCAGCGCACCCCGGGTTCACTGACAGGCGTGGCTCGGATTGTCGCTTATATTACGGACGCAGCGATCATCCTATCGTCGAATACTGGCTAGCTGCTGATTGCATAAACCTCAACCCGTCCAAAGTCAGGGAACTTCCCGTCAGCGTCCTTGCCCGGTTGTCCTTGGCCGCCCACCACGATCAACTCTCCTTTCGAGTTGAACAACATTTGCGTGATACGAAAACCCGATTTGATCGCTCCCAGTCGTTCGCCGCTGGCGAGATCGAACAGGGCTGCGTTCCAGTCCCCTCCTCGCAATCGCCCTCCCATAGCGAAGCTGTCTTTTGCAGGATGAAGAATCAATGCCTCCATCAGCCCCTCGCCGGATTGCTTGTCCAACGTCTGTGCAGTCATCTTGGCCTCGCGCCAATTCCAACGCTGCCACAATTGCTTTCCGTTGCCAGCCATCGGGTCACGCATATCCCCCATACCACACACGATCAGTTCGGAGTTATCAGCAGCAAACTCCATAGCAAAGATACCGCCCAAATAGCAGTGGCTTTTGATAATGCCCCAACTCGTAAAATCCTTGGATTGAAATCCGCCGGCTTGCTTCCCGGTAGCCACTTCCCAAACACGCACTTCCCCCATGAGGTTGCCCGCTGCAACCCATTGACTATCGTGGCTAAACACAACGGATTGCACCGAAGGAACATGCGGCAACGCATGCACCAGTCGCCCGTCAGCAGCATTAAGTACTTTCACCGACGGCTCTGTTTCACTAGCCGGTGAATACTTGTAATCCCCCGCCAAATATTGCCCAGTGACGCTGGCTAAAAATCGCTGATCCGGAGATAACGCCATATCCCAAGACCAAAAGCCATGGACTTTCTCTTCACGAAGAAATCCATGATCCACCGCCGAGTACCACTTCAATTTGCCATCGTATCCTGCGGTTACAATCGCCTGCTGCTCTGCAACATAAACCGCGGAACTCACGTAGCTGTCATGAGTCCCGATCCGATGGTGCTTCTTGGCCCCAAGTTCCACCCGGTAGACTCCATCCATGCAAGCTGCGATCAATTCGTTTTCGTCTTGAAGAAAACAAGCACCAAGTATCGCCGTAGGTAGTTTGAAGTCGTTGGTCCGCGTCAGTGTTTTTTGCATCATCGCCACAATTAACCGATCAATAATTCTTGGATAGGGTGTACGTCCCCTTCGACCCGGTGGAACGTCGGCAAGTCTGGCAAGTCGTATTGCTCTTTCGGATCGATGCCGAGCGCTTTGAAGATGGTCGCAAACAGACGGCGATTGTCGATAGCATTCTGCGTAACCTCGAACCCCAAAGGATCCGTTTCCCCAACCACTACCCCGCCTCGAATTCCTCCACCCGCCATGGCCAAACTCCAGGCTTTGGAATAGTGGTCTCGGCCGCGGGCTTCATTCAGCCAAGGCGTCCTGCCAAACTCACCCATCGCGATCACGAGTGTGTCTTGCAACATCCCTCGTTGCTCCAAATCGGTGATCAACTGGTAGAGTACATTGTCCAATTCTGGTACGAGCATCTGGTGCATTTCGTGCTGGAACACGTGATTGTCCCAAGGCATTCCATTGGCGACCATGACAAACGTGGATCCATTTTCAATCAAATGGCGTGCTTGAAGAGCATGCTGTGCAAACGCACCCAGTCCATAGCGCTGGCGATCGGCCTGGGGGAGCTTTTCCAAGTCGAACAGCGGCGCGCAGCTCATCAAGCCTTTGACTCGGTCGAAAGCGGCGTTGTACCCCGCAGCAGCTTCGCTTCGTCGATCGTTCTCGAACTTCCTGCTCAAAAATTTTCGGAGCGCTTCGCGATCTTCGTGGTCGACGTTCGACAACGATTCTGGGCGAAGGATATCTGGGATCGAGTACTCGCCACCAGACCTCACAGGTCCGTATTCAGCACCCAGCCACCCAGCCCAATTCCCCGCCTTGAACGATTTAAACTCGTTCCCTTCCGGGCAAGGATCTAACAGGACAAACTGCGGCACGGGACTATCCAGTTGCCCCAGTTGCTGCGCTACAACCGAACCGAGAATGGGACGAATAAAGGGTGGCCTTGGTTTATCGCCGCGTGTTAAAACATCGATACCTTGGAAGTGCTCGCTGGGCTCGGTGCTCATCGACCTGACAACCGCCAGTTTGTCCATGATGGTTGCGCACCGCGGCATCAACTGACTGATCTGAATACCGGGAATGGATGTCGGAATGGCACCAAAAGGACCACCTGTGATAGTGCCAGGTTTTGGATCCCACATTTCAAATTGGCTCGGAGCACCACACAGCCACAGCAGGATGCATTTCTTTCCCTGCTTCTTGGTTTCTTCTGCTAAGGCTGGAATCGAAAACAGTCCGTTGAAACTTGCGACCGAAGCGATCCCCGATGCCATGGCACCTTGCAGGAACAACCGACGATGGACGCGATGCTCCGGGCTGCCGCACCCTTGGTAGACTCGATCCTGTGTCTTAGTGTGTTGAACCACGCCAGTATCTCTCAGTGATTGAAACGAAATTCAGCGGAGGTCAAAACCGCCCAGACGGCACTTTGCCATCGCGAGATTGAATGTTCAAGGCTTTCGACGGAACTGCGGCGTTGGGTAAATTCCAAGATCGCCTCAACCTCGGTATTATCTGGATGTCGACCAAGGATCGCAACAAACAGTTCATCAACCGAAGCCTTGGGATCAGCATTTGAGGCAAGCCTCGCGACCAGTCCATCATTCTGGCTTGCCTCAAGGATCACTTGATGCATTTTGGGGTTGTTGGTCAAAAAGAGGGCGTCACCCACATCGGTGACAATCATTTCCGGCAAGACATCCGGCATTCGCTCCCTCAGATCGGGCAGTAGTGGATGGTCATTCTGGGCCCTCTGTTGTAAGGCGATTTGAATCGACCTCGCGAGCTGCTCGGCAGTGAGTGCACGCTCGATCGACCTCACAAACCATGCTGGATTATCAACACCTGGTAGGCGTGTTGAGTTTATCTGATAAGGGCGACTCGCTACGATTCCTCGGACCAAATTTTGGATGTCGTATCCAGACTCTATGAAATCCTTAGCCAACCCATCGAGCAACTCCGGATGCGAAGGATCATGCATCGAATCCATTTGATCGTAGGGATGGACGATTCCTCGACCCAATAACAGGGCCCATACGCGATTGACGAAGGCTTTCGCGAACATCGGATGTCCAGAAAGAATCTCGACGACAAATTTCTCACGCCGAGAGAATTTAGGAACTCGCGGTTCATTTGGGGTTAAAGGTGGTAGATAAAGTTCTTCGTTGTCTTCTTGCTTGGCATCTTTTTCCGGCCGCGTTTCCTCAACGGTTTTGGCAGCATAAAAGGTGAGAATGTTCGGAGAGCTCGTCCCATGGATATTCGCGAATTCCGAAAAACCACCGATGGCTGATTCGCTGATCCTGGGCCCAGCGTCGGTCTTTTGATTTTTGCTTCGATTAAAAAACGCCACTAAGCCCCAGTAATGCTGTTGAAGTATTTCCGATGCGATCATGTGGTCGTGGCACTGAGCGCAATCGATCCGAAGTCCAAAGAAAGCAGGTGCCACTGCTTCAGCAATCGCTTGCGCGTTGTCTTGACGTTCGAAGAGATACCAGACGGCACCCGATTGGTCAGGCGATTCAGGGCGGGCCAATAGAATTTCGCGGGCCACTTCGTTCCAAGGACGGTTCTTGCGAAAGACATTCTCGAGGTAGGGACGCCACAGCTGCTTCCGTTCGGCAACTTTTCCACGGGTGCCCCGCCCCATCAAAATGGAATCAAATGTATCGGCGAAGTTCTGGGCATAATCTTCGCTCGCGAGCAATCGATCGATGCAATCCAGTCGCTTGGTCGGGGATGGATCGTCCAGAAAGCTATCTCGCTCGGCAACACAGGGTATACGGCCTGCGAGGTCTAAATAGACGCGACGGACAAATTCCTGATCGGAACATAAGGGAGCCGGTTCGATGGCGTTTTTCGCGTAGCCTGCAGCGATCTCTCGATCAATACGTTCAGCAATGCGGGCACTGCTGAAAGGTGCTTCGGTGTCCTGCGCCTGGAGGCATTCAGAAGCCATTAACCCTGCGAGGAAAACCAAAATGAGGATCGGCAATGACTCGATATTCCGGCGTTTATGCATGGGCGCAGCAAATAGTTGAGGTGGGATCAGAGGCAGGATCGAGGGACTGTCCCTTAGATTACTCGAAGGAACAGATCCTGTCAGGTTCGATATCAGTTTCATCGCGGAATGATTTCGGCGGACTAGGACTCAATGGACCTTTACTGAGACTTCTACTGCGATAAAACTGCCTAACCAAGTGATTCTTCCGCTTCTGGCTCGTTTTGTTCGTGCTGGGCTTCGAGTGGGAGCAGTACGTGACAACGGGAATTGGGAAATGGTGGGTTATCGCTTCCACGATTCTGCTATCTGCCGTAAGCGTTCACCACTACGTTGTCGATTCGATCATTTGGCGACAATCCATTGGCCGATAGCGTTCTGAGCAGCACAGATAACATCATCAAGCCGATGATTGCTTCGACGAAGAATCCAACGATGTTTTCGCGAGAGCGACTTTTGTCGATGACTACCGACATCAATCGGGCTAGTGCAGCCCCACACCATGCTGTGCCAGCCACTTGAAATGCCGCCTCAGATTGAGTGAAGAGACATCCGGCTCCGAGAAATAAAAAGAAACCTCCATAGGTGGCTCTTAATTCCGAAACTCCTAGTGGACCATCTGGGTTGATCCCCAAGAGTCGACAGATTCGTCTTGGAAATAACAATCCTAGGGATCCAAGAAACAACGTGAGCATGGCTCCTAAATTAGCAATCACTGTCATCTGTTTTAGCTGCTGCCTAACCTGTATTGGGGTTCTCGTCGAATCGCATCATGTAGGCTGGTGTGGGGAGGATGCCCGGCGACGAGCAGGCTCACCCGATTTTGGCGGTAACTCACCGCCAACCTTTCAACCTCGCCGCCTCTCACTCAAGATAGCCTCGACCCGAAGTTGCATGATAACAGGCACTTGCTGGCCGTTCAATCATTGGATCAAGTGATAGACTGTTTCGGCCTATCCTGGTCATTCCCGCGTTTCAAAACATCACTCTGATGGTTCGAATCCTAACGCCTCAACAGGTGTGGATCGTGGGCAGACCGGGGCATGCAAATCCCTAGTGTTTTTACGACTCTCGCGACTCGAAAAACGATGCGATTTTAGGTGCGCGACGCGAAATGCATCGCCGCAGGCGCCATGCACCAAGTTGCATGGGTTAAGAGACGATTCTTCAATGATGGGCCTTACTGATCTTGGCCTCTTTTGACCGAAAGTACCAAAGAGTTTTCCAAATTTGAAAATCTCCTGTCATGGTCATCAAAATGATGGTGTAGAGGAAAACGGAATCTAAATCGAAGGGTTTTCCCTGCCACCAATTTTGGATGTCCTGCAGAGGCAACAGAAGAATTAACGAGAGACAAAACAGCATAAAGGTCCTCATGAACCAATTGGGTACCCCACGACCTCGAGCCAGAGAAAGCGCAAGATCACCTAGCAAGGTCGCGACGATACTGCTTGCGACTGCTAGGATAACATTGCGGGTTGTATTTGCATTGAACGCTTCGGAGAATGCTGCCATCGAGCAACATGCAAAAAAGACAGCTCCGACAAAAATGGGTAAGCAGAGTACTCGGGACCACGAGGAAGCGGGCGGCGTTAGGGAATTCATTCGTTAGCTCCAGATACATTCGCGAAAGACAAGCAACTGAGAACGAGTTTAACTGTATAAAGAAGAGAGGCGTCTAGCAAGCGAAATGAACCAATAGTTCATGGCACACGAAGCAAGAGATGGAATGTTGATGAAGAACACTCCATCCACAACTTCGCTCGATGCTCCGATCCAAGTAGCCTTTTCCTAGAAGCCGCCACCGACCACAGGCACGGTGCCCCCCGCGCGGACTCCAATGACGGATCCTGTGGGGCCCACAGAAGGCACCCAACGGAACACTCGCGGCGGCTACTTCAACGAACCCGGTTACTGCCGCGCGACCTTGCGGTACGGCATCCAGTCGTCCGAATTTGGAACTGCGGGTTTCCGCGCAGCCAGAAACAATGGGTCCCTCGTTGATGATCGTCTGATTTTTTGAGTGAAAGACTTGCCCATGTCTGCACATTCAGCTGAAATCTTTCCTTGAAATATACCGAATTGCCACAACCAATTCGGCTGCGGGATATTTTCAAATTCGAAAGGAAAGAAAGACATGAAATCGAGGACAGTGCAGGAGCGTGCTGAAACAGTTGTTACACGTGGGTAGAAAACGGTTCGTAACTACCCAATTCAGGTCGCCCAGCTGTCCGCTCTCACATTCAGGCGTGCAGCAGTCCGAAACCTACCCATGAGCCTGAAGAGCTAGCCGAGTTTTAGATGTGGTTGGGTATCGCATCGGCTCAAAGTTTATCGCAATTTGCAAATCGCGGATCGACTAAGCAAAGCGTCTATCCAAGCCCTTCGCTATCCTGGCCGATGAGATGTAACAACGCTCGAACGCTAGGCTCGACCTCGCCATCTTGCAGATGCTCAAAAATGTTCATGCCAACGGAATAAATGTCGGGTGCAAATTTTACGTAGTTTCGCAAGGTGGCCTTAAAATGAAAGCACTCCAGAACGTTGCGTTCCCTTGGTAAGAAAAACGAAAGCAGAAATTCTTGTCCCGTCGGCTCTTTGAGAAAGAAGAGTCGAACGCCATTATCGCTTATGTCTCGAGAAATACCGATATGCGAATCAGCGTTGCTGGTTTGACTTCCACGCCAGGGCGTGATCAAGACAGGCAATGCTCTCTTGTACCGATCAAATACTCTTTTGTCGTTCTCGATGTCACTTCGAGCAATCGACAAGTCCATCAACCGCCTGAGCTTCGCCCCCGCATCGACCGTTTTTTTGCGAAATAAAATGGATTCAAACATGAGGAGGGCTCCAAAGGCGGGAATGGATGAATGAAGAAAGTCAAGCGACTGGCGGGAATGATTTTAGTATCGTCGGTTTCACATCGATACTGTCGGCAAGTCTAAGCCTCTAAATGAAAAGATAATTTTTCAACCGCAGCTTGTGAGTCGAAACACCAATTTTGAGTATTGGTGTAGCCGTTCATGGGGGAATTAGAGACACGAGAGACTTTTGGCCAAAAATGGCGTTTCTAGGCCTCGGAAAGGTTTTTTGGGGTGACCGTCAGGTTACGGAGAGAGAGACCGTCCTAGAGCCGAACGGAAACGGCCGAATAACGAAAAGACTGGTCGGAAAACGGAAAAAGGCCGGTGTCATGACAACACCTGCCTTTTTGTTCACACGTCGGTAGAAAACTGTTCGCAACCACCTATTTCAGTTGAAATTCGGGCCGATCCATGTCAAACACCAGGGAATCAAAACCAGCTTTGCCCGAGTCCTTCGAGCTGAAAAACATTACCCCATGTCGAAACAGCAGCGAATCTGCTTGCCGCTTATCCAAAACTGCAGATCATTGTGTCTGGTTCGCAGGACAGTCAAATGCAATCTTGTGATGCCATTGCGAACCACGATCGGTGTGGCCAATTTGCAGCCACCTACACCTCGTATCTAAATTGAATCAGACCCCTGCTTCGACTTGGCCCGAACGCATCGCGAATTCAGGCGATCTATCGGTAAAAAAGTGTTTCCACTCACCGCTGAAAAGGGGGACTTCAAAGGAATTACGGAATGATTCTTGTTAATTCGTTTGCAACGGATCTTAGTAGCCACTTAGGTATTCCCTAAATTGAATGCTCGATCTGCTACATCTCAAATCGCAACTACAATAGAAGGTTTGAAAGATTTTCGTTGAAGATAGTGGCCACTCGGAGATGTTCATGAATCCAATTGGATTTGCTTTAAAACGTCCAAAAACTGTCATTGTTGCATTGATTTCGCTGGTGCTTGTTGGCTTGAGCGTTATCCGTCCAAAGGGAGTTGACGATTGGCTGAAAACGCGAGGAATCGAACTGCCGATCAAAAGAATGGCAATAGATATCTTCCCATCGTTGAATCTGCCCGTCATCTATGTTTGCCAGCCCTATGGAGGGATGGACCCAGCGCAGATGGAAGGCCTGCTCACAAACTATTACGAATATCACTTCCTCTACATCAACGGTATTCATCACGTCGAGAGCCGAAACGTGCAGGGGACTGCACTGATGAAATTGATCTTCCATCCGGGAACCAATATGGCCCAAGCGATGGCTGAAACAATCAACTACGTGAATCGCTCTCGGGCGATGATGCCTCCGGGAACGGTGCCTCCGTTCGTTATGCGATTTGATACCGGCAGCGTACCGGTTGGTTATCTCGTTCTTTCCAGCGGCACGAAGACGATTGCCGAGATACAAGATCAAGCCCTGTTTAAAGTTCGGCCGATGTTCTCGTCGCTGCCCGGAGTTTCTGCTCCGCCACCTTTCGGAGGTTCTGCACGGAGTATTGTGATCCGCGCTAATCCAGATCGACTCCGCGCATTTGGGCTTTCGCCAGACGATGTGATTGGAGCCCTTACTAAAGGGAATACGATCAACCCTTCGGGCAACGTTCGGCTAGGTGATTTCTATCCTGCTGTTCCATCCAATGCCATGGTCAAGGATATTCGCGACCTTGGGCAGATACCTCTTAAGACAGGTGAAAACACCGTTTACCTTCGCGACATTGGAAGCATTGAAGATTCCGCCGACATGACGACGGGCTACGCATTGGTGAACGGACGCCGGGCGGTTTACATCCTCGCAACGAAGCGGGCTGATGCATCCACCATGAATGTTATCAATGATATCAAGCAGGCCTTACCAACCATGCAGAAGGAGCTACCTGATGACATTCAGGTTGCCTTCGAATTTGATCAGTCCCCCTATGTCACCCGAGCCATTGCAAGTCTAACAACCGAAGGATTGCTCGGAGCCTTTCTCACCGGACTTATGGTTCTCCTGTTTTTGAGGGATTGGCGAAGTGCCCTTGTCGTAATTCTGAACATTCCGCTCGCCATCCTCTTCTCCATCGTTTGTCTTTGGCTGACGGGGCAAACGATCAACTTGATGACTCTCGGAGGTTTAGCGCTCGCAGTTGGGATATTAGTTGACGAAGCTACTGTGGAAATCGAGAACATCCACACCCAGATGAGAAAATCCAAGTCGATTGCATTAGCCGTCTGGAACGGCAACCACCAAACTGCCATACCGCGATTATTGGCCATGCTCTGTATCCTGGCAGTGTTTGTACCCACATTTTTTATGCAAGGTGCACCACGTGAACTCTTCTATCCGCTGTCGCTAGCAGTTGGATTCGCCATGATTGGATCGTACATTCTTTCCAGTACGCTGGTTCCGATCCTTTGCATTTGGCTTTTAAGAGACAATCACGCTGGAAAGCCAGCAGAGGATTCGCCGTTTTTCCTTGTGAAGTGGTTTGATAACTTCATAGGCTCAGTGATTGGGTTGCGATGGATCGTTGTCCCAGTATATCTGATAGCATGTACTTTGCTTGTCTGGATGACCATGTCACGCGTTGGTGTCGATATCTTTCCAAACGTGGACGCAGGCGAGTTCCGCATAAGACTTCGAGCACAAGACGGAACCCATATTGATGTTACGGAGAAACTCGCAATTGCAGTACTCGAGTCCGTCAAAGAGGATGCCGGACCAAACAAGGTTGATCTATCGCTCGGGTACGTTGGCACCGTGCCTGCATCCTTTCCAATCAACGCGGTTTATCAATTCACCAGAGGCCCCGAAGAAGCGATCCTGAGAATTGCATTCAAGCCTCATTCCGGAGTGAACACGGAAAAGTTGAAGAGTGACCTGAGAATCAAGTTCGCGACGCAATTCCCCAACGCTCGATTTTCATTCGAGCCATCGGACATCATTAGTGATGTGATGAGCTTTGGATCGTCGACACCGGTTGAGGTTGCCGTACGTGGAGGTTCCCTTGCTGAAAACAAGGACTTCGCAAAGAAAGCCCAAGAAGCACTTAAATCGAATAAGCGACTTAAGGATGTTCAAATTGTACAATCCTTGGATTACCCGACGGTCGATGTGCGAATCGATCGGGAAAAATCCGGCATCGCAGGTGCTACGATGGATCAGGTCGGCCGGTCCGTCCTCGCCGCTACCTCGTCTAGCCGATTTGTCGTCCCCAACTATTGGCCCGATCCTAAATCAGGAATTGGGTATCAGGTACAAGTGGAAATACCTCAGGTCGCGATGAAATCTCTTTCGGACTTAGGCACCGTTCCTGTTCTCCATCGTGAAGCTTCACCGCTGCTCCTTCGAGATGTTGCTCAAATAACTCAGTCAACTATGCCGGGGGAATTCGATCGTTACAACATGAAGCGTGAGCTGTCGCTGACTGCCAACTTAGACGGCACCGATCTCGGTAGCATATCTGGCGAGATCAGCAAGATCCTAGATCGTGTGAAGAAGGAGGATGACACCGCAAAAGATGCCTTGGTAAAAGCTGGGGAGAAACCAGGACGGATCAGCTATGAGATACGTGGTCAAATTCCTCCGCTTAAGCAAATGCTGAGCGGCTTGGGGGTCGGGCTACTTCTCGCGATCCTTGCAATATTCTTGCTCTTGGCAGCGAACTTTCAATCCTTCCGGCTATCAGCGGTGGCCGTCTCGACTGCTCCCGCAGTTGTGGCAGGAGCGCCTTGTATGCTATGGCTCACAGGAACCACGCTGAACATCCAGTCATTTATTGGAACGATCATGGGTCTCGGGGTTGCGATGGCAAATGCAATCCTTGTTGTAACCTTTGCTGAACAAAGACGTAAATCGGGCGAAAGTGCATTAGCAGCTGCTCGTCATGGAGCGACGGACCGGTTGCGACCCGTTTTGATGACGAGTTGTGCGATGTTTGCAGGTATGCTCCCCATGGCGATTGGCTTCGGCGAATCGGGGCAACAAACGGCACCACTTGGACTTTCTGTGATAGGTAGTCTGCTCGCGGCTACCTTCTCAACGCTCTTCGTACTGCCCGCCGTTTTCGCATGGGTACAATCAAATCGTTCGACCAAATCAGTCTCGCTTCATCCGCTGGATCGGGAAAGCACCGTATTCATTGACGAATCCATCAAACCGTCTAACGAAAATCAATCATGAAAAATACTATTTCAAAAAGCGTTTGGTTTAGTTGCATTGGGCTGATGCTGGTAACTCTTGGTTGTTCCAAACCTGTGGATACCCAAAACGCATCCACTGAGTCGACAGCAGCAGAACTACCTAAAGTCGCCACAGTCAAACCAAGGAAAGTGTCACTAACGCAGAAGACGGAGCAGCCCGCGAAAATCGAAGCATTCTCGATGACTCGAATTCATGCGAAGGTAAATGGATTCATCGATCAAATCTTAGTGGATATTGGAGACCAAGTGACCGGTCCCAAAAAAGATGACCAAGGAAACATAGTGGAGCCGGGACAACTGCTCGCAGTACTCGTTGCACCGGAACTATCCGACGAACTGGCACAAAAAGAGGCAATGATCGCGCAAGCGGAAGCAGACATTGACCAAGCGAGAGCTGCCATCGATGTCACAGAAGCGTTGGCGCAGTCCGCAGATGCGAATGTCGCAGAATCGGTTGCCGGCCAACGCAAAGTGGAAGCGGAATACCAACGCTGGAAGTCCGAAGCCGATCGAATCAGTGTATTGGCCTCGACAAAGACCGTTACCGCAAAGCTTGCCGAAGAAACCACGCAACAAATGAAAGCTGCGGACGCTGCACGCGAGGAAGTGGTTGCTCGAATTCAATCGGCCAAGGCAAAACAAAACGAAGCCAAGGTCGCGATCTCAAAGGCTAAGGCTGATCTGCGATCGATCGAAGCAAAACGCAAAATTGCGCAAGCTGAATTTCAAAGAATCAAGTCTTTGTGCGAGTATATGCAAATTCGTGCTCCCTATTCCGGCACCATCTCGGTCAGGAATTTTGATCCGGGATCGCTGATGCAGGTGTCGCAAGCAAACAATGAGAATCCGTTGTTCACCATCGTTCAAACGGATAGGGTTCGTGTGAGTCTAAACGTACCCGAAACGGAGGCCGTTCTAGTCAAGCAAGAGGGTAAGGCAGCCATAAAAATTCCAGCGCTGAACAATCGGATTTTCGAAGGTCAAGTTGCAAGGACAAGTTGGGTACTTAGCACCAGTACGCGGACATTAGAGTGTGAGATTGAAGTTGAAAACAAGGATGGGCTTCTTCGACCTGGTATGTACGCGAATGTCGAACTTGTTGTCGCACAAAAGTCAGACGTACTGTCGTTGCCCCGTTCTGCAATCGTTCAACAGGATGGTAAGCCGACTAGTTTGATCGTTACGGCTGACGGCACCATTGCTCGCCGCGCAATTCAAACTGGTATAGTCACCGCAACGGATATCGAGGTGGTAAGTGGCTTAGACGGTACCGAGGACGTTATTTCAGCGAATGCAAATGCCTTCAAAGAAGGGCAGAAGGTGGCTTTGATAGCAAAGTAGGCGGCGATGCAACGAACATGGAAGCGAAGCAGTAGCGATTGTTCGGATGATTCTTGTCAAAGTTTGCATCAACTCGCGGATTTATCGGCAAATTTGGAATCAACATCGCAACTAGTCCGATGAGAGCGACAGGCGAAATCGGTAGTTGCGCCTACGCAGTCGAATTGCGTTCATTGAGATTTCACTCGATGGTGGCTCACACCCAGAGCCGTCCCCTCGGGTAACCAGGAGCCATGGATTGCTGGTGAAATGCGTTCTCGAGTTTACATAGCTGGACTTCTCATTTCATCGTTAATTCCGATTGGTTGCAGATCCACACATTCGACGCCCAAATATTCCTATTCACCTTGGAGAATCGAGCGTCCCACACTTCCACCAGCGGAACCTGTCGAAAAGCCTAATGTTGTACTAGCATCAGCTTCCACAGTAGTAGCTGTCCCAGAGATAGAAGGACTTTCTCCTGTAACCACTGAGCAAAGTTCGCAGCAGTCGATCGACTTGACCACCGCCTTGATGATGACGACTGGTCAGAACCCGCAGGTTGCATTTGCTCGAGCTCGTATGGAGGAAGCATTAGCGCAATTAGATCGTGCCAATGCTCTCAAGCTCCCTTCGCTACGAGCCGGCGTCAACTACAACAAACACGAAGGGCGCATCCAAGACGTCGCGGGCACTGTGATCGAAACAAGCCGAGGATCGTTTTACTCGGGGCTTGGTGCGAATGCAGTGGGAGCAGGATCGCCCGCAGTACCTGGTATCATTTCTCAGTTCCATTTCGCGGATGCCATATTCCAACCGAAGATTGCGCAGCGAACCGCGTGCGCCCGGCAGTCAGGAGCCCTGGCCACAACGAACGATCAGCTCCTAGCTACTGCACTCGCCTATACCGAACTCTTGCGAGCGGAGCAGGAGTTGTCAGTGGCAGGTCAGATCGTCGATCGAGCTGAGCAACTTCGGAAGACAACGTCTGAGTTCGAAAAGGCAGGCGAGGGCCTTGCCTCGGATCACGATCGAGCACGAACGGAGTTAGCCTTACGGAGGAATGAGCAAGCCCGCGCGGAGGAGGCTTCTGCAGTCGCATCAGCAAGACTAGCCGAACTCATCCGATGGAATACAGACCAACGATTGCTCCCTTCTGAGCCACAGCTTGTTCCCATCGAGCTCGTCGCAGAGGGCAATACACCTCAGGGGCTCGTCGCAATTGCATTGTCAAATCGACCTGAACTTGCGGAGTCTCGACATCTGGTTGGTGAAGCGGTCGAGAGATTGAAGCGAGAGCAGCATGCCCCGCTGGTTCCGAGTGTTCTGCTCGCCGCGAGTTACGGCGGATTAGGCGGCGGACTCGGAAGTAACCTGAGCAACTACGGCGATAGGCTTGACGCGGATGCCGTTGCATTCTGGGAAATGCGTCAGCTAGGTTTTGGAGAAAAAGCCGCTCAGAGTGAGGCAAGATCGAGAATTGCGCAAGCTCGAATGAGAGAGCTTGCAACCATGGATCGCATTGCCCGTGAAGTCAATGAAACGCAGGCACAGATAACGGCTCGCAGAAAACAGATTGATATTGGCAAGGAAGCAGTCCAAGCAGCCAACGATTCCTTCGAGAGAAACTGGGAGAGAATTCGTAACGGCCAAGGGCTACCGATCGAGGCGCTGCAGTCAATTCAAGCCTTGGCTACAGCCCAACGTGAATACATTCGCGCCGTCTCAGATTACAATACTGCTCAATTTACACTCCAGCGGTCCCTCGGCTGGCCGATCAGCGATATGCCAACTGAACAGTAGCCCCTAGTTTGAAAACCGTTGGGAATTGAAAAAAAATGCGGGAGCCAGACTCCAATCCATCGCAAAACGTGGTGCTTTTTTCGCTAAAGAGAGACTAACACCGGGCAGCTGTTTCGAACAGAGAGACAGACAATCTGACCAACTTTGGAGACAAAAAAGGCGATTGAGTCGCTCCCGGCTCCTCTCGTTTTTCCTGGATCCATGGTGAGCGTCAACTTGGAACACTTCTTTGATCTATCGCTCGCCGCTAGCCGACTACCTAAAGTGAATCGGAACGTGAATCGACTTTGAATCGCGTCGTGGGTCAAGTTCTTAGAGGAAAAACAAATGAAACGCAGACCAATGATCTACCTTTCAGCGATGGCGATTCTCGCGGCAGGCGGCATTTTTGCTTGGAATACGATGGCAAGAGGTGCCTACGAGTCAGCCGAATACAAGGTGATTACTTCAGACGGCAAGTTCGAAGTCCGCGAATACCCGGACCTGATGCTTGTCGCCACCACGACCAAGTTAGATTTACGAGGCCGAGATGGTAGCTTCATGAGATTGTTTCGCTACATTAGCGGAGCGAATGAATCCGACAAGAAGATCTCGATGACGACACCCGTCTTTATGGAAACTGACAAAGAGGAATCGGCAGTCCAAATGGGTTTCGTGATGCCTAAAGATATCGCCGTTGGAGGTGTCCCGGCGCCAACCGGCGAAGGTGTCGACGTTCGCAAACGAGTTGGAGGTCGCTTTGCCGTTCTGCGTTTCTCGGGCCAACTCACTACCAAGTCAGCCAAAGAATCGGAAACAAAGCTTCGAACCTGGATGGCAACCAAAGGCTTCGTCGCCGACGACTCCGTGGAATCCAGCGGCGTAGAAACTGCTGGATACGATCCACCATTTACACCAGGTCTGCTGCGACGCAACGAAGTGCTGATCCGTTTGAAGTAAAGCATCTCCCGGTGCAACAAACATCATCGAGAGTGTGGCGAGTTGTAAACGGCGTGCAACGCGGTGATTGGCTTGTCAAGCAGAGGTTTGATTGGTTGTCGATAGCAACCATAGTCGCCTTTCGCTCCGCGAAAGTTGCGCAGGTCGAGCTCAACTTTCGCGGAGCGAAAGGAGACCCTTTTCCATACACCAATAGGATTCCAACGAACCCTGCGTAACAGCAAATCCATCCGAACCCATCTTCGAATACCCAATCAATGACCTAGGTGAGTGATGAAGTATCGACACAGAGGAACAAGATTTAGGAACGAACCAACCCCTACTCGACTGAATCGATCAACAAATCCAGAAGATCGGCGTTACTTCCGAAAGCTCCTAAGGAAACTGCCGATACCGATGAGGATCTACCTCGATGATCAGCGATCTCCCCCTGAATGTTGTCTATTTTGACGGATTCCTGTTCGGGATTTCTTTATCGATGTCGCTACACTCGTCATACTGAGGGCACCCAGAGCTTTCCCCATCACATTCACGATAGCTTCGATGATTAAACCCGAACTTTTATACCGCAGCTTAGGCCGTAGTTTATTGCTGGCACTATCCACATTGGCTCTCTCATCTTCGGCCATGCTGCGCCAGGCTGATGCTCAAGAGCAAAGTCAAGCAGAGATCGTCTTCTCTGGCCCGCAAGTTGGTGAGGCACTCCCACCCCTTGAAATCGTCGGTGTCTTTGATGACAAAGCTGGTAAACGTTTTGACCCGATCACATTAGCCCAAGGCAAACCGATCGTGCTCCTTTTCGTCCATCAAGCCAATCGACCTTCCATCGGTATGACTCGAATTTTGATGAACTATCTATCGGAACGCAAAGATAAAGATGTGTCGAATTGTGTCGTGTGGTTATCACCCGATCCGACTCAAGCCGTAAATGATCTCAAACGTATGCGGCATGCTCTACCTGAAAAGACAATGATCGGTATCTATACCGATGGCGTCGAAGGACCCGGAGCGTACGGGCTCAATCGCCAAGTCATGCTTACCATATTGGTCGGAAAGGAGAACAAGGTGACAGCCAATTACGCATTGGTGCAACCGAGTATTCAAGCGGATTTGCCAAAAGTATTGAAGTCGATCGTCGAAATTGCAGGTGGCGAACTCCCCGATATTACCAAGCTCGTGCAACCTGAAATGCAACGGCCCAACATGCGAACGAGGGAGGGTATTTCCAATGCTCCCAACGAAGCCCTCACGGAAAAGGTTCGCGCCTATTTGCGACCGTTGATACAAAAGGATGCGACGGATAAGCAAGTGGATGAAGCGGCCGCTGCGGTTGAGGCTTGGGTTGAAAAAGATGACGGAGCTCGCAAGGAAATCGCTCGCATTTCGAATACGATTGTTAACAGCGGCAAGTTAGAAAATTATGGTACTCCGCGTTGCCAAGACGTACTTCGCAAATGGACTGAGAAATACAAATGATTCGGCCATGCGTGTCGCTCATTCTCTTGGCCATTCTACCGTCGCAGTCGCTTGCGAACGAATCGATTGATTTTGATCTCGATGTACTTCCGGTGTTAACTCGCGCCGGTTGCAATGCGGGAAGCTGCCACGGGGCTGCCGTGGGTCGCGGTGGCTTCCATCTTTCTTTATGGGGCTCGAATCCTGATGCGGACTATGCGGCAATCGCTCGCGAATCTGAGGGCCGTCGCATCGATGTTCGTCGACCTACTGAAAGTTTGTTATTAAAGAAACCCACCGGCACGATCGAACACGAAGGTGGAGCTATCCTCGATGAAAACTCCCCCTCTTGGAATATCTTGCACACGTGGCTACAGCAAGGGGCACGTCGTATTCGAGCGCGTGAACTTGAGAAGATTGAAGTTCGATTCCAGCACACGCTCCTTGCCCCTAACTCGGCGGCCAAGCTAGCGGTTCAGGAAAGTGGAACACTGGAATTATTGGCTCACTTCCGAGGGCAAGCTCCTATCCCAGTCAATCATCTGGTATCGATCAACATTCCTGATTCCAGCGGCTTAGAGATCGATATAGATTCAATGCGACTGACTGCATTGCGCCCTGGCATTCACACGTTGACCCTACGGTATGGCGGTCGGGTGCAGGCATTACAAGTCTTGTCCCCAAATCGGTCCGCTACCAACGCCTCCGCCGAATCAGCTATACCAACCGACCTACCCAACGTCGCGTGCGGTGAGATTGATCGCTTGCTTGATGAACGTCGCGCACAATTATCCAAGAGAGTGGCACCCATCGCAGATGAGGCTACTCTGCTGCGTAGACTGATGTTGGACTTGATCGGTCGCGCTCCGTCATCTAGGGAACTAGAAGCTTATCTCCAGGACAACTCGAACGATAAATATGCGCAGCAGGTAGAACAATGGTTGGGTTCGAAAGAATACGTTGACTTTTGGACATATCGCTGGACACGCACCTTTGGCTTGAGACCAAACAGCAATGCGCCACAAGGCTTGCATCATTTTTATCGTTGGTTCCATCAACAGCTTGCGAACGGTCGACCTTGGGATGAAGTGTGTCGCGAACTGATAACAGCCAGCGGTGATTGCCACGTGGAGGGGCCTGCGTTCTTTATGCTGCTGGCGAATGATCCGAGACAACAAGCCGAGCAGATCTCGCGTTTGTTTATCGGAGCGAGGATGGGGTGTGCGAATTGTCATGACCATCCGTTAGATCGCTGGAAACAGGATGACTATCATGGTCTCGCGGCGGTCTTTGCCCGCATCGATCGCAAGCAGACAGTCCGTTGGCTTGACCGAGGTGGGGTAACTAATCCGCGAACAGGTCTCCTCGCGATCCCGCAATTACCGGGCGGCCCACGTTTTTCCTTAAGTGGCGATGTACGGAGCGAACTTGTCGATTGGATGATCCAACACCCCGATTCGCACCTAGCCAAAACTACCGTCAATCGTTTGTGGTCTCATTTCTTTGGCCGTGGCTTGGTCGAGCCGGTCGATGATATGCGTTTGACCAATCCTGCGACCCACCCCCAACTCTTGCAGTCGTTAACAGCGAGCTTCATCGCACAACGTTACGATCTGCGAGCTTTGACACGCGAGATTGTGCTTTCCAAAGCTTATCGCAGAGAATCACCAACTACGACGAACGCGAGCCGTAGCGATTTTACGTACAGCTTCGGGCCTCGCAAATCTCTGTCGCCCGATGTGTTGCTAGATCTAGTCGATGATGCCACTGGGAGCACACTACCTATTGCAGAACGAACCGATATCGAACGGTCGATTTTATTGGAAGACCCCACGACACCGTCCCCCGCCCTGGATACATTAGGCCGGTGTGTGCGCAATGACGCTTGCACGTCCTCCTCGGCAACATCCTCGTTGGCGCTGATGCTCCACTGGATCAATGGTGAGACGGTCAATCAACGAATCGTCCATGAGCAACATTGGCTGAAAACCACGCTAAACGAAGGCATCGGATCAGAAGAATTATTGAAGCGCATGACGCTGCGAACGCTCTGTCGCTATCCGACACCAGCAGAACAGCAGAGCTTTATCCAAGTCCTTAACCAATTGCCTCCCAAACAGCGCGAGGCGGGTTGGGAAGATTTGTTTTGGGCTTTATTGTCGTCCAAAGATTTCTTAGATAACCGCTAAAGGATCAATGAGATGCCACTGCCATCGATTCCAATCACGCGTCGCGACTTCATGCAGGTGGGTACCATTCCCCTGCTGGGTCTTGGGCTTTCGACAGCGGGATCGATGCCATTGATTGCACGCGAACCGAACCGAGCGAAGTCTTGCATCTTGATTTGGTTGGATGGTGGGCCAAGTCATTTAGAAACCTTTGACCCCAAGCCCACCGCACCAGTGGAGGTGCGGGGCCCGTTTCAATCCATTGCAACCTCCGTGCCGGGATTGGCGTTCGGCGAAGTAATGCCAAACCTAGCCCGAATTGCAAATAAGGTTTGCGTGATTCGATCGGTTACGTCCCCCTTAGGCGAACACAACATCGCCAACCATTATTTACTGACCGGTTATCAGCCGACCCCAGCATTGGTCTATCCGAGTTATGGAGCGGTCGTTTCTCATTTCCGGGAACCAACGACCGCTTTACCAAAATACATCGCTCTCAACGAGTATCGTTCTACCGCAGGGGCTGGCTTTTTAGGCACACAACACGAACCCTACCTGGTGCCGCGTGATCCGAAAAGCAATTCGCTTGCTCCTAAAGACTTAACCTTCTTTCCAGGGCTAGATGAAGAGCGACTTTTGCGACGAAAACAGTTCCTTCAACAGCTCGATCACCAAGAGCGAAGAATGGAGCAAGAGTCGATAGCTGCTTCCTCATCGTCGCCACTCGAACAAGCTTATCGGATGACATTGAATCGCGACACGCGGAGCGCGTTTCGACTCGAGGACGAGTCGCCGAAAACGCACGCCCGTTATGGCGATCGTCTTTTAGGCCAATCTTGTTTGTTGGCTCGACGCTTGGTTGAGCGCAGTGTCTCGTTCATCAATATTCATAACAGCGATTGGGACACACACGCTGATCTAGTCCTACGTTTAAAGGAAGGTTATGCGGGGGCCAAAATCGGTGTTGGATTGATTCCAACGCTAGATCACGCCGTTACAGCACTTATCGAGGATCTCGAGGAAAGGGGGCTGCTCGACAGTACGTTGGTGGTGGTTATGGGAGAGTTTGGGCGTACCCCAAAGATTAACAGCACAGGTGGACGAGATCATTGGCCACGGGTCTTTAGCGTCTTAATGGCAGGTGGTGGACTGAAGCGAGGTTATGTGCATGGAGCGAGCGACCGCACCGGCGAAAGTCCCTTAAATGCACCCGTTACACCAGCGGACTTAGCCTGTACCATTTATGCTCGATTAGGTATTGCAGCAGAAACAACGCTAACCACAACTGACGGCCGCCCGATTCGCGTCAACCAAGGTGGTCAGATCGTGCGAGAGCTCATTGCATGAACACTTCTCTTTCTAGTGCTGATGTTTACCGAGCAAATTCTTACTTATTCAAATCGATTCGAATGATTTGTTTCTTGGCGAGTTGCCTCTGCAACCTCTCATTGATCCGTGCCGGAGAAACAATCGCCGAAGACGTTCGAGCTGCATCACCTGCAACCGCCATTGCATTCCAGCGTACGCATGGTCAATGGGTGACAGCCCAGGGTAGTGAGTTGGTCGTTTGGGATGAGTTGTGCCAGATTGAACAACGACGCATGGAAACGAAGATTGCCAAGATTCATGATTTGAAATTTTCGGCTAACGGTTCACAAATCCTAATCGCAGGCGGAGTGCCTGGCGAAGAGGGCGTATTGGAACAATATACGTGGCCAAAGTTCCAGTTGTTGGCGAGGCGTGTCATACCGGGAGACACGCTGTTGCGGATCGATTGGCATTCGAGCCAGGGCTTGATCGCAGTGGCCGCGGCAACAGGTAAGCTGCTGTTGCTCGATGATCAAGAACTCGAATCGCGATGGGAAGTCGATGCGCATCCGAATGGTTGCACGGCGGTCCAATTGTTTCCAGAGTTGAGTTTACTAGCTTCGGGAGGGAATGATTCGGCCATTCGTCTGTGGAAGATCGAGGATGGCGCTGCCGTGCGTTCTTTATCTCAACATACAGCGGGGATCACGCAGTTGCTGTCCACACCGTCCGAATTTGATTCCAAGGTGCACATGGTCTCGATCTCGCGCGATCAAACCGTCCGATTATGGGACCCGGAAACTGGTCGCCTTGTTCGCTTCGTGAGGTTGGCGGCGGTTCCTAATGAAGCCGTCTGGGAGAAGCCAAAACTGGACGGTGTGGTCCCGATGTTGTGGGTACTGGGTGGGGATGGGCGTTTGAGACGGGTCAATTTGAAACAGGCAACCATCGAACAAGATATCCAAGGAGACCGCGAGGCTACGTATGCCTTGGGTTCCCACGCAAACCGCTTGTTTGTTGCGGGCGTTAAACCGGAACCTAGAACGATCGCAATGCGGGAGCCATTGCAACGCATAAGAGTTTCTGAGGATGGCAGCCAGTTTATTACAGACCGCGACCAGCAGGAGTTTCGAGTGAGGGGTTTCAATTACGATCATGACCAAGTGGGGCGATTGATCGAAGATTATTGGAACGACCAATGGGCGGAGGTTGAAAGCGATTTCTGCGAAATGCAAGAGTTGGGCGCCAACACGGTTCGGGTTCATCTGCAATTCGGTCGTTTTATGAAATCGGCGACGGATCCGGATACACAAAGTTTGGCAAAATTTGCAGCCTTGCTCCAACTGGCTGAGCGCACACGTCTCTATCTGGATGTTACAGGCTTGGGCTGTTATCACAAAAAGGATGTTCCAGCATGGTACGACGAACTGAACGAAGAAGAGCGTTGGGCGGCTCAAGCGGTCTTCTGGCGAACTGTCGTGCAAGCGGCCAAAAAATCGCCTGCAGTCTTTTGCTGGGACTTGATGAATGAACCGGTGGTTCCGGGTGGCAAGAGAGGGGACGAGGATTGGTTAGGACCCGCCTTTGGTGATAAACATTTTGTACAGTTTGTTACCTTGGATCAAACGAATCGGGCCAGACCTGAGATCGCCAAGGCCTGGACAAAACATTTGGCCGGAGCGATCCGTGAAACGGGTGATCCGGGCTTGATTACTGTAGGCTTGGTGGATTGGAGTTTAAATCGGCCCGGCTTAACGAGCGGTTTCGAACCGGAGAAGATTGTGGAGCATATCGACTTTATCGCAATGCATCTCTATCCGCAGAGTGATCAGCTGGAAAAAGATGCAGAGACGCTTCGCGGCTTCCGGTTAGGTAAGCCATTGATTATCGAAGAGTGTTTCCCGTTGAAGTGTAGTACTGTGGAGTTGCGGAACTTTTTGCGGGAGCAATCGCACGTTCACCATGGTTGGATCAGCTTTTATTGGGGTAGTACGCCGGATGAATTGCTTGAGCAGAAAACGATACCTGCTGCCATCACGCGTGAATGGTTGTTGGGCCTGCCCTAGACGAATGACCTCATAAGGCGGTAGGTGTGGCCAGTCCCAGTAAGGAAGGTTCGTAACGCAAAGTTTTCTTGGAAGATCGCGCGCAGCATGACAGGGCAAGAAGAGATACAGATAAGTGAAAATGAAGTCGCGTTACAAGCGTTGTTTGATATGGTTAAGATGATCCTAACGCGGTCAATCGACTTTCTGAATTTTTGAAACGTCTCGACAACGCCGGAGTCCAAAAGCTGCTCGCTGATGCAAGGGCTTCAACAGGAGGACAATCAGAGTAATCGGAACCGAGCCCATCGAACGGAGATGGACTGATAGAATACAATCAGATGATCGGTATCATTGGACACGGCATGAACGAATGCTTCGCTCCAAGACCACTTGGCGTCCTGACCAAGTTGATTCTGTTGCCGCCGAACGTCATCGGGAGCATGGCGAGTTGTAGATAGTGCGTGAAACGTGGCTATCGACTTGTAAAGCAGAGATTCATTTGTTCCGTCGTTTTGTTTTCGATCGAAACCAGTTTGTGGAAAAACGACGAGAATTCGAACTCCCACGAACTGAAGTTGAAGTGGTTAACACAAACAGAGATAAACTCGTCTGAGTTGAGATAGGGAGACACTCGCAGAGGCAACTTAGTTCATCGTACGAAGCGAGCCATCAGAGGGCGGACACGTGTGGAGACGCGTCGCCAGATGGACGTGGGTATAGGATCAGGACATAGGTGGCGCCGTGGGTTCAAGACATAGGTAACACTTTATGAGGTGGTGCCGTATTCACGGACAGGTCAGTCTCTTAAAATGAGACTCACTGTACGTGTTGCCTAAAAGGATTTAGCTGAGGTTGACATGAAATGGCCTCACATGCGATGTGCTTGAGAATCTAACCGCTCACACACAAGGCATGGAGGCCAATTTCAATGTTTGACTCGTTTCGTTCTAGCGTTGCGGCTGCGCGAGAAAGCAACCAACTTTTCTTTGCGGCACTCATCCCAGCAGAGCGTATCGCATCCACCTTCGGGGAAGCAAGTGCGATCCTCGATTCGGCAAGAGTAGATACGAACCGCGAGTGGTCAAACGAAGACCAAAGTCGTATACACCGATGACCAAGCCAAGAGACCAATACAAACCTGGAGAATCATAGGGTTTTCGATCGATTAAGTGCCATTCGTTCCTGACACCTTTTTCTTCCCCGCTCCGTCTAGCACACCAAACCTGTTGCGACGTGCCGGGACGAGCCCGACCGTCGCGGAGGCGAACGAACATCCAGGAACGCAACACCATCAAAGAGGCCTGACCCCTTTGATGCTACCTAAGTATTTAAGCCGGCGATAGTGTAATGCACTGTCGCCGGCTTTTTTCGTTTTTCCGCGAGGTTTTTACAAGGGCAAACGCACTTTGGCCCACTCTCTCGCGGATCTCTGGCTCTCCAAATAGAGACTCTCTATCCGACGACTCGGCCCACCGCGGCCAGAGCTCGTACCCCCGAATCTCACGACTCTCTTGTCTCTCTGACCTTCGGCTTATGTGATTTTCCCGCGCCGAGAGACTCTCCAGAGAGCTCCCCCAAAATGCCGTTTTGGCCTGCAAAAAATCATTCTGTGGGACGTCGTCGGGACAAATTGCATAGTTATTCCTGAGAAGCGGTTTGGTTTGGTTCGGTAGGTTGAATGTGCTTAAACATGCCTCAGGAGGTTATATGGCTGAGATCATCTCGCCAGCGGAGCAGGTAACGCGGGTGGCAACACTGTTGGGACGAGCGGTGCTGCGGTGGAAACGCGAGAAAGAACAATCGTCAGAAATCTCGGAAATTGTCTCGGACTCTCTACCCGAGCGGCTTGAGTTTAGTCCGGTTTCCTCGCTCTCTGTGACTGGTCAAAACGACGAGGCGACGGGCCTCGAAGAGACCAGTTCAGACTCCGAGATAAATCCAAACAACCATGTGCGAGGAGCAACAAACAAAGATCGCGACCTTGATCGTCGAAGCGATTTGGCGAAACGCGAACAAGATGGTCGAGCAGCAGGCTGTCGCATCGAAAGAGCCGACCACGCCACCAAGCGACGCAACGATGTTCAGCGACAAGGAGGCCGACGATGAGTCCTGATACGAAAGTAAAATTGGCAGAGTTGTCGGAGCTATCCATCGGCCAGCTCGCTGCCAAATACGAAAAGCTGTTCGGCGAGAAATGCCGATCGAGGAACCGGCGCTATGTCTACCGCCGAGTTGCTTGGAAGATGCAAGCCGACGACGAAGGCGGATTGAGCGAACGCGCCATTCTGCGTGCCACTGTCATCGCCGGCGAATCGCTGCTTCGGGTCACACCACCCAACGCCCGCAAATCCAAGAAAGAAGTCCCAGCGTCCATTCCTGCGGATTGGGACCCACGCATCCCACCTCCAGGCCAAGTAATCGAGCGTCACTACAAAGGCAAACTTCTGATCGTAATGGTCATGACCGACGGCTTTGAGTTCGAGGGCGAACGCTACAAGTCGCTGACCGCAGTCGCACGAGCCATCACCGGATCGCACTGCAACGGTTTCCATTTCTTCAAATTAGGACAATCCAAATGACTCGCAAGAAACCTGAAGAAGATCGAAGTCGCATTCGTTGTGCGATCTACACTCGCAAATCCACCGAGGAGCGGTTGGCGGTGCGGTTCGAAAGACGGCCAAGCGGAGCATTCGGAAACGTAAAAAGGCATCCAAGCCCGGGAGCCCACCGCACACGCAAACAGGCATGCTCAAGCGAGTGATTCGGTACGACGTCACCAACAACCGAACCGTTGTCGCCATCGGCCCTGTGAATGAGATTGCTGGACGCATTTGGAACTTGCATGAATTCGGTGGCGTGGCAACCAAGCGTCGAAAGCTCAAGCCGCATCGATTTAAGGTTGGCGAGCATGGTCCCATCCGTGCCATACAACACGGAAGCAAGACCAAGTTTGCGAGGATCGAACTGCAAACAGCGGCGCAAGCCAACCGAGCAACTCGCTTGATTGTCGAGGAGAACGAGCGACGCAGTGACAACAAGCCTCGCCATTATCCCAAGCGACCCTTCATGAAGCCGGCACTTGAAGCCAATCGGAGTCGGCTCCCCACGTTCTGGGCCAACTCAGTCAACTAAACGTTCGTTATAAGGAATCATTCATAATGCCAGAAGTAAGACTAGGTCTCGAAGCCGTCCTCACTATTGACGGCGTTGAGATCACCAACGTCAAGGATTTGACCGTCAGCCTTGAAAAGGCTGAGTGTTCGGCAACCACCCGCACATGGGAGGATCGCTTCAGACTAAGGCACTCGGGAAGTTCCGGCAATAACTTTGCATTGGTTGCAGCTCCGTCTCCAAATAACGACAAGTGCCCCAACAAGTGCAACCTCAGCGCCGATCTCCGTTACCTGCTCCGTCCAACTTGTCCAACGGTAGGCGATATTTGTATTGGGTTCTTGAAGAAATAACTGCCAAAAATCGTTTCGATTGGACAGCATATCACAGCAAACGTGAACGCCAGCCAAAACAAAACCGATACTCAACAATTGAATAGGTCGACGATGACCTGCTGCGTTCCAAAGTTCATGCCGATAGGCCCAAAGAACAAGGATCGCCCCAATGATGTAGAGTCCAATGATCGCATCGTCGATCCTATCAGTCAGGGCTGTCTCTTTCCAATCCATCGCGGCATGAATCCAATAGTCATACTGGGAATGCAGATCGAAAAACTCATCGGCGCACAAGTACAACAACCCCGTGGACGCCAATATCCAAACCCATTCGGGTCGCAGCCATCGCATCGAATTCGATGATTTCCTGCGAAGCAAAAAAATATCAAAACAAACCACAGCGCCGAATGCCAGCAATCCAGCTGAAATCATGTCAAGCGTAACTTGGCTCACGGTTCTGAGTTCCAGTCAGCAAACAATCCGTCAGCAATACTCCCCAAGCGTCCATAAACGACTGGATCAATCGTTTCCGAAAGAAAATGAACCGATCCGTCCAGGGATGCAAAATTAGCGCCCGGTCCATGCCATGAGAAGGCGCTATCGTCCGATACTGCATTGGACATGTTGGCCAATGTTTTCGGTTTTAGTTTTGCGTTGATTGGGGCTTTTTCTTCGGTTTTAAATAAACACGACTCATCGTCCAAAATGACGCCAACCCAGACTGGCCAAACCTCAATACGCTTGTAATAGGCCGATTCTCCTATCGCGATGCTATTGCTTAGTCCGTCTCGCACGGATGCCGTGGTAATCCAGAGCGGACGACGGCGAAACTCGTCTCCCGCTTTAACAAACACGCCGTCATCGTCCGTCCCGGAACAACCTTTGTAGTCACTTGTGGCGTAGCCATGTTGGCGCGGGATAGCTGGGTTATCAACGGTCTTGCCTAGCGGCGAAGATGGGCAACGAAACACGCTTAGGTGAGTAGCACCATCCGGAAGAATCTTGCCCGTTTGCTGAAACGTCATTTCGAATACGCCGGGGGTCCCCTGCGGTCCATTAGCATGAGGCAAAAACGGTTCTCTCAGTGCGTAGAACAAGGCCTCCTGCTCCATGAAGGGGAGGATGGCCACGCCCCAACCATAGCCGTCGTTCCAACCCATTTGTGATCTGGTTAACGCTGTTTTCGCTCCTATAGGAAGTCGCCGATACGATTCTGAATAGTTAATAGTTCCGAGAACTAATTGCTTGAGATTGTTTTGACACGATATTCGTCGCGCTGCCTCCCGTGCCATTTGAACCGCTGGCAAAAGCAGTCCAATCAACACGCCGATTATGGCGATGACCACCAAGAGTTCAACCAAAGTAAATGCACTTGATCGATAGATGCTCCAGGCTCTAGAATTTCGGCTCATGTTTTAACCTTTTGTTAGATTTTTCGAAACTCGATAAGCTGTTTGGCAGTTGGAACTTTTTCCCAAGCTGCACCACGCGAATAACAGGATTTGAGAAAGCGAAAGATCTATACGCAGGCCGAAATTCCTTGAACGGTAATTCAAAAAGATTTCGAAACTCCTCTGCTTTCTCGTATACTCGCGAATCCTGCCCCGGTAAATTTGCTACGTCTAAAAATCGATCGTATTGAAAACTACTTACGACCAAGAAATCGTTTTCCGCATCCATGGGGTTTTGGATGGATAGATACTGACGATCATCCAACTCCCTCTCGATCGCATGACGACCAAATACCACGGATGCCTGCGAGGGCAATTGTTCCTTCGTCCATCTGTAGGCGATGGCTCTGGTGTCCCGCTCTAGATTCCAGCATAGAAGCGATGAATCCAGTAAGGCCCAACTTGACGAAAGGCCGAGAGCAAGAAAAACGGAACGACCTACCACAACGTGATAGGACGCCGACCATCGCAACAACTCAGCAACGCAGCATAGCATGCCTACTGCAACGGGAATCACGTATCGTCCATCGTCGGGTGGTGGCTTTGTCGGTGAAATCTCGGGTACTAGGTAGAAAAAAATGGTGAAAAATGCGATCAGACGCATTACCGGCGATACGGCTCTCCAGCGAGTGAGAACGGCTACAAGCCCAGCCAATCCCCACAAGCACAACGGAGTCGTCATACCTGGAAGCAGATTATTGCGGAGATGAAACGTGAACCATTGATCTATCGGATAGATTCGGATTCCGGAATGTCCCTCGCGCGCGTGCTTCGCCTCATAGGCAATTCCATCCATAAACACGTCCCAGTTGGTTAGTGCCGGAGAGTTGATCGTGAAAAACACTGCGATGCTCACGAGCCATGCTACCAACAGCGGCAAAACAATCTGTTTCGATTTCGTTTGACCGTTGGTCGTTAGCTCGACTAAGGGACGCGGATGAAGCAAAACCTCGTGAAGGCAAAATGCCAAAGTGAGTGGTACCAACAAGATCGATTTGTAATGGCTGGAAAAAGCAAAGCCGAATGCAATACCCATCAAGTACCCATGAAGCAGTGTTGGAGACTGCGAGAATCTAGAAATCGCGATCAGAGATGCCAACAGACACGCAGTCAGCAAGATGTCCTCTTTGATATAGTGGGAGTGAATGACCACGGTAGGGCAAAACGCTATCGACGCTGCGATAACCAGGCTAATCCGTTCGGAGTACGCTCTTCGTGTCAAGAAATACGCCAGTGCAACCAATGCCATACCAGCCAAACCGACCATCGATCGTCCGAGCTTAGCTAAGGATTGGGGTGAATCGCACTCCAAACATTGATTTGGTACGCGAACGACCTGAAGCAACAAAATGGGGTGCATGAAATCTTGCTGCCAATTGGAAATGAAATCTAACTTTTTTAGCTCATCGATGTGGTAGACGGTTGGAAAGTCATTGCCAAATAGATTTAGAGCCAAGGAAGTGATCAGCACAATTGTCAATGCAGTCGCAGCAGGAAAACTCATGCTGGCTCGCGATCCAATCGTGCTCATCGTTGGACCTGTACCACGTCAGATACTGCGAATCTACGATGTCCCTCCCCCAATAAAGCGTCGTCGGCGCGCTCTTGAGTACTTGCCGTTGTACCAATGCGAAACCGGCTTGACGAGACCGAAGCGTCGATTTCAGTATCCACGCGCATTAAGTTACTTGGCAGGCTCCGTCGTTTCAACCAAGCCAAAGCTGCGCAGTCTACAAAGGGAATAAGTAGTCGGTCTATGATCCCATACTTGCTTCTGCCACCACTGCGAGGACGGTGACTTACGTCGACGGATACAACCCGCCCCCCAGCGATCTCTACCATTAGCGGAATAAAGCGATGCATCCCGTTTATGGGGATCAACTTCGCGATCCATTCACGTCGAAATGCCTTGAGTCCACAACCGGAATCAGGTATCTGGGAACCAGTCAATTGGTTCCGCACAAAGTTACCTACTCTTGAGAACCATCGTTTCTTCAGGGAATCCTGGCGCGTGAGCCGATTTCCAACTACCAGGTCGCAATCTTGAAGTGATTCAAGCAACTTGAAAATGTCCTTCGGGTCATTTTGTCCGTCTCCATCCATCGTAACTATGAGGCTTCCGTTAGCGATGGCCAGCCCCGCGTATAACGCAGCCGACTGCCCCATACGTTTCGGTAGTCGCACCACTCGAATGGGTAACTCCTTTTCGAAAGGACCCAAAAGATTGAATGTCTCGTCAGTGGATCCATCGTCAACAAAGATGACCTCCCACGTCGGAGCAAACAACGCGAATGTTTGCAACAGTTCTATGGCCGTTGGACCAACAACCTCCTCCTCATTATGGAGCGGAATGACAACTGACAGTTGTCGACTTCTGGCAAATGCCATAGTTTCATCTTCCTTTAAAGTTCACAGCAATCGGACTATCGAGGCGTGGTTTCCGCTCAAGGGATAGGCGGTCAACCTTGAACTATCTAGAACTTGATCGCTTTGAAATGCCGTAGACGATCGCACCCAACGTAGCAATCAAAACAAATATGCCGAGTGACAAGTAAACTGCCATGCTACCCACTGATTTCGGTTCGGCTGGGGGCTTAGAAAACTTTTCCGAGACCGCTGCTGGGCTCATCAATTGCGGTCCCGACTCGGTCAACCGAAAGTAGTTGTCTTTTCCTTTTGTTTCATCGCACAAAATTCCACCTAGTTCCAATTCCACACCCCCAAAACCGAACATTTTTTCATCCGGTTCTTTCGCAGTGAACGAAACCACGTCAACTTTTTCAAGGAAGGCTTGACGTCCGTCGACGCGCCGTTCCGTGACGATAGTTTCCGGATACCAAATCCCCGGTTCCCATTCTCTGGGTTTGATCTCCGAGAGATACTCAAATTGTGATCCAGATGCTTCCGTCGAAATCGCCATCTTGGCGACCATTCCTCTGCAGTTATCCAGAAACCAAACCTGCATGTTGGGTAAGTCGTTCGAAGAGTATTCGATTCGAGTCGCATTACTTCCGTTCAATTCGACTCTGTCGGAACTTACTTCACGAAAGCTTGATTGCTCCAAGAATCCTCGTGGCGACTTCTCTGGCATCGCCCATACTCCCGAAATCGAAGTGCCGAGAAACTGCGGCCAAAAAATTCTCACGCTTTGGTCCACTCCGTCTCGAAGTCTTGATTTCAGTGACGTACTATCTGGATACTGCTTTTGCCGATAGAGAACCGTTTCATCACCAGACAACACGACCAGCTCCGGACCAACCCAGTTCGAGAAAATATTCGAATTACGTTCTTTCGTTCGATAAGATCGCTTGAATTGCAATCGGTCTCGGCTGAAACTGGAGGTGAAAGTGGCTTCAACTTTGATATCTCCTTCTGTGACCAATAGTTGCATTTCGACGCTGCCAACCGAGATCGTTTCAGCAATCCCTTTCACTGCCCGAATTCTTGGCGGCTCTGGGCTTGAAGATTGAGCCGTCGCGAACTGATCGAAAGTTGCAATTAATACAAAACAAACAAAAAAACGGGAACCGCTTAATCCTAATGCGTTAAATGTCATACTTTACAGCTCGATCGAATTAAATTTGTGAGGCCCGTGGTGGCGTGTAAACCAATGATTTTGGTTGAGACCATAGACTTGACCAACTGCAGGACGGGACAGTCGTCCCGTCCTGTGAAATTGCAAAACCAAGTATGCGATTCGACCGAAAGAGTTGTGGCTACGAACTCTCTTTACACGGTAAGGCATTAACGCCTTTCACCTTTGTACTTCCAGGTCCAATGAACGTACCTGCCTGACAGACCTGCTTGCTGTAACCAGGGCGATCCGGATCTGGAACTGTAGCTTCTACGCAAGTGTAGCGAGCTGTACAATTGTACGTGGCACCAGTTTCATGACATCCTTGACTTGTGGTCCCCGCGCCACTGCAATCTACTTGTGCAGGCTGTTCTACAAGCGTCTCGCCTAAGCACGCAGACACGCTTGGATGAAGGCTTGTGGGCTTGTGGCATTTCATTTCTTGTTACTCGCGATGCGGAGTTTCCATAAACGATTCACGTCCGTCATCAGAACGGGCGTCATAATAGTTGTCAATTGTTTTCACAGTTATTCATCACTTCTTCATGTGGACTAGTTACGGGAGTTGCTTGATTCGGACTGCGAAAGTCCTAAACCAACCGAGGTCGCTGGCAGCGTTGACTGCGCGGTAATTGAGGTCGCAGCATGATCCATTGTCCCAATCTAACCAACGACAATCGATGCCAAGTTGCTAGTCATCTAGCTGACTGCTCAGTGCATGCTTCATCCAGCGGTTGCCGAGCCTGCAGCGAGTGCTCGAATCCGCAAGCGGTCAACCTCGTGACGATCGGTATGGCCATCGTCAACAAGCGTCGACGCAATCAAAACGTCGACGAACTCAAAACACTGCTGAAGAGCTACCTGCCCAATCAGGAAGAACCCACGACGCTGCGGATCGCGGCTTACAAGCCAGGTCCCGGCAGTGAACTTCGCAAGATGCTCGCATGGTTCGCAAGACCAAGTGACACCTGCAAGTGTGAGACCCGCGCCGAGACCATGAATGATTGGGGCGTGGAAGGATGCCGTACGAATCTCGACACCATTATCGAATGGCTTTTGGAAGAAGCCCAACTCAGAGGATTACCCCATG
>JBIKLJ010000363.1:0-3669 GCA_044359895.1 Pirellula sp.
TGTTTCGGTAATAGTTACCGCAGCAGATACCCTTTCGCGGTCGATAGAAAGAGTTCCGGTGTGACGTTCTTTCCGGTCGTGCGATACGACGTACCCAAGCGACACAAGTGCCCTGATTGCGCGTCTAACGGTCTTGTCCGATAAACAAGTTTCTGTTGCGATGGAATCAACGGTAGCCCAGCAAGTACCGTTTTCGCCCGCATGGTCATCAACAGCCCGCAGGACAGATTTCAGGCTAGCACCCGCAACCTTGGCACCATCTTGTTCAACGGTCGGTAAGTGCAATTTCCGAAGTGCTAAAAGTTGGTCGCCTCTATTGCTCATCGTTGCACCTCTGCAAGCACGAACCGCAACTCGTCGAGTTCATCTGAAATGTCTACAGGTGTAGAGGCTTGCGGAGATGCCTCCTGTCGTTGGTTCGCGAACTCAAGCAGTACATCGGCATGGCATGGTTGATCCAATGCGCACCAACATGCCAAATCTTTGCCTCGCAATTCGTTGATGTTCTTGGCGATAGACTCAATACTTTTGTCAGATTCCTGACAAATGTTTCCATCTAGTGCCAACTTCAAATGCGTTCGAAAAGTCTCCGCATCGCTAAACGGGTTTCCCCATTTTCCAGGTCGCGTAACGCATACCACGCCTTCAGGTAATCGTGATCCTTTTTTGCGGCTTCGTTGGTGACGACGCGGAATCGTGTCAGATTTCTGACTTGATTTTTCGGCTGCTTGTGCCATGATATGTGTGTCCTTTCGTCGGGATTGAATTTAAGAGAATGGCCGCCTCGCAAGCGGCTGTTTTCGTTTAGTGGATTAGCGTTGCCTCAAGCTCGTTGGCTTTCTCGGCGGGTTGTTCGATTGGTGGCAAGCTCAACAGCAGTCTGGCTATTGCGTCCACCTGCGATGCGGAAAGATTGCTTTTTGCCTTAGTTGTCATGGCTTCCTGCTTTCGATTTCGACTAGAGGCTTGCCGTTCTCGCTTGAATGAACCGTGTGATCGCTTGTTTGGATGTGAAAAGATCGCGACCACCAAGTCGGACCGCCTCAAGCTTGACTCCCCCGAGTCCTTTTCTGATCCAGCGAACTATCGAAGATTTGTCTGGACGTGATCCTGTCAATTCCTTAATCACTTCCCGTGCTTGCGACAGCCCAAGAATTTCTTCGGTCAAGACTCTCGAAACGATTGCTTCAGCTTCTGAAACGATTGCTTCAGCTTCTATTGCGTTCTGCATAACAAACTCCATTGAATGAACATGTTTGGGCCTAGGTAAAACGATTTGTTTCCCTTTGCGGCAAACGAAGTATTGCACTACAGGCGATAGTAATACTGTGGTTTTTTCGTAGCTTGTGGCTGATTGTGGCTGCTTGTGACGAGATTGAACAAGGATGTACAAACTTCGACCAAAATCGACACGGTTTTTTTACGAAAAAAGGCAGGGTGTGAACCTGCCTTTCTATGTTTCGTGATGCGATGAAGGAGCAAGGGAATAGAAGGGACTTATGCTGCCACCTTAAACGCAATGACAACAGTGTTTTCCAGTTGTGGAAGTTGGCAAGTCCTTTGGGAAGGTTGTGCTTCGCATGGCGCGAGAAATGGTGACCACGCGATCTTCGAGCGGTTGCCGCATCACTTCGAGTGTCTTACGATTGAATTCGGGCAATTCATCTAAGAACAGTACGCCGTTGTTCGCGAGCGAAACTTCGCCTGGCGCGGGGGGACTTCCGCCCCCCACAAGCCCAGCATCGGAAATGGTGTGGTGAGGGGATCTAAAAGGGCGCTGAACCATCAAGGGTTGGCCCGGTTTGAGTCGCCCTAATGCGGAATAAATCCGTGTGGTTTCGATCGATTCCGTTGCAGATAAGGTCGGCAAAATCGAGGGCAAGCGCTTAGCAAGCATGGTCTTGCCCGACCCTGGAGGCCCGAGCATGATCAAGTTATGAGCGCCCGAGGCTGCGATCGTTAGGGCTCGCTTGGACATTTCTTGCCCACGAACGTCGCTGAAGTCAACCTCGTACTTGGAGAAGGCCTCGAAGATCTCGTTCAATCGAGACGGAACCGGTTCGATAGGCAGTTTGCCGGACAAGAATCCCACAGCTTCGCTAAGGGAACTGATCGGGATAACTTCGAGCCCTTCGACAACGGCTGCTTCCTGTGCATTTTCGGCCGGCACAAGTAGGCCGCGGATCCCCGGTTGCTGAGCGGCAGCCATCGCGATCGAAAGCGCCCCTTTGACATTTCGCATTTGCCCCTCCAGGGACAGTTCCCCAACCGCAGCGTATTGTTCCAGGATATCGGATTCCAATTGACCGGAGCCAACCAAAATTCCGATCGCAATAGGCAAGTCAAAACTGGTTGCTTGCTTTGGAAGATCGGCAGGGGCGAGATTGATGACGACTCGGTCGTGGGGTCGATCGAATCCGCCATTGACCAGCGCGCGTTCGATGCGGTGGATGCTTTCTCGGACCGCTTGCTCTGGCAGGCCAACGATAACAGTTTTAGGAAGAGGCGCTGGGGATAAATCGACTTCGACATCCACCGGCATCGCTTCGATTCCAAGCAGTGAATACGTTTTAAGCTTGGCCAGCATGGGGTAAGTCCTTGATATTTGATTCGCAAGAAATGGTCCAATGTTATACCAAGGTCGAATCCGGTTTTGGGGACAGGAGCCAAAAATCAGAATTCCAATAGGCCCAGAACCGATTGAAGTCCTCCCGCATCAGATACGCCTTCATCGTTTGAAGATTGTATTGGAGCAGTTCCCGAAGCTTGACTGTCTGCTTCGCAGTCGGATTGCTACGTCGCTTCAGAATGCTCCATCGAGAGTTTTTCAAAACTGCTTCGTAGCCCCTGAATTCTTTCGTGCAGGTCGGCTTGTTTTTTGAGTAATGCGAAAAATCCAACCTGCTGAAGCGGAGCCATTTCAAGCTTTTTTACCCACTGATTGTGCGGAAGACCTATCTTCATGACAATTTCTCTTCATGATGGTCCATGCTATGTTTGTCGATAGGGGCCGTTTCGATAATGGCAAAACACTTTCAGAATAGATTTTTGTTCGGTGGGGCCAACAACGGCAGGTTTTTAAAAATGTCCAGCAGAATTTCTGCATTATCTACTATTCTGCGATCGCCAGTGCGAATCCTTGCGCTGGTCTTGTCGCTCGTTTTTTTCGCCGAAGTGGCTGTGATGTTGGTGCTGCCCTTCATCACACCGGTCGTCATGGACGAAGCGCTCCGAGCAATTCTAGATGCATTTCTTCTGACCATGGTTTGCGCACCAGCCTTGTGGCTAGTCATCATTGGCCCTCTGCGGCAAATCGCAATTCAAGAGCACCAACGAAGCGAGACCATCGTAGCTAACGCAAGTGAAAGCATTCTTACCTTCAATCGCTCTGGTGCCATTCTGTCCTACAACCGCCCCACGTTGGATTTGCTGGCGGTCACTGCGACCCAATTGATCGGCAAACCAATTCAAGCGACGATCCCGGGTCTGCCTAACGAACTGGAGAATCTTCCGATCGGGCTTCGTCTGACCGCAGTTCGTTCTAATGGAGAATCATTCCCGATCCAGGTTTCGGTAAGCGAGTACCCCTCGGAGGCGCAATTCATTCGCATAGCCATTCTTCGTGACTTGACTTGGTCGGAACAAGCCGAAAAGGAAAGATTGGAACGA
>JBIKLJ010000024.1:0-37967 GCA_044359895.1 Pirellula sp.
CATCAAGGTGTTTGTGCACCACAATACGCTGCATGCATTCGAGGATTCCAACTTCGACGACGGGGTCTTGCAGGGGCTGCAAGTTTACGGCTGCGAACCTTACTTCAGCGAAGATCGCTTTCGTCAAGAAATGAAAGCCGGTCGAATTCAGGTTGTTGACCTTGAGCAGGTATTGCAGGAAGAACTAGGGGACGAATCGGATCGCCTGATTGCAGGGTTCGGTACGCGATTCGAACTGCAACTGGCGATGATGAAACACCCGTTGCGTTCCTTACCCTACCGCGAACTAGTAGAATGAAAATGAATTGATAATGCAGCATGGATGATTGCCGCATCGAAGATGGAAGATGCCATAGATAACCCGCGAAAGGGGCGGCATGCTGCCTCAGCGAACCTAGCCGGCTCTCTGCTCGCCAGATTCATGGAGCATCATCGAAAGAAAGTCATCTCAAGACCAAGAGTTCGGCGGCCCGCGCTGCCAATGAGAAGAGCATCTTTGTTGAGGTGAAGAAAGCCCGGAATACCAAGTGGTTCCGTAGACAACAATGAAACAATCATGAGCCTCGAAAGATCCTGCGACCCAAAAATCTGTTTGTTCGGATTCAAGCCGTTCGTCGTCAGAGGCCAGTTCGACGGTAGCCGTGGGTTCGGAGGCAGAGGACTTGAGCGCAGATGGAATCGGCCCTAATAACGAAAGCATCAGCAGGATGCTTGTAAATGTCCATGCAATCAGAATAGCAGTAGGTCTATTGCTCGGCCGCGTTACCATAGTGGTTCATGCTAGATTGTCGCTCCGGCGTCGTCAAGATACAAAAAGAAAGCCGAAGACATCATGGACCTTTATCGTAACTCCGCAATTCAAGCCAAGGTTGTCGGTCTTCGTGACCTGATGCACACTCGTCATACACGAATGGTTCTCGCCGAAAGTTGCTCAGCCGGTCTGGTTGCTGCCCTTCTTGGTCAAGTTCCAGGTATATCCGAATTCCTATGTGGATCGATGGTCGTTTATCAAACTCCGATCAAGCACCAATGGCTTGGGATCTCATCGGAAGATTTAGCTGACCCGTCGATAGGTCCTGTGAGCGAGCGCGTCACCGAAGCGTTAGCGAGAGCCATTCTAGAGAGAACTCCGCAGGCGAACTTGGCTGCATCGATTACAGGCCATTTAGGACCGTCCGCCCCACCAGCTATGGATGGTGTCGTTTTTTGTTCGATCGTGACGAGAGTCGTAAATGATCGCAAATTTGAGACAGAGAAAGTCTCGCTTGCTTTTACCAAGCGGTTTCAGCTTTCTGCAGAAGCACCCTTGGATTCGAACGATCTTGAACGTCGAAGATCCAGGCAACACGAAGCCGCTATTCGCCTGATCGAGCACATTACCTATTTTCTGACGGGCCAAGAAACGCCCCAGTCGTTGTAATGCTGCAGAGCGTCCCCTGGCGGAACCAGGGGACGTTATTTTGAAAGAGTCTGATTAGGCGCTTTCTTTGCGTTCCGGGATGCTTTTGAGATGCATCAGCTTGCCGTCTTCCGCATTGACGTCGACAGTGTAAACCGTTCCGGGCGTCTGATCTGGCAATTCAAACATCACATCCAACATGATCTCTTCAATGATGCCTCGAAGGCCCCGGGCCCCAACGCTTTTGACGTGTGCTTTCTGAGCAATGCTTCGCAATGCCGCCTCGGTAAAGTGAAGCTCGCAGTTTTCCATTCCAAAGAGAGCTTGATACTGTTTGATCAATGCATTCTTTGGTTCGCTAAGTACCTTGATCAAGCCAGGGATATCTAGCGGAGCCAGGGAAGTAACCACCGGCAAGCGTCCCACGAGTTCGGGAATCATGCCAAACTCCAAGATATCGTCGGAGGTCACCTGGGCAAGGACAGAAGCGGTGTCCCCTTCTTCACGGATGCTGGAACCAGGACCGAAGCCCAAAGTCTTCTTGCCGAGCCGCTTCCTAATGATGTCTTCGACCCCAACAAAGGTACCACCGCATATGAAGAGAATGTTTGTAGTATCTAATTGGATGTACTGCTGCTCTGGATGCTTACGTCCACCTTGAGGAGGGACATTGGCTACCGTACCTTCCAGCATTTTCAGCAATGCTTGTTGAACACCTTCGCCCGACACATCCCGAGTGATCGAAACGTTCTGGCTTGTCTTACCGATCTTGTCTAGTTCGTCGATGTACAGAATGCCTCGCTGGGCGGCTTCGATATCGAAGTCGGCCGCGTGCAATAATTTCAAAAGCAAGTTCTCAACATCTTCTCCAACGTAGCCAGCTTCGGTCAAGGTGGTAGCATCACCGATCGCGAATGGAACATTGAGCATCTTTGCCAGAGTGCGAGCCATCAGAGTTTTACCACTGCCTGTCGGACCTACGAGCAGGATGTTCGACTTTTCGATCTCAATGTCGGATCCAGACCAACCGGACGAAAGTCGCTTGTAGTGATTGTGAACCGCGACGGCCAAGGTTCGCTTCGTCGGGACTTGCCCAATGACGTATTGATCGAGATGTTCGACAATGTCACGAGGCGTTGGGATCTCGTTAAACAACTTTTTCGAGGAGGGACGACGGCGTTGTTCTTGATCCAAAATGGACTGACAGAGTTCAATGCACTCGCCGCAAATGTAAACATCGCCTGGTCCCTCGACCAGCGGACCAACATCGCGATAGCTTTTGCGACAAAAGGAACAGAAAGCGTTCTTTTTGGTGGTGCTACCGCTGCTGGCGCCTGCGTTCCGGCGGCCTGCCATGACTTCCTTACCTGAGGGCATTTTCGACTCCTTGCAAGTTCACGTCATCAACACGCTGCGAAACGACTAGTTACGCGAGAATGAGATGCAGTTGACAAATGGACATGGGATATGTGGAAGCTCGATTGGTTTCTTCAAGAATGCGTGAAGAATCACGTTTTCTTGAATCGAACCGGGCATCCTTGTCCACAGTTTCGAGCCGATGGGTATTCGTTGGTTTGGTCAGGAACGTTGTCCTAACCGGTTCGGCCTCCCAGACCGACAGATTGATTCAGATCATTCAAGTCTAACATACGTTCTGGCCAGAATCAGCGACTATTTTTCGTCTGAATTTGGGGCGTCGGTCTGTTCGCTTGTTTTTGGCTTCATCACCGAAGGCTTTCTAGGTGCTTCCGCCAGCAACGAAGCTATGTTTCGGAATTCCGCTTCGTTAATGACACCTTCACTCCGCATTTCTTCGAAATTCTTACGTAGCATTTCGTCCAGTGGGGCGTCTTGCGTGTTGGAATCGCGCAACTTTGACAGGAGGGAAATTGCGATGCCACACACAGTCAACAAAATCAGAACGCCGAGCACGGACTGAAAAGTAGAGCTTGAGACCAAGCTCCAAATCCAAGTCGTAGAATTAGGTGCAGTATTCATTGCAGTGAAAAATCAAGTAGGAAAAGAGAACTTCGCCACGCGACCTAAAGTCTAGATTACTTGATTCATCCCGGGAGTCCATCCCCGCTTGCACGTGCGAATCATACGTTTGTCCCATTCCGAAAGTCTAGGACTTTTTTGTCAGAAAGTGCTTTTTTGTCGTTTGCATCCTCCCGTTACGTTTGCCCGGAAAAATCGTTGGTCGCGGCTAGCGTTAGCGGCTCAGTTGCATAGCAAAGCTTGCCGGACAAAAAAAGCGAGACGCGACTTAAGAAATTCCAAAGGATCCGTAGCTGGCATAGCCCCACTATCCTGCTGGCCCTTGATGGCTTCCCGGACTAGGTCGACAAGCTGTGCGATGGAATTGGATCCGTCTAGGTTGCACAAAAGCCGTCGATCGAGCGCATTCAGCTCGACGGATCGATGCTGGAGGGTCGTGACTCGTTCCCCATCTGCGGCCTGACTTCGCGAGATCTTGCTTGCTCTGGGCTTGGCGGAAACAGAAAGCGTGTGCGACGCTGGGATGGTGTGCAACCATAACCCACCCGACAAAGCGGCTCGAAGCAACGCCATTTGCAAGGACTGTACTGCTTCCAAAGATTGTAATTTCTGCAATTCGCTTCCCCCCATACGGCTGATGCTGGCACATCGCTTTACGGCTTCGGAAAAAAGCCAGGCAAAAGAACATCCGCCATTTCCCACTTCCGAAAGTACATGAAATGCGGATTCCACAAGCTGATTGTCAAAATTGAGCTGGACCATCGTGCCGGTATGCTTGTACCGAAAAGGAATGCTGCCATCCGATGTTCGGCTTAACTGGGTTTGCGTCTCGTTCCCTTGCGTCTCATCACGCAAACAGGGTTCAAGCAATGATTCCAGTCGGAACCGCTGAAGGATGTTCGGGTCGTAATTACGACTTAGGACCTGCTCTTGATGGCATATCAGCGATTGCCGAAACATTCGGCCCGTCACAAAATCCGAATACTGTTCCAGTTGCAGGTAGCTGGCCGAAAGGGATTCAAAAGCATCTGTGAGCGCGTGCACGTTGGTTTTTCCGAACGGAAGGCTCAGGTCAGCCTCGCCCAAATACTGAAGGCCGAATGGTCTTAATTGATCGGTGAATTCATGAAAGTAAAAAGGGAAATTGCATTCTTCGAGGTATTCATGATAGACATAGGAATCGTCCTTCCCTTTCAAAGCTTCCATTTCTTGAAGCAGCAACTTTTCGTGCAACTGCTCACCCCTCAGTTCCTTGGCTAACACTTCGAGCAACTTCTTCGCTTCCGCAAGTTTCTCTGCGGGGCGTTCGAACTGACTGGCTCGAAAGAGCATTACATCGCGCAGAGAACCTCGATAATTCCAACCGGGCTTGGTGTTGTAGCTAATGGTTGCGATACCGTTCGGGACCAAATTCTCCTGGCAAATCCTCAAGATGGCTTGTTGTGCCTTAAGTGGAACCCATGAAAAGACTCCATGGCACACGATATAGTCAAACTTCCCAAGAGACGCGTCGATATCCAAAACGTCCATGTGCCTGAGATCAACGTTCGAAAAACCTAGATCCAATGCCCAGGCCTTAGCTTCTTCGATTTGCAATCGCGATAAATCGACGCCTACAAAATGCCCCCCAGGCAACTGCTCGGCCATGGGGATCAAATTCCCCCCACGCCCACAGCCAATTTCCAGAACGCGACAGGACCGCACATCCGGAGGCTTAACGCCATAAACCATCCCGATCGATGCAAGCCGATCAGGATGGGTTTGCGGAAAAGCATAACGCGTGTACGGTAACTGGTCGTATGTGGACAATTGCGAAGGAATCATAACCAGCGTGTCTTTGAATGAAGCTTCACCAAGAACCACGTCCGCTCATCCGAGTCATGAGTGATACAATTACGATGACCAACAGGACTAAAGTCACAAGCAGAATGACCACAATCCAAGTCAGGATCGACGTCTTGTACCTCATGTGCGGGGTTTGCGCAATGACTTGTTTGTACGCATCCGAGAAGACATAACTTCCTTTTTCTGAGAGAAGCAAATACAAGAAATAAGCGCTGATAAGCGTTCCAATCGGAAAGCCTAGCAATCCAATGGCCGAAATTACCGTAGCGCCAATCCTGGCTGCGGGCCGAAGCTTTCGGACGCCGATGCCAGACCAAATTTGAAGCACACCGAGCGAAAGAAAACCAGCTCCGACCGCTAGTGCAACCAATAATACTAGGATCGGTCCACCGAATTCATTGGGACCTGTGTCGTTCAAACTGCCGATACCAGCGATGATATAAGCTAACGAGATCAACAACGAAAACACACCCCCGATCAGATACAGAGTTCCAATGGATTTCACGGAGGATTCGTGTCCGAGGCACCGCTTTCGAATGGACTCGACGTCCGTCATTTCTTGGGGAGCCAAGTAGGCTGATGCTTCCACTGCGTAGGGGTTTTGGTCCATGGTAAAGTGTTAGGTTATCAGCTGCGAATCCTTAAAAACCGCTCCAGGCACTGGCTAGAATACTTGATCATGCCGTACTTTGGCAGCACCTGTCGGGCAAACCTGCAGCGAATCGAATCATTTGGACTAGAATATCTTCGCTTCATGGTTTCGAAGCCGAGATCTGTTTTTACAACCTGAGTTTTCAGCATGCAAATCGCTTATTTTGATTGTTTCAGCGGCATCAGCGGGGATATGACTTTAGCCGCGTTGATCGATGCGGGCGCGGATCTCGCTGCGATCCAAACGGCGATTGCATCCATGGATTTGGGAGCTGTCAGGCTGTCGGTGGCCAATACTCAGCGGAATGGTTTTCGCGGCAAGCTGCTTGCCATCGAACAACCTCGCGAACATGCCCACCGTTATCTACGAGACATACATACTCATATTCGACGCGGTCGATTTTCTGCTCGAGCCAAAGACTTAGCGATGCGATTCTTTGAACGCATTGCAAGAGCTGAAGCCAAAGTGCATGGAACCACCATGGATCGAGTGCAATTTCATGAGGTAGGAGCCATCGATTCCATCGTCGACATGGTAGGAGTCGCCATCGCTTGGGACATGCTCGGGATCGAAAAGGGGTATGCTTCTGCCGTGCCGACGGGATCGGGATTGATTCGTATCGCGCACGGTACGGTCAGCGTCCCTGCCCCTGCGACCGCCGAACTTTTGATGGGGGTGCCTATCGCTCCAACGCAAATCCAAATGGAAATGACAACTCCTACAGGTGCTGCGATTCTTACAGAGCTTGTCAGCGATTTCGGTCCGATGCCATCCATGCAGGTGGGCCGGATAGGTTATGGTGCCGGCAATAAAAACATTCCGGATCGACCGAATCTACTGCGATTGCTAATCGGAAACGCACTGAGTTCCACCACCAAATCTGTCCAACGCAATAGCGATCAAGTCGTTGTGCTGGAGTGCAATTTGGACGACATTCCGGCCGAGCAAATCGGCTTCGCAATCGAATGCCTTTGGAAGGCCGGAGCGTTGGACGTTTTTACCAGTTCCATTCAAATGAAAAAGAACCGACCAGGAACCTTGCTGACCGTTCTCGCAAAGCCGGAAGACCGGCAATCGATGGAAGCAATTCTCTTTCAGCATACAGGAACTTTAGGGATTCGATATCGACGGCAAGCCCGAACGGTTTTGCCTCGCACGACGATAGAAGTTCCAACGCCTTGGGGTCTCGTGCTTGGAAAGGTTTCCAAGCTTCCTTCCGGCGAAGAAGATTTTTCACCCGAATATGAAGACTGCGCCCGCATCGCCAAAACCTATGGATTGCGGCTCATCGACGTTACACAAAAGGTTCACGAGTGCTACCAGATAGAACTACGGCCAACAGCCCTCATCAGCACCAGCAACCAAGAAGCCAGCCCACGAGTCGAAAGCGTCAATGCTGTCTTCATGCAAGCCGCCTTTGAAGACGAATTTGGAACCGACTCGATGAAGCCGAAAGAATTGGAGTCGCCAACTCGAAATCCAGAGCTTCCACCTCAAGAGAAGAATTCGGAGACCCGATTAGAATCCGAAGGTCCGAACGAATTCTATCGCTGGGACAGTTCTCCCTGGTCGGTTGAGCGAATCGCACCCTTGCCCCCTCCGAAGATCCCGAGCGAGTTTCCCATTCCGGATCATCCCGGGCATGACGATCCAATGCAGCACCAACGGGACAAACCTTAGCCAAGACATGTGCAGGTTAACGCAATGGATCTACCTTGGTACCACTGGCAAGTTGGAATTCGCCACAGTTTCCAAGGCTAGGTTCTCGACTTTGGCCACATCCAGTTCGGCAGGGAAGTCGGGACCAGGTAACAAAAAGAGCGGTCCATCGGCGGTTTCTTGCGATGCGTACAAACCGTGATGGCGAGTCATTTCCAGAGTGGCCAAGAACATGGCAATCAGTGCGCTTTTATGCATTCCAACTTCAAAGAGCTCCTGCAATTCAACTCGATTCAACTGGAGCACTTGTGCGTGAATACGAGCCATATAAACATGGATTGGGGTGTCATCGTATTGGATACTATGCTGGGCCGTCTTTTGTCTAGCCTTGAGAATTCGCCCGAATGCGCTGACCAAATCCCACACTTCGACCCTTGCGATCGGCACTTCATCCGCATCGATTCGTCGCGGAGGCAGGTCGCTCGCGAGACGTGAGTAACGCAATTGCCATCTTCGGCTTTGCTCGTCAAGCAGACTAGCAGCATCGCGAAAGCGTTTGTATTGAATCAATCGATCCACCAACTGAGGCATCGATTCACGCACGACACCTGAAGACTCGTCGTCGGACGGATCTTCTACGGCAGGCAAGACGGCCTTTGCTTTGTATTCAATCAACTGGCTGGTGATATCGACGAACTCACCGACATCATCCAAGTCCAAGGACTCCAAGATCTCAAGGTAGCTCATGTACTGATGCGTGATTCGCGCTAACGAAAGTTCCTCCAAGGGAAGCTCTTCGCGCCGGACCAGATAAAGCAGCAAGTCCAACGGTCCGTGGTAGCTGGGCAGATCGATACCAAACGCCATGATGCGATCCTACGCCTATCGTGTCAGACCCATGGTGAATGAAAAAATCTGTCGAGAATCGGTATCTGCGTAAGCGACTGGGAACGCGAAATCAAACGCCAAAGGTGCTGGCCCAAGCGCAGGGACTGCGATTCGAGCACCGAAACCTGGGGCTACCCGAAAATTGTCCCAATTGATTTCGATATCTTTTTCGACGGTACCGTAATCCAAGAACGCAACCATCCTTAGCATGTCATCCGCGGTTACAGGCAACATGTATTCAAACGAACCAAGCATTTGAAAACGACCACCGACCTGAATATCGCTATCCACGGGAGATGCTCCGCGAAATTGGAAACCTCGCATCGTGGAGAAACCACCTGCGAAAAAGTTTTCAAAGAGTGGTGTGTCTTCGCCAGTAAAGCCAAGCCGCATCGAACTGGTGAAGGTATGACGCCCCGAACCGTCGGCTCGCTCCCGAACCAAAAAGTAACGGCTCAAGTTGATCTGCCCGCGAGGGAAATCAAACTCACCAAAATTCTGATCGTAAATCATTTCCAGCAAATGGCCCTCGGTCGGAAGAAACGGGCTATCACGAGTATTGTGCGCCAATCGAACTCGACCGGTATACAGGTCGTTGCTGCCCACCACGTTGTCCAAGGCTGGCAGGCCAGTAATTCGAGGTCGAGTGATCTTCACGTCCTCACCACGCAATTCGGTAGTCAGCGAGAGATCCGGGGTGACTTCGTAACCGACAGCGACCCGCGCACCCAGGCGTTGCTCGGTCCAATCGCGATAGATTCGCGTAAAGTAAAAACCACCTACCGATAGACTGAATGGCGAATAGCCAAACAGGTTAGGCTCAGTCCAATTCAAGGTGTAACGCTGAACTTGGTTGCCAGGCATAAGCTCGGCCCGGAAGTTCTGCCCCGCACCGCGAAAGGCTCCATTGAGCATATCGCTAGGACGGCCCGGCCATTTCATGATATCGAAGTTCCGCTCTTCCAAAACGAACTGGCCGGCGACTCCAAGATCGCTATTGACCGATCCACCCACGGAGAAGCGTCCGGTTTGCCCCTCCTGAGCATAAACATCGACCGGTACATTCTTGATCCTAGGGTTATAACCAAAAGGACTTTCAGCCGTTGGAGAATTGGGTTGGATCTGCCATGGTTCGTTCAGCCTTGGCCCTGGCTCTCCCATTGGCCCAGGAATCAAGGGGGGAGCATAAGGTTGCGCAGGCACAATCCCAACCGCCGGACCTTGATTGAACATCGGTTGCCCGACTGGAGCTTGGCCGTTGTAAACAGGATTCGGCACCATATTGGGTGTAGGGGCAGGCACCAAGTAGGGTTGAGTAGGAACGCCATAAACCGGTGGGTTTGGGCCTGGATTGCCATAGCCTGGAACCGGTAAAGCCTCTGCTGCTGGAGGGACAATACTGTACGCGTTCCCCGTTCCATAGGAGGGAGCCCCGGGATACCCTTGAATGTTCGGTGGTGATGGTGCAGGGGTATTCGCGTTGTAGGTGTATCCAAACCCTGGTCCGACGTTCTGAGCGTAGGCCGAACTACCTGTCGAAAGAATCCACAGGACCAGCACAGCAGAACAGATCGTTGGACCGTGCCCACGTGCGGCTGGCTTGCTTAGCTTGTTCCATAACTTCTTGATGTACCGCACACGCGAAAATCGCAATGGACGGACTTGCCGAAGAAGATACTCGAGCGATTGAAATTGACTTAGCATAGTTGGTTCTTGCGCATTCACTGGAATGATCTCCGACGTCATCAAATCAAACCGCATGCATTGTTGAATTCTGGCCATAGTGACAGCTAATAAGCCCCGTATCTTGGTCCGCTTGTTCGATCGTTAGCGATCGCGTTCGTCTTCGGAAAAGGAGTCTTCACCCCGATCGACTTGAATATTGGGAACGGTACCTTGGCTTGGATCTGCATTAAAAATCTGCAGAAAGTTTAGCCGACGTTTGGCGTCATCCAGCTCCGGTCCGCTGATGATGCTACCTGGTCGAATCTTACCAAGGGGTTGCATAGCAACACGTTCCTTAGTGTGATCCCCTTCGATGTGCACTCGTACTTCGCTGGCGCGATAAACATCTCCTTCGCCAACGTTGTAAACGATATCGACTTCGTTGCCTGGCTGGTAAACAAGTTCCCCAATCACGTCGCAGAAAATGTGTCCTTGAGCTCCATACACATCGCGAAGAAATTTTTCATCCTGCGACTTGTGTGTTTGAAGGAACGGTTGGCCTGCCTTCACTTTCATGTAGGGCAAAAGTTCACTTGGCTGATACCGCTTGGTGCCTGCGATGGAAACGGACTTGATTTTGTATCGCTCGCCTTCGGAGACAATAAACGTCAGGTCGATAAAGTCGCCTCGAACGTTGTAGTCCTTTCGGAAGTCAACTCGAGCGTCAAAATAGCCAAGCGACCGATAGTAGCTCATCAGTCCATCGCGGTCGGCTTCGATTTTGTTATCCGAAGCAAGGTTAAACATGTAGGGGGTGATACCTCCACGGGCATCGCGGCTTTTGATGCGAGCCTTCAGCAGATCCGTGCTGAAGGCCTTGTTGCCCACAAACATGATTTTATTGAGCCTTTCGACCGGCCCTTCGTTGATGATGAATTCCACCTCGCGATCGCCTTTACGCAAACCCGATTCGATTCGAATATCGATCTGGTTCATTCCCTTGTCCTGATACAATTCAATCAACCTGGACTTAGCGGAATTGATGGTGATCGGGTCCAGTGGATCTCCTTTCTGGATACCGGCATGCTTGGTCAGATTTCGATCTTCCAGACGTTCGTTGCCACGATAGACAACACTTCGAATGATCGGCCGTTCTTCCACTACCAGCCGTATGTGAACGCCATCGGGTGTCTCGGAAAAGTACGAGCTGATTTTGCGAAACAAATTGGTCCGATATAGGGAGCTGATATCGCGGTTGAACGTCTCTTTATCGAAGGTCCGATCTTGGCGGCTTTGCATGGTGGAGACAATAAAGTTCTCGGACACGCTGCTGTTGCCTTCAATCGTTACGGACAAAATGGGAGCGCCGTCGGTCGCTTCGCGACCTCGAGGCCCACCTGCTTCATACATTTTTTCGGAAAATTTGGGTTCACTAAAAGCCGGCGCGTTATCCCCGCCGCCAGGCATTCCGCCACCCATCTGTCCAAAACCAACCGAAGCTTGCAATGCCATGGAAGCAAACCACATGGCTGTCCATATCCAGATGCTTTGGCTTTTCATACGGTACCTTAGGCGCTTTTGTACGAACTTGGGAAAAAGGGAACACAGGCGAACCGTGATTGAATACACAAAAGAACTTTGAGACGGCAACGGCAGCCGGTTGCGACTTGAGCATTTTTCCCGGTTTTCAACTAGAATCTAAGGGATCGTGGATCGATCAGCCTTTTTCTCTCTCTCCTGAACCTCACATCCCTCCCAAGTTCACACCATGACCTCGATCTCCCAACGCCACCCGCTGAACGAAAAGCTTTCCCATGGCATTTTCCAAATTGCCTGCCTTTCCACACTCGTTTTGGCACTGATCCAGGCCGCTCGCTTGGGCGCCGACGAATCTTCGCAATCCGCCCGTTTCAGGGCGTCAGAACCAAGCACTCCCAAAGAAGTTTACGGACAAACTATTCGGGAAACGCAGAAACTTACAGCAAACGAGGAGAAGGCGGGATTCCATCTGCCAGCAGGATTTCAAATCGAATTGATCGCGTCGGAGCCAACCATCGCAAAGCCGATGAACATGGCATTTGATGGTTCTGGAAAATTGTGGGTGGCTCAATCCACCCAATATCCGTTTCCCGCCAAGCCAGGGGAAGTCGCGGGGGATTCGATTGTTGTTCTTGAGGACCGCGATCGCGATGGAAGTTTCGAATCGTCGCACGTTTTTGCGGATCAGCTGAACATTCCGATCGGCATCCTGCCGTACCAAGATGGGGTCCTGTGCTTTTCCATCCCTAACATTTGGTTCTTGCGAGACACCGACGGGGACGGAAAATGCGATGAACGTACCGTTCTTATCGGCCCCTTCGACACCACTCGCGACACCCACGGGATGGTCAATGCCTTACGAGACGGCCATGACGGCTGGATCTATGCTTGCCATGGGTTCAACAACGAGAGCAAGATCCAAGGACGCGATGGGCATGCGATCACCATGACCTCAGGAAACACGTTTCGATTTCGCCCCGACGGTTCACGCGTCGAATTGTACACGCAAGGACAAGTGAATCCCTTCGGCATGGCTCAAGACCGTTGGGGGTTTTGGTACGCAGCGGACTGTCACAGCAAACCTATTTCCCAGCTGATCGCAGGCGGTTGTTACCCGAGCTTCGGTCGCCCGGATGACGGTCTTGGATTCGTTCCACCCATGATGGATCACCTGCATGGAAGCACCGCGATTTCAGGCTTGGCTCATTCGAAAAATTCTCGTTTCCCTGTGGAGTTCCAGGACAACTTTCTGAGCGGCAATGTGATGACATGCCGGATCAATCGCAACCAAATCCAGTATTCGGGAGCGACAGCAAAGGCTATCGACATGCCCGATCTTCTCACCAGCGACGACCCATGGTTTCGCCCTGTCGATCTTCAATTTGGTCCCGATGGGAAGCTGTACATCGCCGATTTCTACAACAAAATCATCGGTCATTACGAAGTTCCTTTGGACCACCCCGATCGTGACCGAACCAGTGGCCGAATATGGCGAATCAGCTGGGTTGGGGAAGGAGATCGCTTGGAGCCCCTAGTGGATGACTCGACGAAGATAGAAGGTCGACTTCCCTGGGACGAAATCAAAAGCTTGAGCCCCATCGATGCCAAAAGCAAGATCGACAGGATTTGCAATTCCTTGTTCGTGGGTTCCAACAACGTAGGACTTCTCGAGGAAGAACTGATTTCCGCTTTGCGATTTGCGGACGCTTTGGATTCCAAAAATGCAGACCAAGCCATGTTGTTGCAGTCGATTGCACAGCTTCTTTCCCGAAGCGCCGCGATGGGATCCAAGGTAGCTCAAGAGGCCGGAGCTAACTGGCTGATGCAGGAACTGGATCGTGTCGATGCGACGCTCGATCCGGTGCTTGCTCAGTCACTTGTCATCTCATTGCGTGGTTGTCTTCAGTCCATGCAGGCATTTGATTCCAACCGATTGGAAACTTGGCTGAAACAAACAACAAACGCTCTGCGAGAGAAAAAAGACTCCCTTTTGATCAAAGCACCTAGATACGAAGGTTTACTTCGCGTGTTGCTTGCCATAAAAAATCCGATAACGGCATCGGCGATTTTGGACCTGCTCGAAATGCAGATCGACAACCAAGCAATCACCGGTATGGACTCATTGGTCGACCGACTTGCGGATGTCATCGACGATGCAAACGTCGATCGGTTATTTCTGCTGATCGATCGTATGAGCGTTGATCTGAATTCCGCTTCGGACTGGATACTTCGGTTGAGCCTTCGACAAAAAAGCCAAAGAGGCATGGTTCTTGAAGGCCTATCCGAACTGGGACGCAGCCGACTTCCGATGCTGTGCAAGGCATGGATGATCGAGGCGGAAAAGAAAAGGAAGCAACATCCTGATTGGTGCATGGTCCAGTGGAATTCGGTGCCAGGAATATCCAACGACCAATCGGTTTGGGGCCTCGAACAACGCCAGCTTCAACCCGTTGAATTAACGTCCAACTTGCTGAAGACGAACCACGGCCAAGGAACTTTTTATAGCAGTTTGACACGAGGGGAAAAATACGTTGGCACGTGGAAGACAGCCCCCTTCATGGCTCCAGAAAGGCTGGCCTTTCGAATCGTTGGGCACAATGGCCTTCCAAGCGAACCCGATCAAGCGAAGAACTTGGTCCGCATGGTATTGCTGGATGCAACTGGAGATTCGGTGCAAGAAATAGCACGAGCGTTCCCGCCTCGCAGCGATGTGGCGGCACGTGTGGAATGGGACTTGAAGGCCTTCCAAGGAAAACCGGTGGAAGTCCAAGTGATCGATGGGGACTCTGGGAACAGCTACGCTTGGATAGGAGTCGGTGAATTTGAACAAGAGGGGCTGAACCCTGGCTCTCTTCCAAATCGATGGAAGAAGATTGAGGAGTTTATTGAGTTGTTCGGATGGCCAAGTGATGCAGAGCACAACGAAATCCTAGAAGCCCTTGGGACGACCGAACTGGTGGACACAAACAGTCGCATTGGTTTGCAGATACTTCGTTACCAACGATCGTATCCCGTATTGGTGGAGCTGGCAGAATTTGCGTTGCAACAAAATTGGGCCGATATCATCACGGTCAACACCATGGTGACTCAGCAGAACGCGATCGCAAGCAACATTGCAAAACGCTGCTCCGCAAAACAACAGGAGCAACTGGTCAAACAGTTGAGCCGGCATCGCGACGCGGCGAACGTTCTTGCTGAACTATGCACCAACGGTAGTTTATCCCGTGAGGCGTTAGCCGTTTTGCAACCCAGTTTCTGGCAAAGCCTCCACGGGCCTAGCGCGGAGAAGCTGATAGCGATGCGTCCCACCGAACAAACGAACAGTTCCAGGCAAGCGGTGGTGGACAGCAAAGCCACAGCCATTCCACTAGCAACCGTCGATTTGGAACTGGGACAAAAACAATTTGCGGACCGTTGCGCGACCTGCCATAAGCTGGGCAACCAGGGTCGCGTTGTTGGTCCACAGCTAGAAGGGGTTGGTGCGCGTGGGATCCCTCGCCTATGCGAGGACATCCTTTGGCCCGATCGTAACGTCGATGAAGCGTTTCGAATGACTCTTTTGGTCCTGGAAGGAGGCGAGACCGTCAGCGGGCTTGTGACAGATAGAAACAGCGAATCGATGATCTTGACCGACCAAGCAGGCAAGCAACGGAGGATCTTGGTATCCGAGATCGAACAAGAAAAGCAAAGCAAGCTGTCGCTGATGCCTGGCAACTTTGAGGAACTGATGAGCAACGATGAGATGGCATCGTTGATCGGCTATTTGCGAAAAGAAGCGGGGCTAGTTCCTATTACCAACGAATGAGCGATGTACCCCAGGTCAAACCAGCGCCAAAACCGCAAAGCAGCACGAGGTCCCCTTGGTGAATCGCCCCCTGTTGGTACGCATCATCAAGAACCAAGGGAATGCTGGCCGCCGAAGTGTTCCCGTAACGATCTAAGTTCACAAACACGCGATCCTTGGGCACATCCAAGGATTTGATCGCCGCATCGATGATTCGAATGTTGGCTTGATGCAAGATGATGGCGCTAATCTCGGATGGTTTTACATTGGCTGCGGTCAATACGTCTCGAATACTGTCTTCGACAACCCGCACCGCCCAAATAAAAACGGATCGACCGTCCATCTTCAGAAACTGCCTGGATTGGTCCAGCATGGATTGAGAAATCGGTTCACGCGAGCCGCCTCCGGGAATGCAAAGCGCTTCTGCGTTTCCCTCCGACCCCAAGGTAAAGCTAAGGATTCCACTTTCGCCGTCTGCGGTGGCGCTGGGCTGAAGCAATACCGCACCTGCTCCGTCGCCAAACAGAGGATAGGTCTTGATGTCCGTACGATCCACGGTTCGGCTCATCACTTCGCTGCCGACAACGATTGCATTCTTGGCGAGCCCAGTTCGAACGTATTGGGCGGCCGTAATGAAAGCGACCATAAAGCCCGCACACGCAGCATTCAGGTCAAAAGCGGGAGCGATGCACCCAAGCCTTTGCTGCAACAAACAAGCGGTAGAAGGAGTCGCAAAATCCGGAGTCATCGTGGCGCAGATCAACAGATCCACATCTCTTGCATCCGTCCCTGACTGTCGAAGGCATCGGAGAATTGCTTCGTAGGCAAGATCGCTGGTCGCTTGATCGGGCGATGCCACGCGGCGTTCGCGGATGCCTGTTCTTTGAACGATCCAATCGCTATCGCACCCGAGTGAAGCTAAGTCTTCATTGGTGACTACGAGATCGGGAACGTAAGACCCCGTGCCGGCTATCAGGACACCGGGGCACGAGCCCATTCGACCGCGCCCGCTTTGGCTGATGGAACCCGACAAGTCTGGGGTTTCGTTTCTTCGTGGAATCGTTTCGATGATCAATGTGGTCGTTAAGAGTGGCAACCCGTAGCGAAGCCTGACAAAATCGGCTTTGGCAAGACCTTGATAAGTATAGCAATAACCGCTTTGTTGCCGAGTTCTTCCGATACAAACATCCAAGCGGGCCAAGAAGTTTCGGAATCTGTCAAAGTTTGCCGACTAGCAAAAATACACAAAATCAACCCTGCTTATACCGACCCGTTGTCTCAATTTAACTAACAAGTATTCAACAATTTGCACTTTAGTACCCTTTTGGGGGGTGACTGCTAGCATTGTGCAACGTTAGATTGTGGTTTCTTCCGGGTCGTTTTATTGCATGTTGTATGTGCGATAAGTTGCCATTACGGACGGCTCGATTCGCAAACTCCAACCATAGAAAGTGCTGATGTTGCGATGTGCTTACTAGCCATTCAATATCGCGTGGTTTCCGAAAGTCCGATACTAGTTGCAGCAAATCGAGAGGAGTTTTTTGACAGACGCAGTTCGGCCCCCGCAATTCAATCGGGCAAGCCGAGGATCCTTTGTCCCACCGATCAACGCAATGGTGGAACATGGCTTGGGGTGAATCAGCACGGCGTGTTTGTTGGAATCTGCAACCGACGAACGATGGAGCCGTTGGGTAGTAATCGTTCGCGAGGTGTCTTGTGTAAGGAAACGTTAAAAGCGTCTTCTGCACAACAAGCGCTCGAGCGAGCTTTAGAAGAGTTTGAAAAGCATCAGATCGAGGCTTGCAATCTTGTGGTTGCTGATCGTGATTCTGGATTCGTTGTTCACCACGAAACTGAAAATGAAGTGGTGGAGATGCAATCTGGGCTCAATATCATTGGCGGGCGAAACTTGAACGACCCTCGGGACGAACGTGTGCAATTAGCAAGTCGCTTGCTGACTTTGCAGACGTTGGATTCGCCAGTCAAATTTCTGGCTGTTGCAAGCAAAGTTTTCGCACGATCTCCTTCACCGGGCGGACGAGCGAACATGGTGCTTCGCGGGGCCGATTACGGAACCGTCTCCAGTACTTTGATTGCGTTGGGAGCGAAGCCTCGCGATGCGATCTATCAATATGCAGATGGTCCTGCTGATGAGTCGCGATACGAGGACTATTCACCCTTGCTTCGAGACATTCTAAGTCGAGGATTGCGAGAAGCTCGAACGAAGGTTTCGATGGCAGAGGTTGAATAGAAATTGCATCTGCTGCCAATCAACAAAAAAGCCCGGCCTATTTAGAGATAGGCCGGGCTCATTTCTTTGCGGTTCGAAACGCTTAGGAATCGATAACGCTTCGCAATCTATTTGGAGAGCTTGTCGCCGATCGATTCTTCTTCGACAACCGCGGGTGTTTCAGCCTGGTAGGCTTGGTTCTTTTCCGCTTCGAAATTGGCCAACGAAGTCAATCGAATCGCTGCATCGACTTCAAACCGCGAGAAGAACATTTCAACGCCGGTGTATTCGGAGATGACTCGAGGTTTCCGAACGAGTTCTTCCCAGGTGAGTCCGTTAGCAACGTGCCAAGCTGCGGCCTGAGCGGTGTTTTGCCCGACGCGACCGGAAGCCAAGGCTTTGCAGAGTTCAGCAACGACAGGCGAGTCGTTCACTTCTTCGAGACGAACCACTTTGTATTTCATTCGAGGGTTTGGGTCGAGTTTCCCGTGTTCGAGGCAGAGTGTAGCCACGGTCAATTTGTTGGGTTTGTCAGGCTGAACACGCATCATTCCGCCCATGCCGCCCATGCCACCGCCTCCCATACCGCCCATGCCACCGCCGCCCATGCCGCCCATGCCGCCGCCCATGCCACCCATGCCGCCGCCCATGCCTTGGCCGCCGCCCATGCCACCGCCGCCCATACCGCCCATGCCACCGCCGCCCATACCGCCCATACCACCGCCGCCCATACCGCCCATACCACCCATCATTCCTTGAGCCAAGACGTGCACGGCGCCAAAGGTCTTAGGCAGGACGACATCGAGCGGCTCCCCTGTTTGATTTCTGAAAATTAGGTTCGCTTGGGTTGCATCTTTTCCGATGTAGTCGACGGTTAGCAAGCCTTGGTCCATGGCCTGAAACATTTCGATTGTTTTCGCTGGGGCCTGGTCTTTTGCTTTCTTCCCTGTTTTTTTGGATTCGGTGCTGACCGACTTGCCTGGTTTGTTCGTTGTTTCGTCCGCCAGGACTGGGCAAGCAGATGCTGAAATCGCTAATGCGAGAAAAACGAGGCTGGACAAGTTCCGTTTCATGTGACGACCCTCTGGTACTGAATGCTCAATAAAAACCCTGGAAAACACTGGGCGAAAAGGCTCGATTCGATCTTCGACCGAGTCCAGCTTAACCCAAAAGCAGTTCGACTGCGCCGCCTCAATACATTTGCAACTTTCGTGCCGAATCTATCTTTGGCATATCTGATGACACTCCAGGGTACACTCGAAAGCGTCGTTTTCCAACCAAAATGAACAGGAAAACTCTCAGCAATTCTGAATTCCGGGCTGAAAAAACCGCATTTTGGCGTCATTACCTCGTAATTAATACGTTGCAGAATAGTGGCAGTTTGCTACTCTCTGTGTTCAAATCTCGCGACAGTTGCGACGAAAAAATCAGTCTCTAAGAAATCGAGGAATCTCTCATGTCTATGTACGTTGGCGAATCACTGGTCGGCGAAGGTAACGAAATTGCTCATATTGACCTCATGATCGGAAGCAAGGACGGTCCCGTCGGCACAGCTTTCGCAAGTGCATTGGCAACTCAAAGCAGTGGCCATACCAATCTGCTAGCCGTTCTGGCTCCGAATGTGGCTGTAAAGCCTTCCACCGTCATGATCACCAAAGTGACCATCAAGGGAATGAAGCAAGCCGTGCAAATGTTTGGACCTGCACAAGCCGCTGTCGCCAAAGCCGTTGCGGATAGTGTTGCAAGCGGAGTCATTCCAAAGGATCAAGCAGAAAATCTCGTGATCGTTTGCGGCGTGTTCATTCACCCGGCAGCAGCGGACGACAAGAAGATCTACGAGTTCAACTACGCAGCAACGGTCGACGCCATTTCCAGCGCCATGAAGGGCCTACCATCGGTTCAAGAAATGCTTGATAAAAAGGACTCCGCAGCCCACCCCTTCAAGGGCTTCTAGTATCTCATTGTCCGGATCGTACCTGCTTCTTAAATTTGAGCCGCAGGCGCTAGCCGCGTCCCAGATTTGAGCCGCAGGCGCAAGCCGCGACATGTGATTTTTACACGAAACCGATACGCGGCTAGAGCCCGCGGCTCATTACAAACAACGCATGCGAACGCTGCGTTGATTTCGAACAAGAAGCCAATCTCGGTAGCAGATCCAGATTGGCTTTTTTTGCGTTTATGCCCGCTGATTTGTTGCTCATGGGTATCTAGTGACGTTTCTGGCTAGACCATGGATAACGGGCAATCGCAACCGCGTGCACTGGCCGCAACAGCCAGAAAACGATTCCGAATTACCCATGGAAAAACCCTATTCATGTCCATTCGCAACGACCTCAAAATTCTATACCACTTGGTTCTTAGGCCAGTTCGAGGCAAAGACCATGCGCAGCGGATGGAGAACTTTTACTCGGGCCAAGCGGATGGCTACGATGATTTTCGCAAGAGACTCCTTCAAGGCCGAGAACACGTCTATCAAACGCTGGGAAAGGACGCCTCTGCACCGAACCCCGGAACAACCGACTCGAACCCAGCACCGACCAGCAAGCCGAAGGTATGGGTGGATTTTGGTGGTGGCACTGGCTCCAATCTGGAGTTCATTGGTCCATCCATAACCAACTTGAGCCAAGTGTACGTTGTGGACCTTGCGACTTCCCTGCTGGAAGTGGTTAAGAAACGTTCCGAACGCAACGGTTGGAACAACGTGACGGCGGTGACCGGCGATGCCACGACCTGGACTCCACCGGAAGGGTACGCGGACATCGTGACCTTTTCGTATTCCTTGACAATGATCCCCGATTGGTTCGCTGCCATCGACAATGCTTTTCGTATCCTGAAACCAGGTGGGAAAATTGGGGTGATCGACTTCTATGTAGCCCGCAAGTTTGCAGCGGAAGGCTTGAAACGCCACAGCTGGACGACTAGAAACTTTTGGCCCGTTTGGTTCTCCAGCGATAACGTTTTCCCAAGCCCAGACCATATCCCCTACCTTCGCAATCGCTTCTCGACTTCGCTGATTCAAGAGCTGCGAGCAAAGATTCCCTACCTTCCATTGGCACGAACGCCCTACTACCAGTTCATTGGCACAAAAGCATAGGATCCATCCCAAATGCCCTTCGAGTTTGTGTGTCCGTATTGCCACTGCAAAACCAAGGTACTGGATCGCTATGCAGGCCAATCCGGCCCCTGCATTGATTGTGGAAAAACAGTCACGATGCCGCATTTCAACGCGAGCGGCATTCTGGTTCCCTCGATTGCTGCCACCAAAAAATCAAGCAACTCGCCAACAACGCATCCGCGCGGCTGGATGCCTGCCATTGTCGGGGCAGCTGTGATTACCACTCTTTTATTAATCGGTGGACTCGTTCTCGCCCTCGCTTGGCCAAGCGTCACGAATGGGTTTCGACGAGCAGCCCAAAGCCGCGATCTCCAAAACATGGAGACCATTGCCCAAGCTCTGAACGCGTACTCGGATCGCTACGGTACCTACCCTCCGCCTGTTGTGTTGGATGCAAACGGAACACCTTTGTACTCTTGGCGAGTTCTGATTCTGCCTTTCATGGGAAACGAAGGGCTTTATAAACGCTTTGAACTGAGCACGCCCTGGAACAGCCCCGCCAATCAGAGCCTTCTGAACCAAATGCCTTCCGAGTTTGCTAGCCCAAACTCGCCTGACGCCGCGGGAATCTACGAAACCAACTACGTTCTCCTGACCGGCCCAGGGACCCTGTTTCCTCCCACAGGACCGCTTTCTCGCACTCAAGCGGAAAAGAACACGATTCTGCTCGTCGAAACCAATAATATGTGTTCCTGGACACAGCCCGGGGATATCAATATCGGACGCGGTTTGCAGGTCGGACAAAAGCCAATGGTCGACGTAGGAGGGCTCCACCAAGGCAGCTTCACCGCCATAACAACCGACGAAGACGGATTGCGAATTCCGTCCAATGTACCGCAATCCGTCCTAGATGCCCTGGCGACTCCGGACGGGGGCGAAAATGTTGATGTTTCCACTTTCGGGGAATGAGCACCCTTACGCTGCATCTTCATTAGAAAATCTTCTTTTTTCGCCATTTCGACTAGGATGGTCCGGAACTCAGTCGACTACCAAGTGTTTACAAACGCGGTCGATCTGGCAGGAGCTGACAAAACTCCTTGAGAAAACGAGCATATCTTCGTTTTCTCAATGGCGAAAGAATTGACTCGCATCGATAATGGTCGGTCTCACCTCGTTTCCGACGTTGAGATTCAGGACTCGGAAATCCCTCCCCCAAAAATACAAATCATGTCTATCCGACAACCGGTAATTGCTCGCTCTCGAAGAGCGTCCGCCAAACTAATTCTCCTCGCAGTCATGTCACTTGCTGTTGCTGGAGGTGCCGGATTCGTTTGGTGGAAGGTAAACGAGCAACGACGCCTTGAGAACTCGGGCGCGAACATGGTGCTTCATCAAGTCGAAAGCGGTCCATTCGACCATATCGTTTTGGAGCAAGGCGAGATTGAGAGCAGCAGCAACAACGAAGTGAAGTGCGAAGTCAAAGGCCGCGGCGGCAGCGGAACACCTATCCTCAACGTGATCGCGGAAGGAGCCTTCGTAAAGAAGGGTGACAAACTTTGCCAACTGGATTCGTCCGCATTGGAGCAAGACGCCAAGAACCAACGGATTGTGGTAAGTACGGCAGAATCGACTGTGATCAGCAGCGAAGCTCTGGTCAGCAAGGCAGCGATCGCCAAGCAGGAATATCTCGAGGGAACCTACCAAACCGAACGAAAAGCCATTTTGAGCGAGATCGCTTTGGCTCAACAAGGACTTCGAAAATCGGAGCTCTCTTTGCAAAGCGCAGAACGCCTTGCTGCCAAGGGGACTCTGAAAGCATTGCAGATCGAATCGGAGGAGTTCGCGGTTCAAAATGCCAAAAGCACTCTTGAGTCGGCGGAAGCCCGATTGATGGTTCTAGATAAACTGACCAAAGAAAAGATGCTTGTGCAATTGAACAGCGACATCGAAACCGCCGCTGCAAAGTTGTCTTCGGATCAAAACACCTTCTCGGAAGAGAAGGACAAACTTGAAGAGATTCGAAACCAGATCAAGGCTTGCACCATTTACGCCCCTGCCGATGGCCAAGTGGTTTTTGCAAACAAGTTTGGCGGACGAGGCGGCGGAGATTTCATCGTGGAACCGGGCGCATTGGTCCGAGAACAACAAACGATATTTTTGCTTCCAGATCCAAGCAAGATGCAAGTCAAAGCCAAGGTCAACGAGTCTCGCATCACTCTGATTCGCGAAGGTATGCCGGTCAAGATCAACGTGGGGGCGGCCGCAAACGAGCTGTTGGGCCGTGTTACCAAAGTCAACAAGTATGCTGAACCGGGAAACTGGTTTGGAACCAGCGCAAAGGAATACGCTGTTTTCGTACAGATCTTGAACCCACCCGAGGAAATTCGAACAGGCATGACCGCTGAAACGCGTATCTTTGTCGAACAACTCCCCGACGCGCTTCAGCTGCCGGTGCATGCTGTGTACGAATCCAAGAAGCATCATTTTGTTCTTATCAAAGACGGCGATGAATGGAAAACCAACGAAATCTCTCTTGGTGCGACCAATGAGAAGTTTGTTACCGTCAAAGAGGGTGTCAACAAGGACGATGTTGTTGTTCTCGACCCTCGCAATCACTTAGACAAAATGCAGATTCCTGAAATCGAGGAAGTCGACGACCGCGAAAAGCTTGCGAAGATCGCCGCAGAATCGCCAAAAATGGTTCGCACCCCCGGTGACGAGACCTCGGGCGGAAGACCTGCAACCGCAGGCGGCCCAGGAGCTGCCGGTGGCGGGATGCCAAGCGCTGATGTCATCGTCACTGCCATCTTCGGTCGGCTCGACAAAAACAACGACGGCAAGCTGACCAAAGACGAAGTCGCTGGCGATGATCGAATGGCCGCCGGTTTCGCAGAAAGCGATACCAACCAGGATGGATCGATTGACAAAGCAGAAATGACCGCTGGAATGCGAAAGCGTATGTCGGCAGGGGGTGGAGGCGGTCCCGGCGGCTCCGCAAGAGGAGCACCTTCGAACTAATGCCTGATTCAAAAATGGACACGAATGGATTTGCTTGTCGTGTCGTCGATATGAAGAAGGAGTATGTTCTAAAAAGTGAAACCGTTCGAGCATTGCGAGGCGTGACTTTCGACGTTCCCGAAGGGGACTATGTCGCCATCATGGGGCCATCCGGTTCTGGCAAAAGTACGCTGCTAAACATGCTCGGCTGTTTGGATCAACCTACCTCCGGAAGTCTGTGGCTGGGCTCAGACGATGTGGCGACCATGAACGATGATCAACTCGCTGACATCCGATCGCAGCGGATTGGATTCGTGTTTCAAGCCTACAACCTGATCCAACAATTGACCGTTGTCGAAAACATCCAGGTGCCGCTGTTCTACCAAGGTCGTTCGCTTTCCAAAGCACAACGAGCTCGAAGCCTGGAACTTGCGAACATGGTTGGTCTGGGATCGCGGCTCGATCACCGACCAACGCAACTGAGCGGTGGTCAGCAACAACGCGTTGCGATCGCTCGCTCCCTTGTGAACGATCCGTATTTTATTCTCGCGGACGAACCGACAGGGAACTTGGATTCTCGCACCACCGAAGAAATTCTTACGCTGTTCGAAAAGCTGAACAACGAAGGGCGCACAATCATTCTAGTAACGCACGAAGACGAAGTCTCGAAGCGTGCAAAGCGGGTGGTTCGGCTGAAAGATGGACGGCTTCAATGGGACCGACGCAATTCAGAAGAGGTTCGGGCGGCCGCTGCTCAATACGCAATCGATAACATGCCGGTGGAAGTATGAATATTTGGCTTGGAACCATTGAGCTCGGAATCAAAAGCCTTTGGCTACACCCACTGCGCTCGCTGCTAACCGTCCTTGGTATCTTCATCGGCGTAGCGAGTGTGATTTGGCTTCTGGCCATTAGCAAAGGTATTGGCGACGAAGCTCAACGACAGATCGAAAATCTTGGCGCCGACACGATCATGATTCGGACCGTGAAGCCACCCAGCGAAAAGCTCGCACAATCGGGCTTAACCCCGTATGGCCTGACTCGCGACGAATTCGACATGCTGGTCGCAACCGTTCCTACCATCAGCAGCGCACTGCCCATCCGTGAAATGCGACGTCAATTTCAGTTCAAGAATCGTAAGCTCGACGGACGTTTGGTCGGATGCACCCCCGAATATGCAGAAGTCACGCGACTTAAATTGGCCCGAGGGCACTTCATTACCGACGCGGAAAATTTTGCCGCCGATTCGCACTGCGTGATCGCCGCGAAAATGGCAGAACGCTTGTTCCCCTACGAAGATCCTATTGGACAGCGGATCTACATGCCAGAAAATCAAGACTTTTACTTAGTCGTCGGAGTGCTTGAGCCCAAAGGTGCAACCGCTGCGATTGGTGGCTCCATGGCAGCGCAAGACTTTTCGAATGACGTTTACATCCCAATCAAAACGCTGCAAAGCCGCATTGGTGACACCGTCGTCAGCTTCCGTGCCTCGTCTCGCGAAGGGGAGATTATCGAGCTCAATCAGATCACCTTGCGAGTTCGAAAAGTAGAGGATGTCAGGAAAACTGCGGAGCTTGTTGAGAATGCTCTCATAAGCCACGCCAAGATGGAAGACGTGGCCGTCGTAGTGCCCCTTGAATTGCTGGAACAAGCCAAAACAACTCGCTACATGTTCATGGTATTCAGCGGCTTAATCGCAGCAATCTCACTGTTGGTGGGTGGAATCGGCATTATGAATATCATGCTTGCAACCGTTACCGAGCGAACTCGCGAAATCGGAATTCGACGGGCCCTAGGAGCAAAACGACGCGACATCATTCGGCAGTTTCTGGTCGAGACCAGCGTCTTGAGCCTGGCAGGTGGAATCAGCGGGATCTTGGTGGGCTTGTTGTGCGTTCCGGTTGTCAACCTTGCTCGAATTGTGTTCACCTACCTCCAACCCGAGACGATGGCCGCATTGCCCGAAGTCGTTCAAACGGTTCAGCCATCGATTATGCCGGAAAGTATTCCAGGCGCATTTTTGATCTCCTTGGCGGTCGGCTTGATCTTCGGCACCTATCCAGCGATCCGCGCGGCGAAAATGAATCCGATTGAAGCCTTGCGTCACGAATAATTGCAACCACGTATGTGGAAGGTGAGGTTCATGAGTCCATTCTTAACTCTTCAACGAACGGTACTTGGCTTGGTACTCGGGCTCGTCATGAGTATGAACAGCCTCGGACAATTGCCGGTTCCAGAACTGATCGCACTAGGACGATTGGGTGGTACGATAGGCCAACAGCATCAGCCTATTGAAGGTGCCGTCGGAGCCAACCTTGCTAACGCCAAAGCGCATTGGTTGGCTGTGGAGAACATCGAAACCGTAGTTCTGCCTGAGGGCCTAGAAACAAAAATGATTCCAGTCCGAGCGATCAATGAGCTGGGACTTTCTAATTCAAGAAAGTTTTTGCTTACACGACAAGCCTGGAACCTTGCAACAAACAATGAGTCCGCTTCGTCGCCCACCGACGTCCGTGTGGAAAACTTCTATCAAGATGAATGCGTAGGGACGGGCAGGAACTACTACCGATTCCATAGTGAAACCGATCAAGTAATTCGAATTGATGGCCTAGCTCAGTCCTTGGATTCTCGCGCCCGTTTGGTGATGTCAATCCAAACCTCCGATAATCGTACCCTTGCGATGTCGGCAGCAACGCACGAAATGGATCCCTCTTTGGAAGTAAAACTGCTTGCCAATCAAGATTATCGAATTTTGGTCCATGACCAATTGTTTCGCGGTGGGGGTGAGTACCGATACGCGTTGTTCCTTACCAGTTCACTAGCAGGAAATCGAATCCATATTCAACATCCTCGAGCCTCTTTCGTGCGTGCACCGCTGGCTGAACTACCGGAGATTCAACATAGCGAAACGGTTAACCCTTCTTCCCAATCCCAAGCGACGACCGTCGCATGGCCATGCCGTATCACAGGAGCTTTCCAATCCAATAGCGATATGGATGAGTTTGATTTTGTGTGTGAGCAAAATGCCGATCTGGTTGCAGAGACAATCTCCCAACGGTTCGGTGAGCCCACCGATTGCGCGTTGGCTTTGTATCGAGTCGACAACGCTGGATTAGCCAACGAACAGCGAGTGCTCGTTGCCGAAAACGACGACATGCAAGCCGTTGGCAATGCCGAACTTCGATTCAACATCAAAGATCCTCTGCTGCGATTCCGTATCCCGCAAGCAGGGCTTTACCGACTGATCGTTCGCAATCAACAACGACAATCGACCTTGAACAGTCCTTCTGGATCGGCGCTTGCGGCCCCGAGATATACCGTGGAATTACGACGTCCCAATCCAGGGTTTGTCCTGGCTGCAAATTGGTCAAGCCAAGTTCGAGACTTAGAACAAGCGCGCATCGCAACCGGTTCTATCCCAATCGGCGGAATCGCTACCATCGCAGTGCATGCAGTTCGATTCGATGGCTTCGACAAACCCATACAGATTCAAGTCGATGGACTTCCCGCGAACGTCCAAGGTGGTCTTGGGGTGATAGCGGAAAACCAAAACTTCACTCGGCTTCAACTTTTGCAGGATGGGACAGTGGGCCCCCCAACAATCAGCCCGCTCCAGCTTATTGGCACATCAGCCGATCTCAAGTCCGTTGCGACCCAGGTCGAGTTCGTTTCTCCTTCGATCGATACTTTTCGAGCTTCGACATCCAAAATTGCTGACGGATTGGTCCTGCAAGTATCAGAAACACGGACCAGCCCGCTATCGATCGAACTGGGCGCGAAAGATCCTGTGATAGTCGAAGGAATTCGCGGAACCCCCATTCAACTGCCTCTAAGAGTGACTCGCCGACCTGGTGGTGAAGCCGCACCCATCCTGTTCCGCTTGCTTCAAGGCCCAGTGAAGGTCACTTCCGCCGAAGTCAAAATAGAACCCAACATCAATGAGGGTACGATTGAGCTTCAAATTCCCAAGGACACGCCATTGGGAGAGACTCTGGTTTGCGGCTTGTGCGAAACGACGATCTCGTTTCCCAATCCAGACCCTAACGCACCTGAGAAAACGATCAGTCGGGTGATTCAGCTTCCAACGAACAACGTTCGAATACGAATAGGAGATGCACCATGAAAGTGTTTCGATTTTTGCCTCTGATGCTTTTAGCGTTTGGCAGCGCGGTGAATGCTCAGGCACCCATTTACTTCGAAGATGCGGTTGCACCGATTCTTAGAAAGAACTGTATCGCATGTCACAACGCTACCCTTGCAGAGTCCGGCTTGAACCTGGAAACACCCGCCAAAATCATGCAGGGTGGTGATGCGGGGTCCGCAATCGACAACCAGAACATGGGTGCGAGTCTACTGATCACACGCGCGACCGGAGCCGTTGAACCGATTATGCCTCCGGTAGACAACACCGTCGGCGCGAGCCCCTTGACCGCCGAACAAGTGGAAATCATTCGCGCTTGGATCGCAGGTGGTTCGCTCACTCGCGGCGAAACCAACATGCTACCGATTGAGATGAAGCTGCCGGAGACAGCTCGCGCAAGTTTCGCCGTCACGGCCTCCAAAGATGGAGACACTCTGGCGTTTGGGCGTGGTGGAAGCATCTTTGTTTTTGACGCTCGCCAGCTATCGTCGACACAACCAGCTTCCGCCAAAGTCGATCCTATACCGGTACAAACAATAGCGAACGCGCATTCGGACTACATTCACTCGATGGCCACCAGCAACGATGGCCAATACATGGCAACCGGAAGCACGGGTCAAGTCAAACTTTGGAAGAAACAATCCACTTCGTTTGAGGCCAATCGAAAGGCAATGGAGGTAGCGGGAACTCTTTCTGCAGACGCCGTCGCCGCAAAAGCTTCGACACAACAAAGCGTTAGGATGGATGAGAAACGCTGGCTGCTCATCATGAATCGAACCATCCAAGCTCTTGCGATGCAATCTCCGGATCTCTTGGAACCAAGCCCTCAAGACGCATTAGCCATCGCTATCAATGCTTCCGGCCCCGTCGATATGATTGTGATTTCTCCGGACAAAACCAAATTGGCAACCGGAACTTGGGACGACACAAAGTCCTTCACCACGATACAACTTTGGAGCATCGCGGAATCGAAGTTGATTGGTCCTATTCAGCGGAGCCGATTGGAACAATCCCAGTTTCTTAGCGCAGATCGCCTAGCGAAACGTCAGCAAATGACAATCGATCGCATTGCGAAAAGCCTCATTGATCTGGAAAAGGCAGTTCAGTCGGAAGCCACTGCCGTTACCCAAGCACGCGAAATGCGAGACAAAGTTGCAAAGACTCTCGCGGATAAAGAAGTCGAAAAAGTAGCCGCAGCGCAAATGGTGGCCGATCACGAGAAGATGATGGCGGATACAAAAGCCGCCATCGAAGCGGCGACGAAACAATTGGAGACATTGACGGCAGAGCTCGAGCCGAAGAAGAAGAAGGTCACCGACATTGAAACACAAGCCACCGAAATCAAAAAGCAAGTGGATGTCGCCAATCAAACGGTTGCCGGTACAGAGCAATCCCAACAGGCTGCCGTTTCCCGAGTGGAAATGACCAAACAGCTATCGGCACAGCGCACCGAAGAACTTGCCACGCTTCAATCCACTGCCAATACGCTCAAGGTCAAGAGTGACACGATTCGATTGAAAGCCAACGCCCTGGCTTTTGCAAACGATCGAATGCTTACATCGACCTTCACGGACACATCCAACAACACATCCTATTTGGATATCTTTACGACGGATACGCTCGAGCGATTCGAAACACAACAGCTTGAACGCCAAGCTCCGCCCGCCGTCTTAGCTCAAGTGGCTTTGTCGCTTGGGAATGCGAACTGGGTTCTCGACAAAACTTTTGATTCCCCCAAATGGATCGCGGACCGTGTTACCGCGCTAGCTTTTGATCCCTCTGGTAAACACCTGGCGATTGGAAGCGGCTTACCAAGTCGAAGTGGAAGGCTCGCTATTGTGAATATTGCCGACGGTCAATTGGTGGCGATGCCAACAGCCATCCAAGCGCCCTCTGGAAATGGGGATGCAGACTTACATAGCGATACGATTTTGGGATTAGCGTACTCACCCGACAGCAAGTGGCTTGCGAGCTGTGGTGCAGACAAAATGACGAAACTGATCGACGTTGCCAGTAACTCGGTCGTCAAGGTTCTGGAGGGGCACACACACCACGTTCTTTCTCTTGCGTGGCAAGAAGATAGCTACCGTTTGGCAACGGCAAGCGCCGACGCAACCGTGAAGGTATGGGATATCGAACGCGGAGAAGCCATTCAAACGATCGCAGGATTCGGTACTGAGGTTACGGCACTAACCTTCGTGGGCATGTCCAATCAGATTTTTACCTCCACCATCAATAACACCGCTCGACTGCACGACATCAACAACGGCCAACTGGTGCGACAGTATGGGCCAGCCGCAGATTCTCTCTACGGCGTCGATGTTGTCCCCACCGGTAAGTTCGCAATGGCGGTTGGCCAAGAAGGAGTGTTGCGGGTATGGGCAGTCGACGATGGGCGATTGGTCGTTGAGCTAAAGTAATTGCGTTACGGGCAAGATAACGAAGGGCCACTCGATGCCTGAATTACCTGAAGCATGCTTTGCTCAGCTTGGTCTTTTCAGTTGAAACAAATCTTGGGTTCGGCACCAGTATTCGTTTCCGAGCCTTGCAATAGCCTTCAACTTACGAGGGTCGGGATAACTATCTTCCCCCAGTATCTCATCATCGACATGTAGCGTTAACACTTCGCCGATAACGAGATTGGCGGAAATCGGGCCCTGACCGACCGGCACAATTTGCAGCACCCGGCACTCTAAGGCAAATGGAACATCTGCAAGTCGGGGAGTCTGGATACTTGTCGAAGCGATGGTGCTTTGGCCTGTCAGCGCCAGTTCGCTTTCTTCGATAGGCAGCATCGCGCTCGACAGGTTAATGAGCTCGGCGTGTTTTTCCGTAGACGCGTTGATGACGAATTCGCCGTTGGCTTCGATGTTCCGTAAAGTGTCCTTTTTACTGCCGTCGCGTTTCAGGGTGGGTGAAAAGACAACGACCGGTGGGTTCGCTCCAAACATATTTAAGAAACTGAAGGGCGCAAGATTAACAACGCCCGATTTCGACCGAGTCGTAACCCAGGCAATGGGGCGTGGGGTGACAAGCCCGACTAACATCTGATAGACCTCCATCGCGGGAGTGCTTTTTACATCCACAAGCATGAGTTATTATCCAACCGAAAAAAGGGCACATCGAGCTGAAATGGACCGTCTGGAATCCAAGTCCAAGACGGATAGCCTCGATCACCGGTTAATTCCATGATCTACTGCTATACTTTTCTAAACGGATTCCTTTCCTCGCTCCGGACAAGTTACCATGAATTTGACCATTCCAAGCCCCTTCACGTTTTTTCTTTCGTTATCGATCGTGTTGTTGGGGACAGCTACCCAAAGTTACGCACAAGGTGGCTCGCAGTCGCCGAAGCCTGGGCTTCCCAACATTGTACTCATCTACGCGGATGATTTAGGTTACGGTGATTTAGGTTGCTATGGAGCGACGAAATGGAAGACACCACGTTTGGATCAGCTCGCATCTCAGGGGGTTCGCTTTACGGACTTCCATGTGACCCAACCGGTCTGCTCTGCATCGCGCGCTAGTTTGTTGACGGGGTGTTATGCAAATCGCATAGGAATTCATGGAGCGCTCTTTCCGAAATCAACAACCGGAATCCATGCGTCCGAGACCACGATTGCGGAAATGCTTCGACCACAAGGGTACGCGACTGGAATCGTTGGCAAATGGCATTTAGGTCATCAAATGGAATTCCTACCGTTGCAGCATGGTTTCGATTCCTACCTGGGCCTGCCTTACTCCAATGATATGTGGCCGTCCAATCCCAACGCAGCTGGCAACTTTCCGAAGCTTCCATTGTTTCGTGACAACACCATTATCGATGACGATGTTTCGGCAGAAGATCAATCATTGCTGACGGCTGCCTATCGCGATTTCTCTACCGACTTTATACGTACTCACGCAAAGCAACCATTCTTCTTGTACTTTGCCCACACCTTCCCGCATGTGCCCCTGTATGCGGGCGAGCGGTTTCGCGGCCGATCCGGTTCAGGTGTTTATGGTGACGTCATCGAAGAATTTGATTCTGCGGTTGGCACGATTCTCGATGAGCTGGAAGCTCAAGGCTTGACGGACAATACGCTTGTTCTATTCAGCAGCGACAACGGGCCTTGGCTTCTCTATGGTGATCACGGTGGCGAGGCTGGACCGTGGCGTGAAGGCAAAGGCACCGTCTTTGAAGGTGGAATTCGCGTTCCCATGATTGGTCGATGGCCCGGACATATTCCACCAGGAATCATCCAAGACCAACTGTGTTCTACGATGGATGTGCTCCCAACGCTGGCCCGTATCGTCGACACACCCTTGCCAAAGACCAAGATCGACGGCAAAGACATTTTTGATTTACTGACAGGAGTTGAGAATGCCAAAGGCCCTCATGATGCATTGTACTTTTACTACGGCGTGAACGAACTGCAAGCGATTCGAAGCGGGCCATGGAAGTTACTTTTGCCGCATCAAATCAATCTGATCGAAGGGGGGGAACCAGGGGTCGGTGGCCAGCGAGGCCGCTATAACCGGGTCCCAATCGACCGGCCGCAGCTTTTTAATCTATCTTCCGATCCAGGCGAACGAATGGATCTAGCTCAGCAGAATCAAAAGCAACTGGCCATCATGCTCGAGCTCGTGGAGAAGGCGCGATCTGAACTGGGCGATTCCTTGGTAAAGAGAACCGGCACCGAAAACCGCGCACCGGGAAGCACTGCACCGAGCGGTAAACGAGTAGTCTCGCCGAACTAGCGTGTTGTTCTTGATCTATTTTTAAGCATACAAGCCTGCCGTGTGCCCTGTGCTCCAGGCGGCTTGGAAGTTGAACCCACCGATCGGGCCGTCCAGATCCAGAATCTCGCCGGCGAAAAACAAACCTGGCATTTTTCGACTTTGCATGTCTTGGAAGTTCACTTCACTCAACGAGACACCGCCAGCGGTGACTTCCGCTTTGGGGTAGCCTCGGGTGCCATGGATGGGCACATTCAGAGCCTTGAGTCGCTCGACAAGTCCATTACGAAGCTTTTTAGACAATTCTGAGGTATGAACGTCATTGTTCGATCCTAAAACAGCTAGCAAAGTACTCGCGATACGTTTCGGGATACGTTGACTTAGGACATTCGCGATGGTGCGATTGGAATCTTTGGTCGCATCCAACAACCATTGTTCGCATGCCTCGCGCGAAACATCAGGCAGCAGGTCGACCGAGAGCGACGCTGGAGACTTAGCATCGCGATCGGAAAAGCAGCGTGACACATTCATGGCCGTGGGCCCGCTACAGCCGAAGTGGGTCCATAGCAATCCCCCGCGAGATGAGCTACGCTCCATTTTGGTTTGCTTCCCATCTTCACCCGTGATGCGAGCGCTGACTTCTGCGTCGTCCAAAGTGATGCCACTGAGCTCATGCACCCACCCTTCGCTGGACACGAGCGGTGTCAATGCTGGCCGAAGCGAGGTGATGGTGTGTCCCATTTCTCGGGCCCATGGGTATCCATCGCCATTCGTGCCGCACCCGCTGTAGCTAAGACCGCCGGTGGTAATGACGACGGAATCGCAGGTTAAAATGGTTGAGGGTTGTCCCTGAATCTGGACAGCCACTTCAAAACCTGTGTTTTCAACTGGAAGCGGTCGTACGTATTGAACCGCAGCGCCGGTTACCAAGCTGGCACCTTCCCGAGCGAGCCTTCGGACAACGGCGTCGCGCACGTCGATCGCCCGGTCGCTGGCTGGAAAAATCTTGCCCGTCTCTTCAATTTTGGTCGCCACCCCCTCAATCTCCATTTGTCGAACAACATCTTGAGGGGACAATCGACTGAGAACCGACAGAAGAACACGTCCATTCTTCCCAAAGGCTTCGGCAATTTTTCGGCTGTCGCAGTTATGAGTAATGTTGCAACGCGTTCCGCCCGACATCAATATTTTGACACCGGCTTTGTTGTTCTTTTCTAGAACCAGCACACGCTTGCCCCGTGCGGCAGCGGTCCCGGCCGCCCAAAGTCCGGCAGCCCCACCGCCGACAATGATTACTTCCCAACGTGTTTGCATGAATGATTCGCCAAAGGTTCTGCCTGTTTTCCCGATTCGCGGGTAAACTAGTGGTCTTAATTTGAGTGTCGAAACACAAGCTACCACCCAATCTAATCCATGTCGACCGAAGCCGCCAAAACCGAAGTTGGAAGTTACTTTATTTCCAACTATCCCCCATTTTCGCAATGGTCCGGAGATGCGTTAGCCCACATTCAAAGCGCGATGGCGAACTCGCCGCTGAAGCAACTCCTTCGAGACGGTGCCTCGCAGGAGACGCCGCTGGGCCTTTATCTTCACATTCCATTTTGTCGAAAGCGGTGCAAGTTTTGTTACTTCAAGGTTTTTACCCAGATGAACGCCGAAGAAATCGAGCGCTACGTCTCGGCCCTGACCCGCGAAATTGAACTCGTCTCCCAACAACCCGTCATGGGTGGACGTCCGATTCGGTTCGTTTACTTTGGAGGTGGAACCCCTAGTTTCTTGTCGGTCAAGCAACTTCAGTCTCTTTTTCAGCGACTTCACCAAAGCATTACCTGGGAGCAAGCCGAGGAAGTGACATTCGAGTGCGAGCCTGGAACCTTGAGCGAATCCAAGGTGATCGCCTTGCGAGAGCTGGGCGTGACACGCTTAAGTTTAGGAGTCGAGAATTTTTCGGACGCCATTTTGGAAGAGAACGGTCGAGCTCATCTTTCCAAAGAAATCCACAAAGCTTGGGATTGGATTGTGGCTGCTAATTTTCCCAACGTGAACATCGATCTGATCTCGGGCATGGTTGGAGAAACATGGGACAACTGGCGTGAGAATGTACGACGGACGCTCGAACTGTCTCCCGAAAGCGTTACCATTTACCAGATGGAGCTCCCATTCAACACGGTCTATTCGAAAGACCTGCTGCAAACGCAACAGGCTGCTCCCGTCGCAGATTGGCAAACCAAACGAGACTGGGTTCGCTATGCGTTCGAAGAATTTCAAGCTGCGGGCTACAAGGTAAGCAGTGCATATACCGTCGTGAAAGACCCAAGCAAAGTGAGCTTTTCCTATCGCGACAATCTTTGGCGAGGCTCGGATCTGATTGCAACCGGCATCGCAAGTTTCGGTCACCTGTCGGGCGTTCATTATCAAAACGTTCCGGAGTGGAATCAGTATTTAGGGGCGTTGCTAGACGAAGATCGATTGCCGATTGGGCGCGCCTTCGTACCCACCACGGACCAGTCGTTGATACGCGAGATGATTCTGCAATTGAAGCGAGGCTATTTAGAAACCGAGTATTTTCAAACCAAGTTTGAAACCGACATCGCTGAACGTTGGAAAGACGTTTGGGCAGGTTATGTTCGCGATGGCTTTGCAGAGATGAAGGTAGATTCGAGCGGTCATTGCAACCGTATTGAACTAAGTATGGACGGACTGCTTCGTGTCGACGCACTTCTACCCGCATTTTTCGAACCTCAGTTTCGCGGAGTGCGTTATACATGAGCGAGACGCTCACCTTCATGATGGGCGATTTTGCTGCGGAAATCCTGAGCGATCGACTGTATGCAAAGAACCATATGTGGGCCTTGCCCATGAGCGATGGAAACATACGCTTTGGTTTTTCAGCCTACGCGGTTCGATTGCTACAAGACATTTACTTTATTGAGTTTTCGTACGAACCGATGGCCCAACTCAAGAATCGCCAAGAGTTTGGAAGCATTGAAAGCAAGAAGGCAGAAAGCGGATTATACTCCCCAATCACCGGACAACTTGTTCAAATCAATGAACAGCTGCTAGACGATCCCTCGATGATCAACGTCGACAAGTATGGCCAGGGCTGGTTAATCGAAATGCACGGCGATAGCAGCGAAATGTTAACTCCCCAGCAATACTTGGATCACTTATCCCAAGCTTGGGACGTGGCTCAGCGTACAATCAAGGGCCAAGCCAATACGATGGATTCCGAAGATGAATAACAACAAGGCGACAGAGAGCAACATGATCAGCGCCCCCCACCATTCCGATCGATTCAACACAGACTCTGGCTCAAACGGCCTACTCGTGGTCGTTTCTCAGGGCCAAAGTCGAAGCCCCGATAAACGAGCGCTCGAAGAGGCTATAGCCACGGTTGCGGCTACACTCCCTCAAACGTGCAGCATGCTTGTTCCTAACTTGTATGACCTAGCAAACGACAGCCAAAGCGTCTCTAAGATGCGTCAATGGAAAGGCCCGATGGTCATCTTGAGCTGGCTGTTTGATCGGGCCGCCTTCTGGGTTCTGGATCGGAATGAAATTCGCGGGCAGTTTGCTGAATCGTTGCTTCTGAATCCTGACCTGCAAGAGGACGATGACGACAATGAAGACGCAGAGGATTCATCCGACGAAGACGAGAAAGCTGCCGATCGAGTCACAAGCATCAATGCTCGGCCCAATCGCAACATCTACTCGATTGATTTGCGAGCCAGCACCTCTCCCGAGGCATACGCAACTGAATTCCAACGAATTCTCTCGATCGAGAAAATCGAAGGCCCCAAGAAAGAACTGCTCTCCTTGGAGCGATTTTTGAGCCCAACGAATTCGACCGCAATGTCGATGAACGGTTCAGGCAATTTGGAATCGTCTGCACCAACAGCACATGAATCTCCGCTCGGGATTGTTCCGCTGCGTATGGAAGATCATCCAGCGCGGCGATGGTATCCGGTCATCGACTACAGCCGTTGCACCAACTGCATGGAATGCATCGACTTCTGTTTGTTCGGCGTCTACGGAGTGGACCGAGGCGAAACCATTCTGGTGGAACAGCCGGACAATTGCCGCAAGGGCTGTCCCGCTTGCTCGCGTGTTTGTCCGGAAAATGCCATTATGTTTCCTCAGCATAAAACCCCGGCGATCGCGGGTGCACCCGTCGACGCAGGAGGATTCAAAATCGACCTGTCGAAGCTTTTCGGCGCACCGGAACGAGACGAAGACCCAGCCGCCGCTGCAGCTCGAGAGCGAAACGAACAGCTGATTCTTGCTGGGCGGGCTGCAGTCGAAAACCAGCCGATGCCAAGCGCAATTGCCTCTTCAGAAACAAAGCCAAACAAAGCCAACAAGGATGAACTTGACTCGTTGATCGATCAGTTGGATCAGTTGGATTTGTAGCTCGTGTTCATCACGAAACTCGCAGGGAGTTTCATCAGGTGTTCTAGTACCAGTGCTAGCGTCCACGTCGATCCAATTGTATAACGACACCATGCCAAACTCAGGAAAAATATTGATTGTCGGCGTCGGGGATGATGGGGCCGAAGGGCTGACCAAACAAGCTTCCGACTTCATTGCTTCGGCTCAAGTCTTAGTAGGCTCGGGGACTCTACTTGCCAAGTTCCCAGACTTTGCAGGGCATAAGCAAACGGTTGGGCCAGATCTCGATCGCCTAGCAAACATGCTGGACCAATCGCGAGTCCCGACAGTAGTACTTGCTAGCGGGGATCCTCTTTTTTATGGCACGGCAAGATTCCTGTGCGATCGGCTAGGCAAAGATCGCTTTGAGGTTGTTCCGCATGTTAGCAGTATGCAATTGGCCTTTGCTCGCGTCAAAGAGAGCTGGGACGAAGCCTACCTGACCAACCTTGCATCGCAGCCGCTCGAACGCGTTGTCGACCGAATCCGGTCTGCCGAAAAAGTTGGACTGTTCACCTCGGAGGAAGTGCCCCCGTCCCGATTAGCAGAAGAATTGCTTTCGAAAGGCATCTCCTACTTCAACGTGTATGTGTGTGAGAACTTGGGCTCTCCCGATGAACGCGTGACACGCAGCTCGCTCCAGGATCTGGTCAATCAACGATTCTCGCTCTTAAACGTGATGATCTTGGTTCGTCAGTCGGGTGTGCCTGATCGACAATCCGATTCAGATCTGCGCCGTATGTTTGGCAACCCCGATGAGATGTTTCGGCAAAGCAAACCCAAACGAGGCCTGCTGACTCCGAATGAAGTTCGCAGCATTGCCTTAGGTGAAATGGGCTTAAAATCAACCTCGATCATGTGGGACATCGGAGCGGGTAGCGGTTCGGTCGCCATCGAGGCCGCGATGATTGCAAAACATGGTAAGGCGTATGCCATTGAAATGGACGCAGAGGATTACAATTTGCTGG
>JBIKLJ010000364.1:0-3658 GCA_044359895.1 Pirellula sp.
CGTCGGGACCGATTTACGCTGCGGGAACTGGAAAAGAAACCATACCGGACAAGCGAGAAGTTTATCGGAGCATCGAAGGGTTGATTCACCACTTCGAAGGCATCATGCCGAATCGCCAAATGGCAAGCCCCAAGGATTCTGTTTACGCAGCGACCGAGTCGCCCAATGGTGAACTGGGGTATTACATTGTTGGGGATGGATCGTTCCGAGCTTATCGTGCTCGAACTCGTCCACCTTCTCTTTTGCACTTTTCTCTGTTCGCACGGATGATGAAGGGCTGCATGCTAAGCGATGTCGTAGCCGTTTTGGGAAGTATTAATATCATCGCAGCGGAGTTAGACCGATGAGTGAACTGAGTACGAACGCCAAGAAGGTTATCGAAGAACATTTGGGTCGATACCCCAGCAAGCAAGCGGTGACCTTGCCAGCTTTGCATGTGGTTCAGCAAGAGACAGGATGCGTGAGCCGTAAGGCTATTTCCGAAATTGCAGACATTTTGGAACTGTCGCCAGCCCAGATCAACGACACGCTTTCTTTCTACGGCTTTTTCCGAACCGAAGAAGATCCGCTTGGCAAAAAGAGAGTTTGGATTTGTCGTTCGTTGCCTTGCATGTTGCGCGGCGGCGAGGAACTGTTGGCTGAACTTTGCCAACGATGGGGGATCCAACCCGGTCAGACTACTGCTGATGGCGAAGTGACGTTGGAGTTGGCGGAATGCCTGGGAGCGTGTGATGGAGCTCCTTGCATGCTCGTTGACGATGAATTGACACTGCGGGTGACTGCGGACGATGTTGAGAAGCAAGTTCGAGGTAACAAGTAGGAGAAATGATGAGCAACGACAATTTTCAACCTGTGTTATTAGCTCGGCAAAACAAGCCAGACAGCCACACACTGGCGTCCTATCAAGCGGATGGCGGCTACCAAGCGTTAGCCAAAGCACTCAAGATGGCAAATACCGAAGTCATCGATGTCGTGAAGGCTTCAGGGCTTCGCGGTCGAGGTGGCGCGGGCTTCCCTACAGGATTGAAGTGGACCTTTTTGCCAAAGGATGTCAAAGGTCCGATTTATCTTTGCATCAACGGGGACGAAAGCGAACCGGGAACATTTAACAATCGAGTTCTGATCGAACAAGACCCGCACCAAGTGCTGGAGGGGATTGTCATCAGCAGTTTTGCGACTCGAACAACCACCGCTTATTTTTATCTGCGTTACGAGTACGGGCGTTGCTACCGAGTGCTCAAAGATGCGATCGACGAGATGTACGACAATAATCTTCTCGGCAAGAACATTTTGGGGTCCGGCTACGACCTGGACATCCACTTGCATCGCGGCGCGTGTGCTTACATTTGCGGTGAAGAGACCGGACTGATTGAAAGCTTGGAGGGTAAGCGAGCATGGCCGCGGATCAAGCCACCATTCCCCGCGATCGAGGGAGCGTTCCGCAAACCTACCGTCGTCAACAACGTGGAGACGATGGCCTGCATACCTCACATCATCAACCACGGTCCTGAATGGTTCATGTCGATGGGGATTCCCAAAGATCCCAACAATCCGCGCGACGCTGGCTCCTATGGGCCGAAGTTGTATTGCATCAGCGGGCATGTGAACAAGCCGGGGTTGGTCGAGTTGCCGATGGGGATTTCAGCTCGTGACTTGATTGAGAAGCATGCTGGCGGAGTCTGGAAAGGACGCAAGGCCAAGGCGGTCGTCCCTGGTGGAATCAGCATGGGCTTTATGAGCGAGAGCGAATTGGACACACCATTGGATTTCGCGGGCCCAGGACGAGTTGGTTGTCTGGGGCTTGGCACGGCGGCAGTGATTGTGATCGATGACCACACCAGCATGGTGGATGTGCTATACAACGCATGCCGCTTCTTTGCTCACGAGTCTTGCGGCCAATGCACTCCTTGTCGCGAGGGGACTGCATGGTCTACCAAGATTCTGGAACGTATTCGTGACGGCAGAGGCAAGTTGAGCGACATTGATTTGCTGCTGGAAATATCATCGTCGATTGGAACCATTCCCGGCACCACGATCTGTGGACTTGCTGACGGTGCGGCTTGGCCGATGAAGACTGCGATCAACAAGTTTCGTAGCGAGTTTGAAGAGTACATTAAGAGCGGCCGCAAGAGCGAAAGCCGATCCTTAGCCGGTGCTCACTAAGCTCCGGCTAGGCAACTTAGAAAAGTAGAAAACATTCCAACACTAAACTCAATCCGGAAACGACTAAAGTGGCAAAGGTAATCGTTAACGACGTCGAAGTCGAAGCTGACCCCAAGGACAACTGCATCCTTGCCGCTCGCAAGGCTGGCGTTGAGATTCCTCATTACTGCTGGCACGAATCGCTATCGGTAGTAGCGTCTTGCCGCATGTGTTTGGTGGAAGTCGGCGAAAAAAAGCCTGACGGCACCATTGCTTGGGGCCCGAAACTGGTCCCCGGATGCCAAACACCGATCAAAGAGGGAACGGTTATTCGGACGGATTCTGCAAAGGTGAAAACGACCCAGCAGATGACGCTAGAGCTTTTGCTTTTGAATCACCCGCTCGATTGTTCCATTTGCGATCAAGCTGGCGAATGCTACTTGCAGGACTACACCTACAAGTACGGCAAGGCACAAAGCCGCCTGGACGAGCCCAAGTTGCAGCGCATGGACAAGTATCATATCGGTGAGCAGATTGCACTGTTTACCGACCGGTGCGTGATGTGCACTCGGTGCGTCCGCTTCACACGCGAGATCAGTGGTACTGCCGAACTTCAAGTCGTGGCGCGTGGAAGCCACGAAGAGATTGACGTGTTTCCAGACGTTCCATGCGATAACAAGCTGGCTGGTAACGTTGTCGATCTTTGCCCGGTTGGAGCTCTGTGCAGCAAAGACTTCTTGTACAAGAAACGCGTCTGGTGGTTGAAGCATGCCGAAAGCGTTTGCACCGGCTGCTCGACGGGTTGCAGCATCCACATCGATCAGAACGAAGACAAAGTTTACCGTTTGCGACCTCGTGAGAATCCGTTGGCACAAGGTCATTTCATGTGCGACGAAGGCCGGTTTGGATTCAAGTACATCCACGATGAACGACGTTTGACTCGTCCAAAGTTGAGCGATGCGGTTGCAGGTGCTGCGAGCCGCAAATCGCAAACTACAACGACCGCTGGTTCCGGGGACCTCAGTTTTGCGGATCCTTGGACAGATGTTCTGGAAGTAGCTCGGCGCAAAATCAAAGATGCCGTGAAGACGGATGCTCGTGGATTTGTTGCGGTTCTGTCTCCCTTTATGACCGTGGAAGAAGCATACTTGCTTGCTTCGTACCTGAAGGGATTGGACAAACGAGTTCGATTGGTATTAGGTCCTGTTCCGATGGTTGGAACCGATGACAAGTATCCCAAGGGGCCTAAGGGCGAATCGCCTGCTGAAGACAAAGTTCGATTTACCATTCGAGCTGAAAAGTGCCCGAATCGCCTTGGGGTGGAAGCGGTACTTCGCCATTTTGAAGGTCAGGTCACCACGCTAGAACAAATGATGGCTGGCGCGAACGCAACCTCTTGGTTCTTGGTAGGTGGCAACAGCGAAGGTTGGGTAACGGAATCGATAGACCGAGCTGTGGGGCAGCCTGGGTTATTGATTGTGCAAGATATCTTCCCGTCGCCGCTGAGCGAGCGAGC
>JBIKLJ010000365.1:0-3645 GCA_044359895.1 Pirellula sp.
GATATAGGTGTTAGCGTCGAATTGGATATTTTCGGCAGAGGTTTCAATTACCTCGATGCGGCACGAATGCGATGCCGCATTTTGCCGAACGAGTTCGCAAGCGATAGGGCAGCGATCGTAGGCGACGATTTTTAGGTTAAGGTCAATCTTCGCCAATGCGATTGCATCCGCTCCTGCACCGCAACAAATGTCATCAACATGCGCTTCCGCCGGAAAATCTCGAGCGGTTTCCATCGCGGTTACTTCGTCGCTGGCTTGCTCCAGCAACAGCTTTGTCCAGTGCCACTTCCAAGGCTCGGACACTTTTCTTTTGGCGGTCGCAAGCAATTCCCATTGAGCCATCATCAGCGACGCCTGCGAAGGCAGGAACAGGCTGCGTGCACGTTTAAGAACGAGTGCCGTATCGGCAACCGGCAACTCTGAAATTTCAATCCAAAATTGGCGAGCTTGACGTGAAGCTAGCCATCGAATGTCATCGATCGTAACCATAGAAAGAAATGGATTGCCGACGGTTACATATCTTGAGGTGTGACGCGTGTTTGGGACCGAATACTTTTCTCCGTGATGATGCGATTGACGGCGTTAAGCATCGCCAGGATTGTAGATTCGACGGAGTCGGTCGAGGTGCCCATCCCGCGGTAGGTCTGCCCCTCGTGTTCCACCTCGATCGTGACTTCCCCTAAAGCATCTCTACCGATTGTCGCGCTTCGCACTCGGAAATCTTTACAGACAACCTTAACGCCAGTAATTTTCTCCACGGCCCAGAAAGCAGCATCGATCGGTCCGTCCCCTTGTTCTACCTTTTCGGTGAACTGCTCGTCGCCATGCTGAAGGGTCAGCTCAACACTTGGGATCCGCGAGGTTCCGCTGGTTACCATGAACGAGTTTAAGGACCAGACTCGTTGGGACGGTCCGCTGATTTGTTGCTGAATAAGAGCGACGATATCCCCGTCATAGATTTCTTTTTTCTTATCGGCCAAGATTTTGAACTGGTCAAAAACGGTTTGCAGTTGTTCACCCGTCAATTGGTATCCCAATTCCCGAGCGCGATCTGCCAAGGCGGCACGTCCGCTGTGCTTGCCCAGCACCAAATCGGTTTTGGAAAAGCCAACATCCTCAGGACGCATAATTTCGTAGGTGCTACGATCCTTGAGCATTCCATCCTGGTGAATGCCTGACTCGTGTGCAAACGCATTTCGACCAACAACTGCCTTGTTGCGTTGGATATCCAGACCGGTGATTTTGCACAGCAAACGGCTGATTGGAACCAGCCGTTCCGTAACGATATTGGTTTTGGTATTGAAGAGATCATGTCTAGTTCGCAATGCCATGACCACTTCCTCTAACGAACAATTTCCGGCTCGTTCACCAATCCCATTGATGGTGCACTCGATTTGATTGGCACCAGCTTGCACGGCAGCTAACGAATTGGCCACAGCCATTCCCAGGTCATCATGGCAATGGCAGCTGAGAATAGCCTTGTCGATATTGGGCACTCGGTTTCGAAGTGCCTCGAAACGAGCATACATTTCACCCGGCGTTGTATATCCCACCGTATCAGGAACATTGATAGTAGTGGCGCCGGCTCGAATAGCAGCTTCGACAACGCGGCACAAGAAATCGATCTCTGTCCGAGCTGCGTCTTCGGCGGAGAACTCCACGTCATCGCACAACGCTACTGCGCGTTCTACACCTCGGACGGCACGGGCGATGATCTCTTCCTGAGTCATTCGCAACTTGAATTCACGGTGAATAGCGCTGGTTGCAAGAAAAACGTGGATACGTGCATTCTGAGCCTTTTGGAGCGCTTCCCAGGCTCGATCAATATCCCCGTCGTTGCAGCGGGCTAGACCGCAAATGATGGGGCCACGAATGGTCGCTGAAATTTCGCGTACCGCTTCAAAATCTCCAGGAGACGCGATCGGAAACCCCGCCTCCATGACATCGACCCCCAAATCAGCCAATGCCTGAGCCACCTTGAGCTTCTCCGACAAGTTCATGCTACCGCCCGGGGATTGCTCGCCATCGCGAAGTGTGGTGTCGAAGATCCTAATTTGTCGTGTCCCGCTCGCCTCGACGATTGGTTGGGCAGGCACCTGAGGGGGCAACGAAGAGGGGTTTGTCATGCTTTGGATTACTTTAGCAGCGGGAAAGACAATGGATCTAGGAATATTGAGACGGGACAGGTTTACAACGAATTAGGTTCATTATGCCCTAACTTTAGGCATTTTGGTTTTAGGATAGAGTCAAGGAAGCCCTGGAACTTAAGCACTCCAAACTTCGAATAGCTTAACGAATTGCTGGCCTTTGTCATGTGAGGATTTTGCTACAGGCTTGATATCCTGGTTTTGGCACAACGATTGCTCTGGAGTGATCTTCATCGGAGGCCTGCTGAGTTATTCAGCACGGTTTTTGTTCTACCCAACGTCGGGACGTACGGAGGGGAATGCAACTTCACCATTCCCCTCCGTGCTCACGATGCCCTAAAGGTATTTCAAGAACGCCCCAATTCAAAGAAGTCCAACCAGAACATCTAGGATATTTGCGTCGGTCCGCCGACCGCAGATTACCCCATCGGCCCGGGAGCAGTGTCCGCCTCATTGCTAACGGGCCGGGGTATTTTCTGGACAAGCAGTCGCGATTCAAGCTGACTGAACCTCATTTGGCTACCAACGTAGGAATCCACGGTTTGCAATTGGCGCGAAATGCCATTGAGCAGATGATGATGCGATCGTTTTCTGAGGATGATTGAGTTCCGAAATCAAATAAGGATTGGATGTTTAGCGGTTATGAAAATCTTTTTTAGCGTTTTGTCCCTTTTTGTATTGTGTGTTGGATTCGTAGGTTGCGAGCCCATGCCAAAGAAACCGGCACCTGGCGGCCATGACCACGCTCATAGCCACGAGGGGCCTGATAGTTACTCGGCCGCAGTTTCCGATATCGCAAAGTATCAAGGTGTCGTGAAGACTGCTTTCGAGAATAACAAGATCGACGATGCTCATGACGCATTGCATGATATCGGGCACGCAATCGAGTCGGTTGGAACTCTGGCTGCGAAAGAAGGCTTCACGGAAGCGGATCTTGCCATTGCGAAGAAAGCCTCCGAGTCGCTGTTGGACGCATTTGGTGCCATCGACGAAACGCTTCACGGCGGTAAAGGAAAGAGCTACAGCGAGGTTTCCGAACAAATCGACGCAGCACTAGCGACTCTCAACTCCTTCATCAAAAAGTAAATATCCTCCAAGCAACGGATCTCCGATGAACCGCTTTTGCCCGTCTATGTTGTTACTGTCTATCGCAAGCCTTGGCTTGGGGTGCTCGCCAAGCCAAGATCCAATCATGGCTCAGCATCGGGCAAAGATGATCTTGGCTATCGAACCCGACAAGGCCGTTTCTTTAACCGAAGCAAAGTCGATGCTGACCGAAGAATCTGACATTGTCTTGCTTGGTCGTGTCGGCTCGGGAGAATTGGATCCCTTTGAAAAAGGCACAGCGTCCTTTGTTTTATCCGAGGCTTTAGCGGATGATCATGGCAACGACGATGGGCATGATGCAAGCGATTGCCCGTTTTGCAAACGACGAGCGGCAGAAGCTCCGATCGCGACCATCGAGCTTCACGACGATGTGGGTAAACCATTCGCCGTC
>JBIKLJ010000143.1:0-12810 GCA_044359895.1 Pirellula sp.
CAGCAACAGTACTGGTCCATGGTCCCCCATATGTATCTTACCGGCGACAACGCTCGGCAAGACGAAGATGGATATTATTGGATCATGGGACGGATCGACGATGTGATCAATGTTTCCGGGCATCGTCTAAGCACGATCGAAGTGGAAAGCGCTTTGGTTAGCCATCCTGCGGTTGCCGAAGCCGCAGCTGTCGGACGCCCTGATGAAATCAAGGGACAGGCGATCGCGGTGTTCGTCACGCTCAAGAGCCATGAGCCGACCGATGAAATGCGAGAAATCCTTAAGAAGCACGTGCGCAAAGAGATTGGGGCACTTGCTGTCCCCGATGATGTTCGATTCACCTCTGCCTTGCCAAAAACACGCAGCGGCAAAATCATGCGTCGATTGCTACGCGATATCGCTGCCGGAAAAGAAGGGACCGGCGATACGTCGACGCTCGAAGACTTTACCGTTCTGGTTCGTTTGCGGAACGATGACGAATCCTAACTTTGGTTGCAATCTGCTCCAATCACTGGGCAGATCGAGCTAGTTTCGGGTTTTCAATGTAAGCCAAGACCAACGAGATATCCGCAGGGGTAATGCCGCTGATGCGTCCAGCCTGATCGAGATTGATCGGGCGGATGCGTCCCAGCTTTTGCTTCGCTTCGGCTCGTAGACTCACAATCGACTCATAATTGAAGTGCTTGGGGATCACTTTATCGGCCATTCGATTTTGCCGATCCACTTGAATCTGTTGACGTGAAACGTAACCTGAGTACTTGGCGTCGTATTCCACTTGCTGAGCAATCTCCGACGGAAACTGTGCCAACTCACTTGGAAATCGAGATACCAGCTCAGCCCAAGTCACCTCGGGGCGGCGCAAGTATTTATCAGCCGGAGTCCCGTCCACGCGAAGGCTCACCAGCGCTTTGTTGGCCGAAGCGATCGCCAGCAATTTGGTTTGGAATCGAGCGTAACGATGCGCGTCCACTAATCCGATCGAATGTCCCAGTTCGGTCAATCGACGGTCTGCATTATCCTGCCGAAGCATCATTCGATACTCGGCGCGGCTGGTGAACATTCGATACGGTTCATCGACCCCGCATGTGACAAGATCATCTGCAAGGACACCCATGTAAGCGGCCTCGCGCCCCAGAACAAGTCCGTCCCTGCCTTGCAGCCGCAATGCTGCGCTTGCCCCAGCCAGTAAGCCCTGAGCCCCGGCCTCTTCATAGCCGGTCGTTCCATTCAGCTGCCCAGCGAAGAAAAGGCCTTCCACGCTTTTGGTTTCAAACCAAGGTTGTAGCTGATCCGGTGGGCAAAAATCGTATTCGACCGCATAACCGTAACGCATTATTTGTGCCTTTTCGAGCCCAGGGATCATCCGAAACATTTGATCTTGAACATCTCGAGGCAGCGACGTGGAGATTCCATTGACATAGATCTCCAGCGTGTTCCTTCCTTCAGGTTCCAGAAACAGCTGATGTCGATCCTTATCTGCAAAACGAACCACTTTGTCTTCGATCGAAGGGCAATAGCGAGGGCCCGTGGACTGGATTTGGCCAGTGTACATGGGGGCACGATGCAAGTTCGCCCGAATCAGCTCGTGAACGGACTCATTGGTGTACGTAATCCAGCAAGGTACTTGCGTCTCATGCAGGCCGTCCGTAAGAAAAGAAAATGGCTGCGGAGTTTCATCCCCTGGCTGAATTTCCGTCTTCGAATAGTCAATGGTTCTACCATTGAGCCGGGCCGGAGTGCCGGTCTTGAATCGCTGGACGCGAAAACCCAGTCGAAGCAACGCTTCGCTGATTCCTGACGTGGTGCCTTCCCCCGCCCGGCCACCTGCCGTCTTGGCTTCACCCGTGTGCATGATGGCTTGAAGGAAGGTGCCTGTTGTTAGCACAACCGCACGAGCCATATAAACGGCATCACCTCGAACGCGTACCCCTGCAATGCGTTGTTGACCATCCACAACTTCCGTCAAAAGATCTTCAACCAGCTCTTGCCGAAGATCCAAGTTGGGCGTCTCTTCCATCCGTCGTTTGATTTCAAACTGATACGCTTTTTTATCTGCTTGAGCGCGAGGCGAATGCATGGCCGGCCCTTTTCGGCTGTTCAGCAATCGAAACTGAATCCCAGTCCGATCGATCGCCTCACCCATGAGTCCGCCAAGTGCATCGATTTCGCGAACGATCTGTCCCTTGGCGACTCCACCAATGGCTGGGTTGCAGCTCATTTGCCCAACGGTGTCCAAGTTTCCAGTCAACAGAGCCACGCGAGCCCCCAAACGGGCTGCTGCTGCTGCCGCTTCGGTTCCTGCGTGACCGGCTCCCACCACCACAATGTCGTATTCGTATCGATTCATAAGCCTTATGGTATCAAAGTTCGACTGCATTTCTACGACAATTGACTCAGCGAGCAACGAATTCACTGCGAATCCAGCCGTCACCCACCCCTTCGAATCGGCCAAAGGTCCAGTTGCTGGTTTCGCTCAAGACCATAAACTCGGCGCCGTCCCGAAGTGGCTGATCGAATGCAGGTGCGTAATCATCCCCCGTGCCCTTGCGTGCAACCGTCTGCGCAACGACCACCCCTAACCGCGAGTGCTCGATTTCCTGCTGCACGTTCCAAGCGTCCCACAGAATCAAACCGGACAATAGAAACATGGCAATGCCACCAATCCGAAGCCAAGGCATTCGAAACCACACGGCCAGCAAACTGATCACTGCAACCGTCGACATGCCAACGGAGCCAATCCAAATTTTCGCAGACGGAGTCAGCCAATCGCTCCAGAACAAGAAATTCTTCCAGCCTGTTCCGCTGCCCCCAGGAAGCCGCCCAGGTGAAAGTGATATGGCTTGCTCGAGATTCGCTTGCACGTAGGGGTTCGTTGGCATCAACAGCTTTGCTTTGCGATAATTCAAGATCGAACGCCCAAATTCGTTCGCTCGAAAGTAGGCATTCCCGAGATTAAATCGAACGACACCGCTCTCGATCCCCTTCCCTAAAATGCCCTCGAACATTTTGGCCGTTTCAAGAAAATCAGCTGGCGACTGAGCTGTTTCAAACTTGGCCTGTGCCGCTTGAAATTGCTCTTGAACCCCAGACACATCGTCCGCAAGGCAGCTCGTTCCCCAAGATGCGATGTTGACCAAAAGCACGAACAGGCAGAAGAGCCTGATCCGACCAGCTCGAAACATCGCAGCCCAAATCAACAAGGCCCTTATCAATCTAGATGGAATCATCTTGTACGAACCTCGATCCCGTTGTTGCTCGCTGAACTTGTCCTACTGAGCAACGGGCCAACTCGCTTCACAAGCTCGGCCGCTCGTTCAACATAGTCCAGCGTCGCTGCCCCGGGCCCAGCACCGGCACCGTACTCCATCGAATCGATATCATCGAGCAGACCCATCCATTCGCCTCTGTCGTCGGCACTGGCACTCGATCGCTCCAAGGCATTTTGCACATCGGCTTTGGTCATCCCATCACTGCTTCTACCTTGGCTGTCTGCCACGAAGCCCAAGACTGCCAGACGAACAAGACGGATCGCTTCCTTGGGATTGTCTGACTGAAGTCGAGCCTTTTGCAAAACGGTCATCGCGTTTTGTTTGGCTCGGTTTTTCTTTTCCATCGCTGGAGAGCGATCCTTACGGCGTCCCAAGAGCATGGCGAAAATGCCTGCCGCAGATAGGCTCCAAGCCGTTACCATCACACCGATTGGCCCCTGCCATTTGGGGAGATCATCGCGTACCAAAGAAGGGTCGGTCAGATTTCCGAAGATCCCTTCACCGCTTTGCTTCATCGCCACAGAGGGTTTGCCAGAAATCGCCCCCACAATCTCGTTGCTACCCAAGATCGATGCTTCGGTAACCTTCAGCGCAATCGGTTCCGTTGCAATCTCAGAAAATTCTTCCCGTTCGGGATCGAAACTGGATAGCTTGATTGCGGGAATGTTGACACCTGGTCGTTTGGGTCGAAGTGCGAAGCTAAATCTTTTCGTCTTGCCTTCCAGTCTTCCCGTCGGATTCGAATCCACAATTTCAAAGTCATCCACCAAGTCTCGTAGAAGCCTAAGATTCGGGGGTGAAAGGAGATCAAGCGACCCGCCTTGCTTGCCTTGCGCAAATTCAAGCGACAGCGTCAACGGGTCTCCAACGCGAAGCGAAGTCGGTGTTGCGGAAGCACTCATTTGGTACTGTCCAATACCACCGGTGTAATTGCCAGGACGATCCGACGGTACATCTTTGACCTCAACGGCGATCGAGGGTGCAATGGCGACGATGCGGCGCCCCTGGTATTCACCCTCTTTTTCCCCCGTTACAAACACGCCTTTCACCGAAGCGTTGTCGAACGTGAAGGTCCCTGTTCGATTAGCTACAAAGCTTCGACTAAGTTCGTAAACAAAATACTCCACTTCACTGCCTTCTAAATCCTTTCGCGTCTCGCGCCCGCTGTTCAGATCAAAAACAGCTTTCCTTGGCGAATCAAAGAGCGAAACACCCTGCGTGGAATAATCATTGAGAGTGAATCCAATCCCTGACTTTGAAAGCTTCGATTGTAAAAAATCGGACTTGTCTTCCGATTGAAGGCCTTCGGGTGGATCAATCCACCCGACAGTCAACTGAGGCGGCGGACGCCGGACTGCTTGCAATGGATCTCGGCGACTATCTGGCAACGGTTTCACCAGTACCTTCAAGGTGACCGAAAAGGATTGCGTGGGAAACAACGTTCGGCGGCTTGGAACAACATCGATCAGTACAATGTCCTGAATCTCGGCATCTTGCACTTCCACAGAGATTGCACTCGACTTGATCTCTTTACCGTCCACCGATACCGTCAATGGCGGAATGCTCAACTTGCCCGCTAATTTCGGAGTCAGTCGATAAGCATACACATGGGAAAAAATATTCCTCTGAGACATCCGACCATTGATGATGATCGTCGAGGATTGGTTGCGTGACTCGTTACCAAGGCTCTCGATCTCAAAGGACTCTTGGAGCGGAGTCAAGTCAGGGGCTTTCGGGTCTTCTGAATTCTGTACTTCAACTTGAAGATCGATCGTCTCCCCGATGAAGATACTATCCGCGCTGACGGCGACCTCAACTCGAGGAGCTTGTGCGTTCAAATACCCAGCGGTGGATAAGCATGCAAAGAATGCGATGGCGAATGCAACTCGGTTGCCGCTCCTGGCGAGTCCACTGGCAGAACTGACGTCATAAAATATCTTGGTAACATGGAAGCACCAATCGCAAAGCCCTGCCAACGGCAATTCAGCATCGATTTGATCGTTTCGGTTTTGCATCTTACCAATCCTTCTCCACAGGGGAACGCCCGAGAATCCTTGCTTTGAGTTCGCGGTCCCGTTCTCGTTTCTCTTGCTCTCGCTCTTTGACCTTCCGCAGCGCCTCTTCCAATCGATCTTGGGAGACTTCGTTCGGCTTGGGCTGCTTGCCTGACTTATCGTTTTGGTTCTTGTCCTTCTCTTTGTCCTGTTGGTCTTTTTCGTTTTTGTCTTTGTCTTTGTCGTTCTTGTCTTGTTCCGACTTCTTATCCTGATCCTTGGAATCTTGTTGGTCGTTTTTGTTCTCGTCCTGATTCTCTTGATCGTTCTTCTTGTCTTGTTGGTCTTGCTGGTTTTGGTCTTGATCTTTCTTTTGATTGGGATCTTTCGGCTGAGCGTCCGCAATCTCCTTCAGGATACGCCTGGCTTCTTCCGCAAACCCCTTTGCCTCGTTGCGGTTCTTCTTTTTAAGCTCCTGCATGCTGGATTCCATTTGCTCTACTGCCTTTGGGGCAAGTTCCACCGCCAACCGCAGCCCCTTTTTGATCTCCTCCGGATCGACCTTGGCGGGGGCGTCGTTCGCCTTGGTATCGTTCGCGTCGGCCTCGGGCTCTGTGGTTTCAGGCTCTGTAGTTTCAGGCTCTGTAGTTTCAGGCATTGCTGTTTCAAGTACCGCTGTTTCAGGTGGAGCCTCTACGGCACTTTGATTCTCCATTTGCTGAAGCTCTGCTTCTGCTTTCGGTGCGAGCAGCATGGCCTTCATCAATATCTTTTGCTGCTCCCGTGCTTCTTGGCTCAAGTCGGTTTCGTTGACTTGCTCCAGTGCTTCTACTTGCTCTGGTGCTTCTACTTGTTCCGAAGACGTCTCCGCCTGCGTGGCAGGCGAAACCATCGACTCCAGATCGTTGACCAGCTTGGTCTGTGATTCAAGTTCCTTGCTCAACAGCGACCGAAAATCAACGATGGCGTTCCAAATGCGATCGAGAGCTTCCAGTGCGGCGTCTTGCTTGGGAATGGCTGCTTTGGCATTGGATCCTTGTAAGGACGCCGAAGCTTGTTCCATTTGGGAGCCGGATTCGTCTGCCCACGACTGCAACAACTGAATTGCCTTTTGGATCTGGTCCTTGTCTTCGTCCGTGGCAGACTGGACTTGCGATTGTTGTGGAGCTGGTGCTTGTTGTTGTGGCGGCTGAAGCTCCGTTGCGATCTTCTCGCGCAGGACTGGAATCTCCTGGAGCAATTCATCTTGCAATCGCTTGATTTCCGCGATGCTATCGGCGCTCGATGATTCCGTGGTCGATTTCACCATGACTTGGATGGCCGTTTCCGAGGCGATAATGTAGTCTAAAAACTGCATCAGGTTGGTTTCATTACGGCGTTTTTGGCGATCCAATTCCGCCCATCGGTCGGAATAGAACTTGATCCATTGCCGGACGATTTCCAAGTTCTTTCTTGATGGTGCGTGTTTGGGATCGATTTCCAAACAGTGACGATACGATCCGATCGATTGTTTCAGCTTATCCAGAATCTCTGTACGCTTTTCCGTTGGTACCGTCTCCGGATTATCCCCGGCCAGCACTCTCGCTTGCTCCGAAGCCATCATGGCCAAATTAAAATGCGAGGAGGTGGAAAGGGTTCGGTCCTGACTGAGTCCAGCTTGAAGGTACCGTTCCTTGGCCGCATCAAAGTCCCCTTTGCGGTGCAAGGCACAAGCTTCATCAAAAGCCGCGATCGATGCTTGCTTCGATTTTTCAGCTTGCAGCTTCTCGCTGGCTAAGGCGAAAGCACTTTGAGCTTCCGCGAATTGCTGGTCCGCGAAATGCTTAAGGCCTTCGGCAACCTTGCGCTGAGGATCAACCTTTTTAACTTCATCGTTCTTGTTGGTTTCGCCACCCTTTTTGACTTCGTCTTTTGCCATTGCGGGGCTGGCCATGCATGCAACAAGAGACAAGCAGCAGGCGAGCGCAACCTTACGTACTGTGGACGCGTTGAAAGCTACACGGTATCGGCTCAGACTCAAATCTGCAACCAACGCAAGTAAACTCATCAGTAAGAAAACTTGGAAGCGTTCGGACTTTCGAACTCGCGTTTGACTTTCCGATTCGTCCCCTCGGCGTCCTTGCAAATGCTCTTTGTACAGTTCTCCCAGATCGTACGTTTTCGTGCCAGCTGGGACATAGACTCCCGAAGTCTTCAGCGCAAGCTCTTGCAAGAGAGAGCCGTCGAGCTTGCTCCAAACTTGCTGCCCTTCATACTCGACAAACGTACCTGCAATCTCTTTGCCTTGGCTCGACCGCTGTGGAATCCGAGCTCCTGTCGTGGTATCGCCTAACCCGACCGAAAAAATGGCGACCTTGCGTTCAGCCGCTGCTGCAGCTGCTTCCAAGGGATACGATTGCTGGTCGTCCCCATCGGTGATCAACAAAATCGCTTGGTCCCGTTGCGCGTTTGCTTGGAAAACCTCCAGCGATTTGCGAATAGCATCTCCGATCGCAGTCCCACCACGCGGTGCACTGTTCGGGTCCAGTTCAATCAGCGAACGCCGAAACGAATCGTAATCCACTGTGAGGGGGCACTTGACCACCGCTTGCCCGGCGAATGCAATCAAGCCGATGCGTTCGCCGTCCAGTTGATTCACTAACGACAAGACGTCCGCCTTGGCCCGTTCGAGTCTCGATGGAGGCACATCCGTTGCGAGCATAGACCGTGAAACATCGATCATGACATAGAGATCGCTTCCGCGAGGAACCACCTGTTCCACTTGCTGGCCAAACTGCGGCTGAGCCAATGCGAGCAATCCCATAACGATGGCGACCTCTTGCAAAACCAACTTGCCCCAGAAACGCGATTGCGACATGGGGGGCAGCATGCGGTCTCCCATGCTTGCATCGACAAATCGTGCACGCGCATTCTCGCGACGTTTCTGCGAATAGAACGCTAGTGCGAACCAACCTACGCAAAGAGGCAGAACTAAGTAAAGTACTTGAGGGCATTGCCAATCCATCATGTTTACGGCAGCGATCGAAACCGCGTCTCCCAAAGGACATGAACCAACAAAACCACGATCAATCCCGCTCCTGCGAACCAATGGTAGAGCTCGGTGTACTGAGTGAACTTCGACTCTTCAAACTCGCTCTTTTCCAGTTGGTCGATCTGGGCGTAAACCTTTGCAAGTCCCTCGGAATCCGAGGCATTCAAGTATAGACCGCCCGTCAAATCAGCAATCTCTTTCAGCAGCTCCTCATCCACACGAAACTGTGCGGGCACCAAAACACGCCGCCCGAAGCTGTCTTCTTGGGGAACAGGCACTACACCGTTGCGACCGATACCGATGGTGTAAACCTTGATCCCCAATTCTTTGGCAATACCAGCCGCCTCACGCGGATCAACGGCTCCCGCGTTGCTATCCCCATCCGTCAGCAAAACCATCACCTTGCTTTTCGCCTGAGCGTCCCGCAATCGTGCGATCCCCAAAGCGAGTCCATCGCCAATCGCTGTAGCAAGTTCTTCTTTGAGCATTTGTTCGTTGATAACGCGTCCTTGCCGATCACGAATCGCCCTCGGCACTTCCAATCCTTTCACGATATCGACTAGGGCACCATGATCCAACGTTAGCGGGCACTTGCTATCCGCAAAGCCACCGAACGCAACCAAGCCAACCAAGTCGTCTCTGCGGCCTGCAAGCCCCAATTTTCGATTCCCCTGAATGAACTGGCTAACCACATGCTTGACGGCTGCGATACGATCAACGTCTTTGCCTTGGAGCTGAAAATCGATCGCTTCCATCGATCCAGATATGTCCAATACCAGCTCGATAGCAACACCGCTGCCCTTGATTCGCGATTCCGATTTTCCAGCTTGCGGTCGTGCTAGACCAACCACAACCAGGATCAACCCCAACATGTACAAGAGTGGCAGAATGCGTTTCAAGCGTTGAATCCACGTGCGAGGAATGGATTTGAGATCAGCAATGCTTGAGAAAACTGCCGACGGCTGAAATCGAGTTCTCGTGCGCAGCCACACCAAACCACAAACCATTGGGATCGCAATCAACCAAAGCCAGGATTCGAATCGAAAAGCATCCATTTAGGTCGCGAGCCTTCCCGGATCTGGTGGAGCCATCCCCGGCTCCGTCGCACCCGTAGGCGGCATTAATGGTAGCCGAATGAACTCACGTGCTCGTTCGATGGATCGTTCAATCTGACTAGATTCCGGGAGCGATCCAGCATACTTGACCATGTCGGCAGCTTCGAGAAACTCCTTCAAGCTGTCCGATTGCGATTTGCTGAAGACTTCTCCCAACCGTGAGTCGCGTAAGAATTCTTCGGTCGTTTGTTCTGGAGCTCGGATGCCGGTGCTCCCTTCGATGAACTCGCGTACGATGGCTGTTAATCGCAAGTAAAATTCTTTGACGAGTCCTTGGGCGGGCAAGTTTTCAGCGAGAAGCTGCTGCAGTTGCTCCGACGCAATTTCAGCGGGCGGACGCGCTGGTACACTTACCGATTTGGATTTTGGATTGCGAGTGAACCAGAGCAAGGAAACCAGAATCAGTCCAAGCAAGCCACATGGGATAATCCAGTTCCATGGCACCTTACCACCGAGCTCGATCGGGGGAAGCATCGGTTCGAGATTGGCGAGATCTGGAATCTGCCCGTCAAGCTCCGAGGTAATCGTCATCTCGATCGGTTTGGATTCGATGCGTACCTTTTGGCCTACAGCCTCCGAATCTGGACGGTTGTCCGTAAACTCAATCGCCAAAGTGCGAATCAGATGTTTTCCCGAGCTGACAGGTTCGAGCCGGTAATGAAACAATCGCGAATGCAGTGGGATGGGCTTTCCTTGTAGATCGGTACTTTTCTCGCTGTAATCGAGAACAAGAAAATCCCCCACCGCTTGCCCAAACGATGGTGGTTCGATCAACACGCCTTCCTTTCCTTCGACCAACACTTCTAGGTCCACCACGTCGGATAATCTTGGCGATGCTGGCGAGGCTCGCAGGGTCAACTTGACCGGTCCCGAAACAGTGTTCGATTCGAGATAATTTGCGATCTCCGCTTGGTACGCAAGTAGTGGATGCACAAAAAGGCACGAAGCGAAAATAAGAACCAACAGGCACAGCAAGGAGTGTCTCAAGACTGCGTCAGGTGTCTTGCCGTGAAAGCTCGATCGCAATGAGATCATCGCTGCTGCTCCCTCATTCGGAAGAAACGTTGTAAGCTTTTCGCATAAGATTGGTCCGTTCGTATTTCTAAACGGTCCACGTTGGCTTTTCGGAGGGAATCCCGCAGGCCAGCTTCTCGATCGCGAGCTGCTTTTGCAAACAAGGCTCGTACTTTAGGATGGCGCGTATCCAGTTCCAAAAGCTCGTCCGTTTCGGCATCTCGCAACGTAATGAAGCCAACGTCGGGTAGCTCGAGCTCCCGAGGGTCTTGCAGAGTTACCGCGATGCAATCGTGCCGTTGGTTAGCAACGGACAAAGCTCGCGAGCAATCCGGCCCAAGAAAATCGCTCAGCACAAATACGACACACCTTCGTCGTTGAACCCGCCCCAAATACTCTAATGCTTTCGATATGTTTGTTTCCGCCTTGATAGGCTCGGTCGCCAGCATTTCACGGATCAGTCGCATGACATTGCCACGCCCCTTGCGAGGTGGAACAAATTTCACCACATCATCCGCGAAAAACATCAAGCCGACTTTGTCGTTGTTCTTCAGCGAGGCGAGCATTAGAACAGCCGCCACCTCGACAGCCATTTCCATCTTGCTGAGACGCTGCGAGCCAAACGATCCGGATGCGGAAACGTCAACAGCCAGAAAGACCGTCAATTCGCGCTCTTCACAAAAGGTCTTCACGTAAGGTGCATTCGATCTCGCAGTGACGTTCCAATCGATGCAGCGAATTTCGTCCCCCGGAACGTATTCACGGACCGAGTCGAATTCCATGCCACGCCCTTTGAACGTGCTCAAGTACTCGCCAGCCAACAGATCGTTGACTTGGCGCCGAGCTACGATTTGGATGCGACGGACTTCCTTGAAAATGTCTTCCAGTTCGCGAGCTGCCATGGGATCTTAGGGTACCGGTACCGATTCGAGGACTTTACGCACGATATCATCGGAAGTCATTTCTTCCGCCTCCGCTTCATACGACAGAATGATCCGGTGTCGCAAGACTTCGAACGCAATGTCTTTGACATCTTGCGGAGTCACGTAACCACGACCGGCCAAGAACGCATTGCCGCGGGCAGCCAAGCATAAATTGATGGAAGCTCTTGGCGAAGCCCCACACTGAATCAGCGGTTTGAGGTTACTGAGCTTGTAGTCCTGAGGATTGCGAGTGGCGGCGACCACATCCAGTACATAGTCCTTCACCTTGTCATCCATGTACAAGGACGAGACCGTTTGTTTCATCTCCACGAGCTGGGCATGGTCTAAAACCGGTTGCACGGTTCGTCGAACATCGTCCAAAACAGCGTCCACCACTTTGCGCTCATCGGCCTTGCTGGGATAGCCGACAACCACTTTGAGCATGAAACGATCGACCTGTGCTTCCGGAAGTGGATAAGTTCCCTCTTGCTCAATCGGGTTCTGAGTTGCCAGGACCAAAAACGGCTCGTCCAAGGGGTAGGTTTCGTCACCGATCGTGACCTGATGCTCCTGCATCGCCTCCAGTAAGGCCGATTGGACTTTGGAAGGAGCACGATTGATTTCATCCGCCAAAATCAAGTTGGCGAAAATGGGACCCTTGCGAGTGCCAAAAGAACCTTCACGCGGATTGTAAATCATGGTTCCAATCAAGTCGGCAGGCAACAGATCGGGCGTGAACTGGATGCGATTGAACTTGCAATGAATCGCATTGGCCAGGGCCTTGATGGCAGTCGTTTTGGCAAGCCCAGGAAGCCCCTCCAGCAAAACATGCCCGCCCGTCAACAAGGCAATCATCAACCGGGAAAGCATCACATCTTGCCCGACCAAGACTTTGCGAACCTCCGAACGAACGCGATCCAGCAGGTCCGAATGCTTAAGAACCTGCTCCTTGATTTTTTGAACGTCGACACTCATGAGATGCTGTCAGGTAAAGGGTGGTAATGCAATAACGAATAAAAAGCTAACGATCAGCCAATACGTCGTAGGCCGGAATTTAGTTCGCCCGACCAACCGATTTGGCCATTAGGCCATCGGCAGCCCATGTTACCCCAACTCGGCGCATGAGCGAGGGGCAATTCCGCAGGACCCTCACTCACCGGGCTGTTGCTTTCATGGTACGACGGACTTCCTAGTCCGTCGAATTCCCGATGGACGGACTTGGAAGTCCGTCGTACTGCCCTTACCCAATAACGACTTCACTAAAGCAACGAGCGCTCACGCTTCGGATTTTTGTTTTAATGGTACGACGGACTTCCTAGTCCGTCGAATTCCTCACGGACGGACTTGGAAGTCCGTCGTACTGCCCTTACCCAATAACGACTTCGCTAAAGCAACGAGCCTTCACGCTTCGGGCTGTTGTTTTAATGGTACGACGGACTTCCTAGTCCGTCGAATTCCTAACGG
>JBIKLJ010000025.1:0-37666 GCA_044359895.1 Pirellula sp.
AACTTGACCAAGAACATGCGGAAGCCAGTGACGCTGGGGAAGACGCGTTCAAAGTTGGATTCGCCGATAATCAGGCTACCCTGAAGAATCGTATTCTGCAAAACGCCGACAGTCTCAAAATAGACTTCGTGGTCATCAAAGGTATATGCAAACCTTTCGCCCACATATCCACCCAAATGAAGTGCCCACAATGCCGTGTTTTGGTCCAACACCACGGGCAGCGGTGAATCCTTGGAGCCATCGGCATCTGCTTCCAAAAGCTGCCATGGGGTGGAACCGTTGGCTACTTTTCCTGTCGTGAACCAAGCGAACGCGGATTGGTTCTTGGCATTGCGATCGATCGCATCGATACGCTTTGATATACCGAGAACTTGCGGCTGATTCGCTTGGAACAAATTGTTGCAGCTTGCGTCGTCACCACCTCGAACTCGAAATGGCACGAATTGGGAGTCTTCCAAGGCAGTGGATTTCTCAGCGAGTATATCCTTTTGATACGTTACGCTTCCAAGATCCTTGTGAATGGCGTGAGGAGATTTGCCGATGAAAAAGAAGCCGCCCGTTCCTGCTTCGGTCGGAGCCGACTGAAACAAGCTCATCGACAAAATTAAGAAGGATGCAATCGCAATCAGACCGATCGCAAGAGCGCTCCGCATCGGAGCACGCTTGGCGTTGCTGCTAGCCAAGGCAGAGGCCGTAATGATGCCTTGATCTTTGGTCGTCGAACCTCGCTTCGATGAACGCAAAGAATTCAAAATCCACGACAAGCCGCTCACCAAGAACAGCATTCCGCCACCCACAAATGCACCAGCTTGCGCTTGCCCTTGCAGGAATTGGCCGCATGCCAGGATGGCGACACCAGAAACGCCTGATCCGATCGCAAGCCAGGCCCAGCGTGAACTCGCTTGCGTAGGCCGGTACTCGTTTTCCATTTGATTCTTCAAAAGCCTAGCTACCGAAACCTGCTTCAATTGACGAGCCGCCACAAAAATCGTCAGAAGAGCGGTAAGCCAACCAAGAAACCAGCCCAAGAACAAACTAAAAGAGCTTGCATAGTAATCCAAGAACGAAACGGTAATCGCGCCGATCCACCAAGTCCTTAGGCCTGCAATCATGGCATACGCATACCCAAGTCCTAGCACGACCCCAAGTGTCGCACCTGCGATTGAAACAATCCCCCCTTCCAACAGCAGTAATCGTCGGACAGAAGCTCGTGTCCAACCACTTGCTAGGAAAAGCCCCCAATGGTTGGAACGTTGTTCAATCGCCAATCGGAACAGCAAGGCAACCAACAACAACGCAGCTGCAATCACAAAAAAGCTTAGCGACAAGAATAATGCGTCAAAGGGAGTCGTACCGCTGGCAGCCATCAGCTGCTGTTTTCGCAAAGGAATATCGCGCCAACCCAACGATTCCATTTCCGTCACTGCGACGGTTTGTAGCTGCTTTTCCAGGTCTGCCGCCTTTTCCAAGCTGAGTCCATCAAAACGAAGACTGCTGACTTTGCCAAACCTCGAGCCAAACAGCTCCGTACCCAGTTCGTACGACACAAAAAGCTTGGGTGTCAGCCGGTGGTCATTCCAGTAGTCATCATCCTGCGTTTCGATTTTCCGCGACAACGGGAAAGGGGTGTCCCACTTGCTTATGGATTCTTGATCGGTGATCCCGGGAACAACTGGGGTCCAAGCGGGATCGTTGAAGGGTGTCGGCGATTCATCAAATTGCGCATCGCGGTTTCGACGGTAGGGCGAGGATGGTTTCGTGAGTGGTGCGATTGCCGCAACGACTAAATCTCGCGACCGCTCGATCTCGTTCCCGTCAACCGTTTCCGGCAAGAAGTAATCGATTCGGATCGTATCACCGACCTTCACGTCCAATTCACTGGCCATCCATTGCGTGACAACAACCCAGTTCTTCTCGGTTAGCTCGGAAGACCTTCCACTCGGGCTCAGCATTGTGTTCAAAACACTCCACTCCACTGCGCTGATGGTGGAATAAGGGACGCTTCGCCCAACGGGACGGTTCGAGTCCAGCTTTTGAGTGCCGTTCGCGAGGTACGTTAGCACCGGTTTCGGTGCACAATTCTCTGCCGACTTTTGAATAGGTTCCGACATGGACGAAGTCAAAAGCATTTGGTCCGTGGTCAGTTGATGGTAGTCAAACACGCTTTGGGTCGAGCCCTCAGGAAAGGAACGAGTCACTCTTTCCCAAGTCATCCCGAGATCTGCCAAGTTGGGGGCCAGTTCTTCGAGCAGCGATTTAGGCGGCCCGGATTGGGCGCTGGCCGTTTGCACTGGAGTGGCCTTGGGGTTGGCCACGAAAATCGCGTTGATTTGCGATGGTATTTCCAATACCTTCTGAAGCGATTCTTTGTTGGCGAAGGCATTCATGATCGGGCGTTGGTCGCTGCGCAGTGAAAAACGAGCGATACTTTGGTCTGCGATAATGTCGACCACTTTCCAGCGAGGCAAGACGATGGAATCCTGTTCGCGTTTCCCGAGCGGGCTATCCGCTGGAACAACCGCTTGGCTGGCGACTCGAAGCGTTATTTGATCGCCCACGCTCGCTTGCAGCTTTTCAGCCAAGGTCGTATTAAGAACAACCTCTTCCTCTCCGGGCATCACCCTTGGAGCGATCGAGCCCAAGATCCAAAAACTGGGGTCGACTCCTAGCAACGCCATTTCACTAGCACGTGCAGTCTCTTTTTCGGCGATGGCTTGCTGCACCAAAATGACTGGATGAATGTCCTCTTTCGGCGTGGTCGGGTTCTGAAGATTCTTGGCAAGGTCTTCGCGGAACCATCTCGGTGCTAATACAATCCGGTCGATAGATCCGATTCGGTCCATCGCGATGAAGCGAAGCGAACCTCGCATGCTGTCCCCCACCACCAAAGCCCCAACAATGACCGCGCTCGCAACAGCGACTCCGAACACCACCGGCAGCAGCAGGCTTCGATAATGAACAAGTGTCTTGAGAACGAGCGATAGCATGCTACGGTACGGGATTCAATTCGTAGGTGCGTGAAGCACCGCTTCCCGCAATGTGATTCGCTTGTGCAATGGTGTAAAGCCGTTGACCACAATCGGTAGGGTAGTTGCCGGTAATGCAAGCTTGGCACAGATGCGAGGATGGGAGATCGATGGCTTTGGCGATGGAATCGATAGGCAAGTAGCGCAGCGAATCGCATCCAAGCAACTTGGCCATCCGGTCCTGCCCCTCTTCCGTCAGTACGCCATTATCTAAGAACTGCGGAGCGAACAACTCGCCAATGGTCGACATGTCGATGCCGTAAAAGCAGGGGGCAACGATCGGCGGGCAAGCGACTCGAACGTGAATCTCTTTGGCGCCACCCATCTCTCGAATTCGGTTCAGCAATACCTTCATGGTGGTAGAGCGAACGATTGAATCTTCGACCAGGATCACGCGTTTGCCTTGCAAGACTTCTCGTAAAGGTGTGTACTTGAGCGACGCTTTGGCCTTGCGCGCGCGGCCACCTTCGATAAAGGTCCGACCACTGTATCGGTTGCGAATCAGTCCTTCGCGACTTGGAATACGCAAGCGATACGCCATCGCATCGGCCGCTGCTTTGCTCGTATCCGGCACGGGTACGATGATCGTGTCGTTATCCAGCGGGATCGTGTTTCGGGCTAGCTCGATTCGGGCCAGTTCTTCACCCAATCGAGTGCGAGACAAATAGACGCTGCGATTATCGAGCGTGCTTGCGACGTTGGCGAAGTAAACCCATTCAAAAAAGCAGTGAGCCGGAGAGCCCGTTTCGCAAAACTTTTCAATTCGCATTCCCGTTGGTGTCACAAGCACCGCGTGGCCTGGTGGCACGTCTTTGATACTTTCGCGATCGAAGCCCAGGTTCAGCAGAGCAACGCTTTCGCTTGCGGATGCGAACAACGAGCCATCCATCGCATAACACAGGGGCTTAATCCCCAGCGGGTCTCGAGCCAAAAGCAATTCACCGCGGGCATTGAGCAAAGCCAGCGAGTAGGCACCGTCGAAGTTCTTGGCAGCGGCCGCAAACACGTCGATCAAACTTCGATCGGACGGGCCGGTCGTCAGTTGCCGCCCGATTTCGTGCATGATGATTTCGGTATCGGTATCTCTCGCTAAGTGATGTTCCCCTTCGGCGGTAAGCTTTTCCTTCAATTCGTTGTAGTTGGCCAGCTGACCATTGAAACAGAAGCTAAACCATTTGTTTTTGTGGATGTGTTGACGCTCGAAGGGTTGTGCATAGCTGCGATCATCTTGGCCGCAGGTTGCATATCGGACGTGCCCGATCGCGGCACGACCGGCGTAGTGTTCCATGATGGCTTCGCTTTTGCCCCGATGCGAAAGCCGGAAGACTTCGCTAACCGTCCCGATGTCTTTCATCGTATCCAGCAAGAGAGATCGGTTCGGATTGAAGCTGGTCAATCCGGCAGCCAATTGGCCTCGATTCTGAATGTCCTGCAACATTCGAGGCAGCAGCGAAGAAATTGCTTCGCGGCCCCCTTCAGGGCACAGCAAGCTTTCCTCGCCAATGGGAAGGTGATAAATGGCAGCAACACCGCATTCATGGTGAAGTTCGCTCATAGGTCCAAATCATTCCTCGATTGCGCGTCGGTTCGGAGAGTTCTCCATCGAACTAGAACATGCATCGTAGCCGAACTGAATGGACAACGAAACCGCTATTCTACTTCAGTTTGGCCGTGTCCTCAAAACCGAACAGCTCCAACCAAGTATGATCCCGTTCCCATTCGTCGAATCGACCAAGGTCATGCAAGATGCATGCTCGATGGTGACGCATGACAGCAATTGTTTTCGCGATCCCCTCGATCAAGAACGGGTCGATTTGAGGGTAGCGATTCTTAATCATTTCCAATGGCTCCAGCCCTTGAGGCCTCGTTTCGACGGGAGCCGGGTTCGACGGGGAGGCTTCCGGTTCTTCCGACATCCCCTTGAGAATCGCGTCCAAATCCGCTTCGTCCTGCGGCTGAGAATTGGGAACGTCAGGCTCGATGCCTTGCGGCTTTTTTTTGATCGTATTGAGATCGGGTGCAAACATCCTTGCAAACAACTTGGCCTCCGCGGGATCACTGATTAGTTGAATCCTTTGGTCAATCGCGTTGAGATCCCCGTTCGCAAGGGACTTGTAGACCATCTCCAGCCCTTTATTCGCAAACTTGAGGGCTTCCATGTCTCGACCTAGGCCATGCAAAATCCAAGCTTTCGTGTCCATCGACCCCGCGCTGGAATCGGACTCCAACGAAAAATTGATTTCGCTCAAGGCCAGTGGCAAATCTTGGCCAAGTAGTGACCGAAAGTAAGCAATATTGTTGTTCATTCCCGCCGTTCGCTTTTCGAACTGGGGATAAAGTGTTTGCAGAACGTCAATTGCGTGTGCGTATTGGTCATTTTCTTGAAATAAATTGGAGACGATTAAGCTTGCCTGGTAGCGTTCTTCATCCTCCAGTTCGCTCAAAAAGCGGATAGCATCGTCTTTGAGGGTTGCTGTTTTTGCGGCATCTGGAGACGTTTTGTCGAAAACGAGCTGAAACCGCAGTGCCCAATATTCAGGATCCGCCGCGATTTCTCGCGATGCGAGAATGGCCTTTTGAAGGATGGCTTCGGCTTCGATCGGCTTTTCGTGTTGGAATTCGTTCGCCGCATGAGCCAGCATCCAACGAGCGTATCCAGCCGGGCCCACGAAAACCGCGCAAAAGGGCCCCAGCGCCAAAGCACAAGTCGCAAAAACGATTAAAAATACAGAGTAATTTCGCATTGTTGTCTGACCAGCTTGGTGACTGGCGCTTTGCCTGATACGATTCTCAAGCTCCTTGAACATCCATTTTCACGCACGATCGGGATTGCTCCGATGCCATTATTCGAGATCGAGACTGATTCTCACATATTTATCACTTGGGCGAAAGACGAAGCGTCCGCTCGCGATGTCCTGGTCGAAGCATACCCAACGGACACCATCAGCCGTATTACCAAGCGTCCTCGCGATTCGTGGGTCATCTCCAAAGCGGTTTTGGGAGCGACTGGACGAAGCTTAGATATTTGTTCGATAGCGCGTGATTGCTTGAACAAATCGTCGGGTGACAAGGTACAAGCCATTCGACTCTACATGAGCGAGACCGGTTCCGATCTCGAAAAAGCGAGACGCGTCATCGAGTCGAATATGGTTATGGGCTGGTAGCTCCCACCCACTTTTTTGCGAAGCCTCGTTTTTTTCGAAATTCCGATATGACAGTATTGCCTTCCTCCCGGCTCAAAAGTCACGATGCCTTTGCTAGAGCAAAGACGCTCATACCTGGTGGAGTGAATTCACCCGCCAGAGCGTTTAATGCCGTCGGTGGCGAGCCCATTTTCATGGACCATGCCAAGGGTCAGTATCTTTACGATATCGATGGCAACCGCTACTTGGATTACATCGGATCTTGGGGGCCCATGATTCTAGGGCATGCACATCCCGAGGTGATCGACGCCATCCAACGCGCCGCTTCGAAAGGGACGTCGTTTGGTGCCCCGACGGAAAACGAATCCAAGCTTGCCGAATTGATCATGCAGGCTGTGCCCAGCATCCAGCGAGTACGTCTAGTAAGCAGCGGGACTGAAGCGACCATGAGTGCGATCCGAGTCGCTCGCGGGGCAACGGGACGTGAGAAAATCATCAAATTCTCAGGCTGCTATCATGGCCACGTGGATTCGTTGTTGGTTGCTGCCGGATCTGCCGCTGCGACTCTAGGGGTACCTGATTCGCCCGGCGTAACAGCAGGAACTTCTCGCGATACGATCGTTCTGAATTACAACGATGTGGACGGTTTCGTCGCTGCCTTTGCCGAGCACGGAAAACACATTGCGGCAGTAATCCTGGAGCCGATTGTCGGCAACATGGGGACCGTGATTCCAACGGAAGCCTTCTTGAAAGCCTTGCGATCTGAAACCACCGCGCATGACGCCATTTTGATCTTCGATGAAGTCATGACTGGCTTTCGAGTCGCATTCGGTGGGGCTCAAAGCTTGCTCGGGATCGAGCCCGACATGACCACGCTTGGCAAAATCGTTGGGGGCGGATTGCCTTTGGCTGCTTACGGCGGAAAGGCATCGATCATGGACAATGTGATGCCAGCCGGGAAGGTTTACCAGGCTGGTACCTTGTCTGGCAATCCCTTGGCGACCGCAGCAGGGGCAGCCACGTTACAGATTTTGCGCGATGATCCACCGTACGCGTACTTAGAACAACAAGCATCGCGACTCGCGGATGGATTGCTATCGGCCGCGAAGTCGGCCGGCTTCCCGGCCCAAATGCAACGGATGGGTAGCATGATGACTCTGTTCTTCAATGAAAATCCTATTGTTGATTGGCCCACTGCAGATCGATCGGACCGCAAGCGGTTTGCTCAGTACTTTTGGGGACTCATCGAAGAAGGAGTCTACATGCCATGTAGCCAATTCGAAGCGCTGTTCTTTTCCCGCGAGCATCGCACCGAGGATATCGACTTCACGATCGATGCCGCGCAACGGGTCTTAGCAAAAATGTCTTAGTGCCATAGGACTGAAGGTGAACTAGCTGGGTCATGGATTCTCGATTGACTGATTTGCCACGAACATTCAGGCGGTCAAACAACCCTAGATCTTTGTTTCGGGGCGAATGCGTTTTGGATTCCAGACAAAAAGTTGTTGGAGAGACAAGTCTCAACTGGCTTTTCGGATTTCCTGTTCGTTATACTGGGCGAACCCGCCGCTCCTGTTTATCTCTCCCGCCTTTCAGGAAATCCAACCATGCTTACATTTCAAAGTCGTGGTCCCACACTTTGCGATGGCTTGTCGCGCCGCGAATGGCTTCGAATCGGAGGCCTGTCCGCGTTCGGGATCGGGTTGCCTCAATTGCAACAAGCTCGAGCCGCATCCGACACTTCCCTCTTATCCCAGAAACTGGTTCCGTCGTTTGGTAAGGCGAAATCGTGCATCGTGCTGTTTCTGTTGGGTGGGCCACCGCAGCACGAAACGTGGGACCCCAAGCCTGATGCCCCGCTCGAAATCCGAGGAGACCTGAAACCGATCGCCTCCGCAACTCCCGGATTGCAAGTGGGTGAACTGATGCCACTTACTTCCAAGCTTACCAACCATATTGCCGTCTTGCGGGCGACAGCAACCGATGACAATGCACATTCCTCCAGCGGCTACTGGATGTTGACCGGTTATCCGCATTCCCCCAAAAACCAAGAGAACGCTCTTCCAGGTGCACCCAACGATTGGCCCAGCATGGCTGCGGTGGTAAGGCACCTGAAGGGAGATCAAGGCAGCCTACCTGGCTCCATCCGCTTGCCCGAGGAGATCTGGAATACAGGAAGAATTGTCTGGCCTGGCCAAAATGCGGGCTGGCTGGGTAACCATGCAGACCCTTGGCTGCTGACATGCGATCCTAGCCAACCGGATTTTCGTGTGCCAGATATCGCGTTGCCGGTCGACGTTTCCCCGGAGCGTTTGCTGCACCGTCGTGCACTTATGCAGAGCATCAATCGGCAGTTGGATTCCGCCCCCTCGCATTCTGGCCAAGCAACGTTTTCCCAAGCACCCACCGCGGTGCACCGATGGAATGGTTGGCAACAGAAGGCGATTGACCTGCTCAAGACAACGGAAGCCCAACGTGCCTTCGCGCTCGAACAAGAGACTACAAAGACTCGAGAACGGTATGGGCAAAATCGATTTGGCCAAAGTGTTCTCCTTGCAAGGCGATTGGTGGAGTCGGGCGTTTCACTGGTTCAAGTCAATTGGACTCGAGGGGGCGCCGACGAAGACATTGCTCCCGCTTGGGATACGCATGCCAAGAATGCGGAAAGGCTGAAAAACCATTTGATGCCACCGATGGACCAAGCCTATTCGGCCCTTCTGGAGGATCTGGCCGATCGTGGCATGCTTGATGAAACACTTGTGGTTTGGATTGGAGAATTTGGTCGATCGCCGAAGATCAACCCCGGCGGTGGTCGAGATCATTGGGGGCACGTTTTCTCCAGCGCTTTAGCTGGCGGTGGAGTTCAAGGCGGGGTTGTCTACGGAAGTTCGGATCGAATGGGTGGCTTCCCGCTGGAAGGTCGCGTTGAACCTCAAGATATCACCGCTACCGTTTATCATTGCCTCGGGTTTAACCCATCGACAGAGATTCATGATCGTAGCGGGCGCCCACTCGCTATTAGCAAAGGGCAACCCATCGAAGCGATCCTTTGATCACGCTAGTCCTCGATCCACCAGAATTCGTTCCTGGGATTCCTCTTCTAAGATCTCGCGATGAAGCCTTTGGAATTGGCTGACCATGTCCAGAATGTCATCGCGTTGCGGATCGTAATTTTGAACGTGATGAATGGTCAGATCGAGCTGATCAATCAACCTGCATTGTAAGCATTCGATTTCGCGCAGCTCGGAGTAAAGCCCGGGATGGGCGTTTACAACGTTTTCAAGATAACCTTCCCCTGCGATCCTGGTAAAGTGTTGATCGAGAACCCAGCGAAAGCTAACGAGATGTTCCATCAATCGGCTCCACGTCGCACGTTGATGCGGGTGTGCGGTCCAGTCTCGAAAATCCTGCTCCAGCTCGACCAGTCCCTCTTCGATAGCCCCTTGGCTATGATTGAGACACAACTTGATACCACGGGACTCCCAAACATTTCGATTCATCGCCAAGTTCCTCAACGAGTAAAGGAATACGGACCCTGAAAAATGCGAACGGTGCAAGTACAGTAAGATAACGTCAACCTTAGTGTCCCTGAGTTGAGTTCCTCGCGTCAAGTATTTTTTGAAAATTGTTTCAAGCCACCTCCTCGTTGAATCCACAACCAACTGCTGCTATGTCCGAGAACCCTGGTCGTAACGTGCGTTTCCATCGCCGTGCCGCGCTTCAAGGCATCGCATCCTGTGCGCTTTGGTCGCAAAGCCTGTTCGGCACTTCTTGGTCACGTGGTAACTTGAATGGCGCAGATGCTGCTGACAAGAATGGATGCGAGATCGAGTTTCCGACCATGGGTAGCACGATCAATGTTCGCTGGTTGGATATGGATGCTGGACGCAAACAACAAATCTTAGAGTCCGCCAAGCAGATCGCCGAACAATGGGTCTCGGTCTTGAGCGATTACGAACCTTCGAGCGAAATGTCGACAGCTTGCGAACAAGCCGATTCGGGGCAATGGGTTCATGTGTCGGCCGAGCTATGGGATGTTATCCATCAGTGCGATCAATGGAACCGATGGAGCGATGGAGCCTTTGATGCAGGGCTGGGTGCCTTGAGCAGGGTTCGACGTCAACGAAAGTTGGCCTCCCCGGACCAATGGAACCAAGCCAAACTCCAAAGCGGTTGGAAGTGGATGGAACTGGATGTCCCCAACCGCGCGTTTCGAACCAGGACCACCGGCTTTCGATTTGATTTTGGCGCGATCGGCAAAGGGATTGTGGCCGACGCTATCGCCCGACACTTGCAAGAATGCGGTATTGATCAATTCGTTGTGAATGCGTCGGGCAACATGCGTCTTGGGGTGGCACCGGATGCTACATCGGGTTGGCCTGTATCGGTCGATGTTCCGTCTTCGACAAAATCAAGGTTGGAAGGCCAAGCGCAGAACGCTCATGAACTTTTTCGCTGGCGATTAGAAGAATGCGGTATGGCAACTTCCGGCGATCGTTGGCAACGGTTTCCGGATTCCTCCAGCCCGTCTTCCTCTTCCAGTCATATCACAGACCCGAGCTCCCTGACAGGAGTCGCTGGTTCGCACAGCGCGACCGTCATCGCAAGCAACGCAGCTGACGCGGACGCAATTGCCACAGCAACCATTGTTCGGTTGAATCGCGACTTGGCAGGCTGGCTGCGGGCCCTTCAGACTCAAAAGCCTGAAGCACAGGTGTGGATCCTGGCGCGTGATGAACGTTCCAGCGTGGTGCGTTTGCGTCACCTACAAGATTCACCTTGATTACCTTGCAAACGTATCGAAACTAGGCAATCATGCTCAGGTTGTAGTCCAGGGTCTGTTTTTCAGTCACTTTCTAAGGTATCCCACCATTTCCGTGCCAGCCACCTCCATGAGTTCCGCCGCCGTCGAGCTCCGTGGCGTATCGAAGAAATTCGGGAACTTTCAAGCAGTTCATCCGATGGATTTGACCGTCCCTGCTGGCTCCATTTATGGATTCATTGGCCCCAACGGGTCTGGAAAAACCACCACGATGCGGATGATTCTGCGGATCTATCAACCTGATTCCGGGTCCGTATCCGTACTTGGCAGCGATCATGGAACCTGCGCGGATGATCGAGTTGGATATCTGCCAGAGGAACGTGGGCTGTATCGGCGCATGACGGTTCGAAGAGTGTTGCGTTATTTCGCTAAAATCAAAGGCATGCGGTCTCCCGATGCAAGTATCGAGCGATGGCTTGCCGCACTGGGTGCAGGCGATTGGCACAAGAAGCGAATCGACCAACTTTCCAAAGGGATGGCTCAAAAGATTCAATTCATCAGCGCCGTCGTCGCGAACCCACAATTGCTGATCCTGGATGAACCTTTTAGCGGTCTGGATCCTGTCAACATGGAAGTGCTGCGCGATGCTGTCCTACGACTTCGCGATTCCGGGACGACCATTCTGTTTAGCACACATGATATGCATATGGCAGAACAGTTGTGCGATCGGGTATGCATGATTTTTCAAGGACACAAGGTTCTGGATGGCTCCCTGGAAGATATCGCGAATCAGTACGGTGAACCTCGTCTGCGAGTGCGGCTGAGCAACGGGATGGCCTTACCGCCCAATCTGCCCGATGTCCTCGAGAGCATTCCCAATGGGCGATTCACCGATCTCGTTGTCTGCAAACAAGCAAACCGCCGCGCGATCCTTCAAACGCTCATGGAGACGGGCGAAGTCGAGCACTTTGAGATGGTGAAGCCGTCTTTGCATGATATCTTTGTGTCGATCGCGCGTCCGTCCTAGTTGCTCTTGAGAAGTTGATCCGTCCCTTGGCCAAGCTCTTCTTTTATTACTCGACCATGAATGCAGGCAAGTCGACGATCTTGCTGCAATCCAGCTACAACTACCGCGAACGTGGCATGCATACTTTGGTGCTGTCCCCCGTCGTCGACGATCGCTTTGGGATTGGCAAAGTGAGCTCGCGCATCGGTCTTCAATCAGAATCGATCGCTTTTTCCCCAAGCGAAAATTTGTTTCGTTTGATTCAAAAAGAACACGCGATCAAGACAGTGCACTGCGTGTTGATCGATGAATCTCAGTTTCTAACCAAATTGCAAGTTCGACAATTGAGCGACGTATGCGATGAACTGGACGTGCCAGTGTTGGCATACGGTTTGCGAACCGACTTTCAGGGCAACCTGTTTGAAGGCAGTCAGCAACTGATGGCCTGGGCGGATACGTTGAACGAAGTAAAAACGATCTGCCACTGTGGGCGAAAAGCAACGATGGTGCTGCGCATGGACAGCAGCGGGAAACCGGTCCGAGACGGTGAGCAGATTCAGATCGGTGGTAATGAGCGTTATGTATCTGTCTGCCGCAAGCACTTCAAAGCGGGGCTGGCCGAACGCTCTTCACAAGACCTTCCGTTTGATGACTTGTAGAAGCGTGCCACGAGCTTTGCGACTCTAGGGGACGCAAGTATGGAGTTATGTGTTCCGTTGATGGTGAGTTGCCCGCCAGTATCGGCAAGCAAAGTATTCTTCATTGGAACGAGGATATCAAAACGGGCGGACACGATACCCGTCTCGACCGGAAATGATTTTGGAAGCATGTTAACGAAGCTGTCATCCGCATCGGATAAATCGAGCAAGGGAGGGAACCATTGCTTGATAAACTCGGGCGCTAGTCAAATAGCACTCACTTTGTAGTTTGCGCAAGCAAATTACTGAGCCGCGGGCGCTAGCCGCGTTACGGTTTCCCTTCCAAATACGCTTATCGCGGCTAGCGCCCGCGGCTCATTTCGAACAAAGTGAGTGCCATTGGGCGCTAGTCTCCCGATGGGTGTATTGCCACTAGACGACAATCAATCGCTGGCTGGGTCGAATGCGAATTTGGACAGGTAGTCCCGAAGTCCAATCGCCATCGGATTGGCAGGATGCTTGCCCTGCGGACGACTCCTGCACCGAAATCTCGATCGAGGCAGCTCGAAAGCGTCGCCATCGCTGGGATTGATGGTGTTTGCCGCGAAGAACCGCAAGAAAGTCACAGAGACCTCGAAATAATCCGCCTCGATCTAGCACGCCGATATCCAGTTGACCATCATTCTCTTTTGCATCCTCCATAATGGCCAAGCCCGCTGCGTACTTGGGTACATTGAAAATGAATACCCAGCTGCTTAAGGTCTCCTCCATAGCGCGCCCTTGTTCATCGCGAAGGACCACATGCAAATCAGGCCAGCGATAGGCCAGAACGGTCGCTGCAATCGCCTTCCAGTAATTCCATCGGGTGATATGTGACCGACGAGCCTGATGAACCCTGCGAACGACTTCGGCATCGAATCCGATCGAGGCCATTAACATGGCGGTCTTTCCGTTGACATCCATGGTATCGAACGTTCTGGTACGCATCCTTTGGATCGCATTGACGCAGGATTCCACGTTGGCGGTGACTCCCAAATACTGAGCCAACAGATTTTCTGAACCCGTTGGGAATAGCGTTAGTGGTGTTTGTGGATGGATCAAACTAGAAACGATCGATGCTGTTCCATCACCACCCGCGGCGATGACCGTTCGAAGCCGTTTTTCTTGCCAGAGCACTTCAGCGCGCTGGGCCATCGCATCCAGGTTGGTATGTAGCTCGCAAAGATATCCAACATTTTCCAGGCTGCATTTCAGTTGCTCGACCAGAGCGAGACTGCTGCGCGGACCCGATTTTGGATTCGCGGAAATAAGGACTATCTCCTGGAGCAACATACTTCCATTGTCCTTTATTCATTCTGGACGGACCGAAGCATGCTGACCAAAATTGCTTTGAACACGATTTCCAGTGCTTCAAAGTCACGGTCCTCTGCTTGGATATGGATCAGAAACGTTCTGTGATCCAAGACAAACGCAATCATGCGGGAGACAACCATCAAATCTAAATAATAGAACCGAGCCTCGCCGGCAAGGCATGCATCTAAAGGCTTGCCATCCTTTTCCAAGTCCGAGTCCGTCTCGTGAAACTCCACCTCGTCGTACTCGTCGCGCATGACTTCGCAGGCTTCATCCAGCGCTTCTTGTGGCGTTACGGTCCAGGGGTATTCCGTTACCGTCATGAACGCTGCCGATGGACTTTCCAGAGTAAAGCTGACCAACCGGCCTTCGTCGGTATCTTCCGTGACGGACCAGTTCTCCGGATACATGCAAGAGAGCCCAAGGCCCGTATAAGTTTTCGTCATAACTAGGCTGCGCGATTCGACTTCTTCTGAGGTGGTTCACCTTTCCAGCGACGATGAACCCACCAATATTGTTCGGGAAATCTGCAGATGATCTGCTCAAGGCACTGATTATACCAGCGCGTCAAGGTTGCGACGCTGTTCAAATGCTCCCCTTTTTGATTCGGGTCCGCGATCCCCAATACCGAAAGCTCGAATTGCAACGGGGCTCCCTGCCGAGTGTTCCCAACGACAATCATCGGCGCCCCACTGGACAAGGTAAACAGGGCTAGTCCTTTATGGCACGAAGCAGGATGCCCTAAGAAGTCAACCCAACAGCCTTTTGGACCCGCATGTTGGTCCGCAAGCAATGCCAAGTTACCACCTTGGCTAAGCAGCTTTTGCACATCCAGAGAGCTGCCCTCTTTGGGTAAGTAATGTTGACCGCCAAGCGAACGAAACTGAGTCACATAATCGTGGACAAAACCATTGTCCAGCGGTCTGGCAATGGTCGTGGAAGGAAGCCCAAACAGGCCAGTCAGAAAACCAGCCAGTTCAAAGTTCCCGTAATGCCCCGATACCAAAACCGAAGGCCGCTCGTCCAATACAATTTGTAGCATTGCCTGACGATTGGGAATTCGAAAGTGCTCATGCCAGTTTTCGCGATGGATCTTGCGCGGTGCATGCGCCACTTCACATCCCATCAACAACAAGTGATGCCACATACGCTCTTGCACTTCGACCGCTCGTCCTGGATCCCAGTCCGGAAAGACGCGTTTCAGATTCTCTTGAATGAGTCCCCGGCGCAAGGGCAGATATCTCGAAAAAAGTCTAGCCACCAGTCGACACCATCGATCGCAACGTTCCACGGACGTCGACTGGACGATACAGATGATCGTTCGAAACAGCAGATATGCGCAACGATCTTTCAATCCAAAAGTTTGGTTGTAGGGATCGTCTGTGGAGATTCGTACTGGCATGAGCGACCCATCCGTTGGCCGTTTTGAAGAAGCAAAACGCCATTGTGACTCAATCAGTAAACTCAGCCAATATCAATTCGAATGCTAGCGAACAGATTCCATGCCGTGCATCCGGCGGAGCAAACCGATCTGTCCCGCATGGATGGATTCGTGCAGCGGACAAAACAGCAAGGCCCCTAGCTTGATCGGGTAAACCGCATAGGGCATTTCGGTTGGCTCGGACAGTTGTTCCGCGGTGAACGAGTGGACAGCCGTCATGGCCGCCACGTGGATACGCTGCAGCGTCGCGAGCAGTTCTGCCTTGGTCGGAATCTCGCTAGGCTCGGTGGGTGGCACCGTCCCACGACCAAACTTTTTCCTAAGCCATCCCGGCATGAGATCCAAATCCCCTTCTGCCCGCCCGCGTTGGCGAAACAACATCAAGCCGTACTGCGAAACGGCAAGATGCCCAACCTGCCAAGCGATGTGAGAAGTAGCGCCAGCGGGAATCGTGTTCCAATAGGACTCAGGAATCTCTTCCAAAAGGCCCAATGTATACTTTCGGCCGAAATCCATCTGCCCCATCACGCTATCGCGCATGGCAACGATTCGTTCGGGTGTTAGCGTGTCCATCGAAGGAACATTGGGGAAAAGCGAATCGGTCATCGTGATGGTGGTTAGGGAGGCAACTTATCGCTTACTCATGAGACTGAGACAGCCTCGATACTGATCGTAAGCTCATGTACCTTACCACAGTCAAGTGGCCTTTGCCACTCGAACCAACCCCAGCGACGAAGCAGTCGCCCATCCATGCAAAGTCAAGTGGGGAACCTCTCGTCTACACGCCCGGGTGATGGATAGACGGCAACAACGTTCAATCAATCGTTTAGCGGCGAACTGGAAGCGTCTGCTTTCCTGCACTCTCGAAGGATGGCAAACTGGAAGCAGGCTGCTGAAGTTGAACGCCTTGGTTAGCCGGAGGGGGCAAGAAGCTATTCGGCTGTGCGACCGGAGCCGAGAAACCCGCAGCTTGTGCAGGAACAGTGCTCATCAGCCCTTGGACGTTGCCTCCAATCGCACCCGCTTGCTGATAGATTCCCTGGGCCTGTTGCATCATCGATTGACCTTGCTGAGCCATTTGGGAAATGTTCTGAGCGCCCCCCATGCTGGCCATCAAGTCTCGGGCTGGTTTTAGATTAGGATCAATTTGCAGGGCGTTGTTCAAATACTGCTGAGTTGCAGGAACGTTCTTTCTCGCAAAATGCAGGTAGGCCATTTGATAGTTCGCCATGGCTGGCGTGTTGACTTGTGTCAGCTCTGCCATGGCCGATTCTGCGTTTCCGGAGTCTAAAAGAACACCCGCCATCGAGGATCGATAGGTCGTGCTTTTCGGGTCCAAGTTGACGGCCTTTTGCATCTGCTCTCTAGCTGCCGTTAGATTGCCGGTCTTGGCATGCAACGCTCCCAGTTCGGCATAGATATTCGCATCGTTCGGCGTAACTTCGGCTGCCTTTTGGTAAAACTCGACCGACTTTTCTTTTGCATTTTGCCGGTCGTATAGACGAGCGGTACTAAGAAGGGCTGCTGGATTCTTGGGTTCGATTTCAAGAGCCTTGCTGTAGCTGTCGATCGCTTTGTTGTAATTCCCTTGCGACTCGTGTAGCTGACCATTCATCACGTAAAGCTCAGGCCCAATCGTTGGCTTGGTGCTCAAGTTCGATGCGGTTACGGGTGCGGCAGTCTCGCCCGTGAAGGGGGTCGTGATCGCTGTTTTGGCCTTACCATAGGCGGACGAAACAGCTGTACCCATCGATGCGAACTGCCCCTTGACAGCCTTGCCAGTCGAGGCCAACGTACTTGTGACACCGGTGGTCGCGGAAGACGCCGACGAATCTAGCGTTTTGGTTGGCCAAATGGAGGGTCTCGATCCAGAGGTTGTGGAGCACCCAACAAAGCCGGTGGTGCCTGCCACGGAAGTAACTGCAACAAGAACTATTCGCAGAACGTGTGGATGGCCCGACTGGGATGATGGAGATCTTTTCAAGGCTAACATGGCTGAACCGCTTTTCATGGAATCCCACAAACAACGCTAGCGTTCTAGCTAGTCGCGAACCCCGGTATATCCAGAGCTCTCGTTACAGATTCGGCAGTCGGAAGATTCCAGCTTGAGCAAAGCTGGTTGAAAGCCCGTAAATCCCATCGAAGCCCATGCGATAGATACGTGGTCGCGGCTAGCACCTGTCCAGCCTTCTAACACCCCAGAATTTCTTTTCGCAGCGATGTGAGCAATGCGGTCGCGTGCTGGATTTCGGTCTTTTGCCGTTCGCGATCTTGCGGAATCTCTCTTTCGATCGTCAACGGACCTCGGTACCCAATTTCTTTCAGGGTCGTCAAGTAGGCTCGCATATCGACTTGCCCTTGTCCTAGGGGCACTTCGCAGCCCCATGTCTTGCCGGGCTGATCGCTCCATGTGGCATCTTTGCAATGCACGCTTCGAACATGAGAGCCAACTTGTCGTAAGGCTGGAATCGGCTCGCCCATTCCATAAAGGATCATATTGGCAGGGTCGAAATTGATAAACAAATTGTTGCGCTGGGAGTCCGAGATGAAAGCCATCAGGGCGTCTGCGCTTTCCTGGCCGGTTTCCAGATGGACGTTTTGCTCGTTGTACTGAGCGTGGTCGCAAATCTGCCGAGTCACTTCAATGACATCAGCGTATTCGCGGGACTGAGTGTCGTGAGGTACCACACCAATATGCAAACCGATGGTGTTGCAGCCTAATAATCGCGTGAAGTCCGAGATCTCTTTCATTTCGATCAAGCGTGCGCTTCGGGTTGCGACGGGCACCAGGCCAATCGTCTTTTCCACTGTTGGGATATCGGCATAACTCTCGCCTTCGAATCCGCCAAAAACACAAGTGAGCTCGATACCGCACTCGTCCAGTTGTCGAAGGAATTTTTCGGCTGCCTGAGGAGTTCGTCCAGCGGCATGCGGGGTATGCAATTGGATCGAGGGTACACCAAGATCTTTTGCCACATCCAAGTGAACACCTAAGCCAGCATCAATGCTGGTAAAGACACCTAACGACCAAGGAGAGAGACTCATAAGGACGACTCAAAAGCAACAGGAAGGGGAAAAACAGAAGACGCAGGGAACTTGCCATGGATCACCGCAAACTAACGACCGATCATGCGTGATCGAGCCATCGCATCCTCGGCCATTTGAATATACTTCAGATCTTGAGTTCCCGCCCAAGCACGTTGGTATGTCACACTCAAAACTGTAAAATTTGTCGAATCGTTCGGCTCCAGTTCACAGGCTTTTTCGGCGTGCAGGACCGCTTGTTCATGCTTGCCTGTTTGGGTACAGATACGGGCTAAGGTCAAGTGCGCTAAAACGTGCGAATCGTCTTCTGCCAAAATCTGCTCGAGAATAGTAGCGGCTTCGTCGACTTTGCCTTGATCCTTGAGCTTCTCTGCTTCATTGAAGCGTTGCAATACGGTTGTCATGGGTGAGTATAGAGGTTGGAGTGCGTGCAGAACTCTCCAAATTGTAGTCGAGAAATCTTATTTTTGGTACACGGGGTCGCTCTTGGGAATCTCGGCAAGCGGTTCGAAAGTCCCCCGCATTCAGCTTCGACATTTCGCGCTCGTATCGTTCGAAGGTCCATGGCCACATCGGAATGTTTCCATCTGCATCCTGATACCAGCTCTTGCAACCCGACATCCAAACGGTCTTTTTCATTGCCCGATTCATTTGGTTGACCAAGCGTTCGGTGGCTTCTTCAGACGGTTCAATCAGATCGTGTCCCAGCGATTCCATGTGTTCGATGGTTCGCAGGATATGGCCTACCTGCACCTCTGCAACGGAAAACGCCGAATAGTTTCCAATGGGGCTGTAGGGGCCGAAAATGGCAAAGAAATTCGGAAAGCCCGGAATGGTTGTCGATCGGTGTGCCACAGCCCCTTTGGACCAGGTCTCATCCATGGTTTTGCCTTCTCGGCCCACCACATGCATGGGTTTCATCCGTCGATGCACCTGGAACCCAGTTGCGTAAATGATCACGTCCAGCTTATGAATCCTTCCATCGCTGGTTTGGATTCCGTCTGGAACAACCCGTTCGATCACGTCCGTACACAACGTAGCATTCGATTCCTGCAGAGCCTGGTAGAAACCTTTTGCGAAAATCAACCGTTTGCAACCGCATTTGTCTTGCGGCGTCAGCTTCTTGCGTAGCTCCAGATCCTTCACCTTGCGACGGAGATGGCTCCGACAGAAAGCTCCAATCGCCCACAGCAAAAATGCGTTACCGATCACCGCGCGTGAAAACGTCCACTGGAACAACTTGCTATAACGAAATCGCAACCGATCGATCAGACCTGGCTCCTCGCGCATCCGTTTCCGGTCCGTTTCCGTATAGGCCTTGTTCGGTATGGGGAAAATCCATTGTGCCGTCCGCTGGAATAAAGTCACGTGTTGTGATTCTCTGACCAGCTCTGGAAAGACCTGAACCGACGTGGCACCTGAACCAATCACTCCAACTTTTTTTCCTTTCCAGTCCATATCCTCCCTCCATCGGGCGGTATGGAAGCTGGAGCCTTGGAACTGCTCGTGCCCTTCGATGTTCGGTATGTAGGGATGGTGAAGGACGCCTGTTGCGTTGATAACGATGTCGAAAGATTCGATCAGACCATCCGAGGTCTGAACATACCAGCGACCATCTTCCCAGTTCACGGTTTCAACGGTTTTGTTGAACTGAATGAATTGGTTCAAGCCATACCGATCCGATATCGACAACAAATAGTCTTGGATCTCACTGCCCATCGGAAATCGCGAACTGTATTCCTTGTTTGGCTCGAAGGAGTACGAGAACATCGCCGCCGGTACATCGCATTTGAGACCAGGGTACACGTTGTCCCGCCACGTCCCACCGATCTGTTGAGCCTTCTCATAGACAACAATATTGGAACGGCCTGACTTCAGAAGTTGAATTGCCATCAACATGCCGGACATCCCAGCGCCAATCACCAGGATTCTTTTCTCCGGACTGGCTTCCTTCACCGATGTTTTGGGGGAATCATCGCGTGGATCGTTTCTGCTTACCATGATCTAACTACTTTCTACCAACGCGTTGCTTCAAAAACAGGATCAAGCTGATTTCTTGCTTTGCGTTTCGCTTTGGTTCAATTTGTTGTAAAGCGTCTTCAAGCTGATTCCAAGCTCCTCTGCAGCTGCTGGCTTGTTTCCCTGATTCCGGTGGATGGCATCATGAACTGCCATCATTTCCATCTCGCGCAGGCTCATGCGGCCCATGGGTGTTGTGGGTGCCATTGGAACAGAAATGGACACGGCTGGCGGAGCCTTCATTTCGCGTATTTCGCGCTTCAAGTTTTTGTCGTTGAAGTGACGTGGCAAATGCTCTGGCAAGATCGGCGGATGATCGCACAAAATGGTGGCATGCTCTACCACGTTGGCTAATTCACGAACGTTTCCAGGCCACGAATGTTGTTCCAGCACCAACCTTGTTTCGTCTGAGAATAGAGTTTCGATCGACGCATGCTCCGGTCGGTGTCTCAAGTAAAGATGGCGAGCTAACGGCATGACGTCCTCCATCCGCTGGCGGAGAGCCGGCACATGGATTTCAAAAGTGTTGATTCGAAACATTAAATCTTCCCGAAACGTTCCTGTTTCGACCATGTGATCTAAATCGCGGTGGGTGGCACAAATGACTCGTACGTCAACATGCAGTGTCTGGTTATCCCCCACCCTGCGAATGTCACCGCTTTCGAGCACCCTCAAAAGCTTGGCTTGCATCGATAGGGGTAGCTCACCGATCTCATCCAAGAAGATTGAGCCGCCGTTGGCAACTTCGAACAATCCCTCGCGATGAGAGTCGGCTCCCGTGAACGCACCTTTTTTATGGCCAAACAGCTCGCTTTCAATCAGATGTTCCGGCAAGGCGCCGCAATTGACAGCCACAAATGCCTTACCCTTGCGAGTGCTTTGATCGTGGACGCCACGCGCAACCAATTCCTTGCCGCAACCGGTTTCGCCCCGAATCAGGACAGTGCTATTGGTGGGTGCAACTTTCCCGATCAGCTTGACCACATCGGACATGGCTCTCGAGCTACCGATCAGCTTCGGTGCACTGGTTTTGTTGGATGTCGATGTCCGCTCGCTTGCAGCCGTTTGTTTTTTCAGAGCTCGTCGCGCGGCCACGCGCAGCAGCAGCGCCTGTAGTTCTGAAAGTCGACACGGTTTGCTCAGATAATCGATAACCCCAAATCGCAGAGCCGCAACGGCTGATTCCAGCGATTGCTTCCCGGTCAAAACAATCGACTCGGTCGTTGGCGACAACGTCGCAGCTCGCTCGATCACTTGAATTCCATTCATCCCCGGCATGTCAAGATCGACGATAAGACAATCGAAGGATTCCCGTTCCAACGCCGCTACGGCTGTGTAGCCATCGGGACACACGGTAACTCGATGTCCCAAATGCGGCAGCTCCATTCGCATTAGTTCCTGAAGCGATGGCTCGTCATCGGCAAACAGAATGGAAAGGGAATTAGGCTGCTGATTTTTCATGGGTTGCTTCATAATGAATGTTCGTGCCTGGTTGTCGCGGAAGAATGACTTCGAAACGCGATCCGCAATTCAAGCCCTGACTTTGAGGTGTGATTCGGCCGCCGTGGTCCGCGATAATCCTGCTGGTGATCGGAAGCCCAAGCCCTGTCCCTCGCCCATCCCTTCGACGCGTGAAAAAGGGTTCGAACAAGTGTTCCAGAACTTCGCTGGTCATGCCGCATCCGTTGTCCTCCAGCGTCAATCGCACCGACTCGTTCGTCGACTCGATCGCGATTTTAACGAAACCGTCATCGCGATTCGGATCGAGCGACTCCAGAGAATTGGTTAACAAGTTCAAAACCACTTGCTTCATTTCCTGAGGGCACGCCCAAGCGATGGCCGGCGTCGGCTTCGGCTGGAAATCGATACGTTGATTTCGGAATTGACCGATGTGTCGTACCATATCCACTACATCCCGCACAATCTCATTCATGTCGATCGATTGCTTGCGTTGTTCATTACCCAGCCTAGAAAAATCGAGCAAGCGTTCGGTAATGCCCTTGCAACGAAACGCCTCGTCTTGAATTCTTCTCAGATAGGTTCGAAGCGTGTCTAAATCAACACCAGGAACCGTAGCTTCACCATTTTCGCCAGTCGTCTCATTTCCACCGGACTCGTTGTCTGAAACGCTCGGATGCAAAATTCGGTGCAATCGAGACTCCAAGGCCTCGGCGCTCCATGCAATGGAAGCGAGTGGGTTGTTGATTTCATGAGCGACACCCGCTGCGAGAAATCCAACGCTTGCCAACTGTTCGTTGCGAATCACTTCCTGAGAACGCGAACGAACCTGTTCGTTCAAATCCCGCTGGATGTTCAGAAAACTCTCAGCCCCCAAGTTGATAGCATCCGCTAACTCTGCCAATTCGTCGCGACTGTCGACCACGATTCGATACGCGAAATCTCCGGACGCAACTCTTCGCGATCCAGCCAGCAATTCTTTGAAGGGTTTGATCACCGAGATGCGGGCATAACTGATCAGTCCAATCAGCAGAAAGGCAGCAAGGCTTGCACTGCTCCAAGCCAGTAAAATCCAGGTGCGGTACCTAGAACGCACTTCTTCGCGAAAGCTTGCCATACGATCCGTCAAGAGCGTGGGTAAGATATGCGCAGCGTCGCTCAATCGCTTCATGTCCTGCATCTGATCCACCGCATGCGGGATACTTCCCGATTCAATCAGATCGCCATGGCGGTTCGATATGGTCGTCAGCAAGTCCGACAGCTCCATTGTTTTTGCCAATTCCTCCGTTCGGTCGGATAAGAACGGATCATCGATATCGGTGCGTTCCAAGCAGGATTTGTACCGATCAAGAATCTCGCGAATGCGGTGCAATTGCTGACGAAATAGGTGGTCGGAGTGTCGCGATTCAAAGTCGAAATCTAAGGAAAATTCTAGGGGTTTTTTCAGATCCAATTGGCGAAAGCCAATCCGTAACTCATCGATCGCTCGCGTCAATTCTGTTGTTAACGGCATTTCGGTAGCACGACTGCTCAGGGTCGTTGCTAAGTCGCGATACGCGTACACGCCACGAAAGCTGCTGTACCCCAATACCGCAACGACAATTCCCAGCACCACGACGGAAATGAGCAGCTTCTTCCGAATCGTCCATTTTGAAATTGTAGGGATCGCAACTTTCATCATGGCTACACTCAGCGAGTCAATCGGCCGTCCATGGAGACACCGCGATACATGGTTTGAGGGTAATTGGGTTGCGGTGGTGCAACAAGCGGCGGCGAAATCGCTTGGGGTGCCCCTTGACTCAATCTGGTCAGCTCGATGACGCGGAACGCATTCATGTCTGGCGTCATAAACTGAGTTGTATTGTCGGGCGCAAGACCGTTCACCAAATAAGCTCCTACGGTAATGTCCAGCTCCATCGGTGGGTCACCCATCGGGACAAGCTGAACCTTGACTTGATGCGGCAATGATGTTTGGATCGACGGGTAGTATTGATGCTTGGTCTGCTGTGCATTTGCCACCAGTCGGCCCGAGGGGTCTCGCAAGTAAAGGTAACGGCTGGTTCCAAATTTTGGATCCACCACCAACGTTCGCGTGTAGTTTCCAATTGGACTGGCTTGAATCGATGTCAATTCCACCAAACCATCCGCGCGCGTGATGGGTTGTTGGATCAAGTTGCTTGGGTTGAGATCGCACACACCCATCGCTTCGATCAACCAAACGGGTGAAACGGGCAATACACGGCGATCGACTTGCGATTCGAAATCCGCATGCCTGGCAAAGTACATTTCAGGTGTTGTTGCAAAGTTCTTGACTGTCAACCAAAACGCATCTTCATTGCTGCCAATGTCCATACCGGCAACCCCTGCCACACTCGCGGTCATGCGGAACTTCTTCTCGCGAGCCCACGTCATGTTCGCATTCACCGATCGCTCATTATTGAGCATCACACTGATGGAATTGGATTGGAGCGATTGAACATTGCGAGTGCGATTCAAGACCTCGACCAATTGATCGAGTGTCGGCGGAGAAGCAAAAACGGGAGTTGGCTGAAACTCTGGAATCGATCGCTTCGGAATGCAAGTGGCTCCACATGCAACGAAGGTTAGCAAACCGATACTCAATAATGGAACCAGCCGGCGGGATGCCCGCTGGCGATCGAAGTGTATCGATTCGTTGTCGTTAAGATTCACAGTAAAGTAGCTCAATCAAGAGTTGTTGTAACTGTTCGGAACGAGTCGGAGATGGCTGACAAACGCGAACCGTGAATTCCCGCGAATCTTGACTTGCATGCAAACGCAAAAAAGAAGCGTCGTCACTAAGTGATTCCTCATCCATGTCCGATAATGCACGCCGCCGAACCAGCAGCAGCGCTAGTACGAATGCAAGTTCCGCCTCATCAGGGGATTCGCATAACCGTTCGAGCGTGTCGAGCAGGACATGCGTTGGCGCAGGAGTTAGTTTCCCGGTTTTTTTTGCTGGCATTTGGCTGACCCACCAACCCACGGCTCCCTCGGGTGGACCATTCCAATGCGCGTTGCCGTAATCGTGCCTCACCAGCTCGCCACCCTTTTGAAGCACGACCGAATAGTATCGCTCGCTTGGTTCAAACGGACGATGATCTTTGTGGCATTTGCGGCTAGATCGGTGGATTGCGTAGTCCTGCATGCTGACGCTTGTAGAGAATTCCACCAAAAAAATCTAGCTCAGCTTCGTTCGATACGAATGCCATCATTTCGACTTGTAATGCAACGTGATGGCCTGAGCCGCCTCCGATCCCGGAAGGGCCATCCCATACTGAATGAAATCACGCCCAGACATGATCGATTCCTTGTCGGGTTCATCCCAGTTGCGAACCCTATACTCGCGATCGGACTCGATTCCCTTCAAACTCAAACGCGGAGAAACGGGCTGGCCGGCCGCGCGAAACGCTTGGACGATTCCTTCGTGCAGAACCGGATCATGATATTGACATGCGATCCATTGGGTCGGGTCATCGGACCAATCCGTCAGTGGATGAAAATCAGCAGCAAACAAGTGTCGCACTTTCATGTATTGCAGCAAGAACGACCGCAGGGATTCTACGGCGTTGGGGTCACGATAGTTGATCGCGAACGAGGCGCAGGAACCCATACCACTTCGCAAGGAAATGTTGTCGGTAGCGACACTTCCAAGCCCATGCAAAGGGATCCATAACGAAAGGCCATACTGCATCGCTTGTACATTGCGAGGATAGGTCTTGTCATCCCAGCAACTGTCGCTTCGCCAAAGACACACGGATCGACGCATCATCTCGAAATCCATGCGTCGGCCTCCAGAAGCGCAACTATCGATGATAAGATTCGGATGTCGCCGCAGGAGCTCGTCCAAGAAATCATACAGTCCATTGATATAACGAATCTCTCGCAATCCAATTTCATCAGGGGCTTCGTTCGTGTGCCAAAAGTACGAGGGATACTCGTTGAAGTCTTGCCGGTAAACCTGAATGGACGCTTGGCTAATTTCCTTGGAAACCGTTTCCAATGCCCATGTTCGAGCGTTCGGATTTCCGAAATCGACTAGATAAAATCCGTCATTTTCCATGTACCTGTATTCGTCCGGCGTCCCGCTGGGGGCAAGGACCCAGTCGGGATGTTCCCGTACCATCCACGTGCCGCGCATGGCTCGTTCAGGCTCGAACCAAGTTAGGAATCGTTTGCCGTGCCTCGCGATCTCATCCCCAACGGGTTGTAGGCCGTTAGGATAACGCTGGACATCGGCCTCGGGGTTTCCTTGCCCTGTAGGGAAGCCGCCCGTGGTCCAGCCCGCATCCAACCAAACGGTGTCGACAGGTAACTTGCTGTCCGCAACTCGGTTGGCGAACTCGATGACACTTGCGGCGGTTGTGTCGTTGAAGCCTATCATGCCATGGATGCTGGCCGCGACCGGCATCCGTGTCTTCGCATCATGATGGGTCGGCGTCAGGTGTTTCAGCATCACTTGTCGAAACTGATTTTGGCCATCGATCCAATTTCCGCGATAGCTCATCATGACGATGGATGGTAACCGAACGACTTGTCCGGCTCCCAATTTGAAATGGGTGCGTTTTAGCCCCGCGGTGAACCGCACTTTGCGGTCCGAGATCATCTCGAAGGAGGCTTTCCAATCTCCGGTCCAGCCAATGGCCAGAACAACTCCTCCACCTTGGTTGGCAATATTGAAGTAGGGCATGCAGCCGTCCGAAGATCGGCCACCGATGGATTCAAGACGATACGCTTCAGCACCCAGGGTGAGCGTTTGAGTCCTCGGTTCGAAATCGTTCGGGGAAGCATGGCTTCCTCGGCTCCAGTGCAGGGTAATGTCCGAGTTGTCGGGAAGCTCCAAAATAAAGTTGGCGGATTCCAAGTCTCGATAAATGGGTGAATCCTGTGTCGCAGGCGCTTCAAGTCGAAGTTGCCATTCCACTGCACGATGGTCTGGATACCTACGCTCGTTGATGACCATCCCGGAAGGTTTGTTTCCAAGTGGCATCTGATTCATGGCTTCGAAGACATAGTCCGACGAAAGCGTGCAGAGGCCATCGGGGGCTTGGGGGCTGGCCAAGCCTGGAAAATCGTTTGCCAAACCGGCTTGCCCCATCGATACCAACAGCCACAACAGCCCAACCCTCAAAAGCCTAATTTGACCAAGGACCGGCTGACTGGCTTGCAAGATTAAACGGTCTGTTTTCATGGGGAACTCCAGTTGTACGTTCTAACGAGGATTATTCATAACCCGAAGCGTAACGGCTCGTTGCTTGAGTGAAGTCGTTATCGGGTAAGGTCGGCACCACGGACTTCCAAGTCCTTCCATGGGGAATTCGACGGACTAGGAAGTCCGTCGTACCATGAAATCAACTAGCCGTTACGCTTCGGGTTGTGAACAATCCGCTTTAGGGGAGGGGAAATTCGGTCAAGAATCCCGCACAGCGTGCGGTGAGGCCGTTCTTGCAGGAACGAGAACGCTCGATTCTAAAGTCGGCAATTTCGTTCCGAAGGTAGGAATGGACTTTGCCGTATGCTAAACTACTTGGTACGCTTCAGGTGAAGTCGGCCGTCCCATCAGGTCGAAAGAGTCGAAAGATAGGACCGCCTTCCCAACCTAAGACTGGCTCATAAGGTATTTTTCCTTAGAGCCCCCACCCGCCCAACTGATTCTGAATCAGCCGATTCACGATCCGTCCCAGCCACAACTTCCTACCCCACGGACGCAATGATGTTAACCATTTTTGGCCAACATGGCGCTTCGCGCAGCTACTGCGATCGCGAATCGCGTCGCTCGTTTCTCAAGATCGGCGGCATGAGCTTTGGCGCAACCGCTTTTGGACTAGCCGATGTCTTGCGTGCCGAATCGAACCAGGGCAAGTCCAATTCGCATAAGGCTCTCATTCAGATTTTCCTGGGCGGGGGACCTCCGCATCAAGACATGTGGGACATCAAGACTCAGGCACCTTCAGAGATCCGCGGCGAGTTTCGTCCGATTTCTACCAATGTGTCTGGTATTCAAATTTGCGAGGTGTTTCCGAAACTTGCTCGGCACATGGACAAAGCTGCCATCATCCGTTCCGTGGTCGGAAGCAAAGATCGCCATGAATCGTATCAGTGTTTGAGTGGATGGATTCCAGACGACCTGAAGACCTTGGGTGGTCGCCCTTCCATCGGTGGTGCGGTTTCTAAGTTACAAGGCCATGTCGATCCTGCGGTTCCGCCCTTTGTTGGCTTGGCAGAACGATCTAGCCACGTGCCATGGTCGGACTGCGGTAGCGCCGGGTTCTTGGGCGCATCGCATGGTGCTTTCAAACCCGACGGCCCCGGTATCGAAAACATGAAACTCAACGGGATCTCGCTGGAACGGCTTCAAGACCGAAAGCGTCTGCTGACCAGCCTGGACGCGATGCGCCGCGATATCGACACGTCCGGTGTCATCGAAGGCATGGACGCATTCAATCAACGAGCTCTAGATGTGTTGACCAGCAGCAAACTGGTGGACGCCTTAGATATCTCTAAAGAATCGCCCGAGACCATTGCACGTTACGGAGATGGAAAACCATACCAATTTCAATACGATGGCGTCGCAACTCGAAATGACCATTTGCTGATCGCTCGTCGATTGATCGAAGCGGGCGTTCGAGTGGTCAGCCTGTCTTTTGGTCGCTGGGACAGCCACTCCAAAAACTTCGATATGGTTCGCGACCACGGCGGAAAATTGGACCAGTGCTTGAGCGCTCTGGTCGAAGACCTCGAGTCGCGGGGAATGCTGGATGATGTCAGTATTGTTGTGTGGGGCGAATTCGGTCGCACGCCCAAAATCAATAAAGAGGCAGGACGAGATCACTGGTCTCCTGTCAGCTGCGCTTGGTTGGCCGGAGGCGGAATCCGTCCAGGGCAAGTCATCGGCGAAACCAACCGATTGGGTGAATACGCGACCCTTCGCCCTGTCCATGTGCAAGAAGTGATCGCGACGCTTTATCACAACCTGGGAATCAACGTTTCCACCACGACGCTCCCGGATCCTACCGGTCGTCCCCAGTTTCTTGTTGAACATGAGCCAATTCGGGAACTAATCTAATGCAAAACTTTCGACGGTTCTGCATGATGCACGCCTTGGCCTGTTGGATGCTGTGGTGCTTCAACACCTCGTTCGCGGTAGCCGATGCACCGATAGCCGATACACCGATAGCCGATACACCGATAGCCGATACACCGATAGCCGATGCACCGGTAGCCGATGCAGCGCAGCCCGCTACGGCGCCATCCACAACGGCAGGCATGCAGTCGATACGATTTGAAAGCCAGCAGCTACCATCTGATCAGCCTGCCAAGCTTCTGCTGCGCGGCAGTGACGCTCGGCATCAAGTCTTGCTGACCGGCATCGATCGAGAAGGGTTTCATGTGGACCTTGCTCGGTCGGCTCAATACCAAATCACACCACCTGAGGTTGCGACCGTCGACGCAAACGCACAACTGGTGCCTCTTCAAAACGGCTCGGCAATGTTGACAGCCCAAACCAAGGAAGGACTGACTGCTTCGATCCCGATCGAGGTCGTGGACTGGGATGATAATCCTGCTGTCAGTTTCTCAAACCAAGTGGTTCCCATCTTTACGAAACTCGGTTGCAACGGTGGCGGATGCCATGGAAAAGCTGCTGGGCAAAACGGATTTAAGTTGTCGTTATTGGGCTTCGAACCGCGAGAAGACTACGAACATCTTGTGAAAGAGTCTCGTGGACGCCGCCTTTCTCAAGCAGCACCTGATTCTAGCTTGCTGCTGACCAAAGCCATTAATCTCAGCCCACACGGCGGTGGACAACGAATGGAAGTCCAATCGCACGAGTATCGGTTATTGCGACGCTGGATTTCTCAAGGGATGCAACCTGGGTCAGCGAACGATCCGATCGTGACCGGAATTCAAGTCTCTCCCTCGAACCGCCGCATGCGACCCGGTACCCAGCAGCAATTGTCGGTCACGGCTCAATTTTCCAACGGTCAAGCCTTGGATGTTACGGCCGCCGTTCAGTTCGAGAGCAACGACACGGATATGGCAGACGTTTCCAAGCTTGGATTGGTATCGATCAAAGACCTAGCCGGCGAGGTGGCAATCATGGCCCGATACCAAGGGCAGGTTGCGGTCTTTCGCGCAAGTGTTCCTATCTTGAGCGGTGACAATCAATGGCCTGAAGCAACCAATCCAGTCGACATTGCAGTGATCAGTCAGTTGAAGTCGCTCAATATCCCAATCTCCAAATTGAGCGACGACGCTACATTCCAAAGACGCGTCACGCTGGATCTGACCGGCAGATTGCCCACCCTGGAAGAGACACGCGCCTTCCAGCAAAATTTCTCGGCTGGCAAAAGAAGCGAGTTGATTGACAATCTGCTGGCAAGCGACGCGTACGCTGAAAACTTTGCCAACAAATGGATGGTGATCTTACGGAACCGACGTGATGGAATCGGACAAAAGACGGGCTCCTTTGCGTTCCACCGTTGGATTCAAGAACAGATCGCTCTCAATCGGCCCTTTGATGCCTTTGTCCGAGATATCGTAGCCGCCTCAGGAACCATCGACGTGCATCCACCGGTGGCGTGGTATCGCCAAGTCTCCGACAACTTTAGTCGGTTGGAAGATACGGCTCAATTGTTTATGGGGCAACGAATCCAGTGCGCCCGATGCCATCATCATCCCATGGAAAAGTGGGGACAGCGGGATTACTTTCAATTGGCTTCCTTTTTCTCCCAAGTCCGAACAAAACCCGGACCGACTCCCGATGAGGCGATGGTGTTCACCGCGTTGGGGGCTCCGCGTGCCGCACATCCAAAGACGGGCGAGTCCCTGCGACCAGCCGGTCTAGATGGGCCTGTGGTTGAGGATCAAGATGGGCGAGATCCTCGTGAAGCCCTGGTCGATTGGATGGTCGATAAGCAGAATCGTTTTTTTGCAAAGTCGATCGCGAACCGATACTGGAAACACTTCTTAGGTAGAGGATTGGTCGAGCCCGAAGATGACATGCGAGTTACCAACCCGCCCTCCAATCCAGAACTTCTGGATGCACTTGCATTGCAGCTAACGGATTCAGGTTACGATATCAAATCGCTGATTCGAGCCATCTGCAACTCGCGAGTCTACCAACTCGATACCGAACCCAATGGAGACAATCTGCGGGATCGCAAATGCTATTCCCGTTTTTATCCCAAGCGTTTGTCGGCCGAGCAGATGTTGGATTGCGTCGATCAATTCTTGGGCACAAGCACTGGTTTCGAATCGATGCCAGCCAATACCCGAGCCACCGCGCTGCCCGATACGTCGTTTCGATCCTATTTCTTAACGGTGTTTGGTCGCCCCGAGGGATCAACAGCATGCGAATGCGAACGGGCGAACGAGTCCACTTTGGCTCAGAGCTTGCATTTCACCAACTCCAAGGAGCTGATCGCAAAGTTGGCTGATCCCCAAGCACTGCCTCAAACCATATCGCCTACCGGGGAATCGGCAGAGTCGAAGATTCAAGAGATCTACCTGAGGGCGTTTTCGCGATCGCCGAACGAACAAGAGCTTTCTTCGTCATTGGCCTACTTAAGCCAAAAGGAAAATCAACAAGAAGCGTACCAGGATTTGGTCTGGGCCCTGCTGAACTGCAAGGAGTTCTTGTTCAATCACTAGCGAATGGTCGCATCTCCAAATTCATGTGTTAGCGCACCAAACCTGTTGCGAAATTTGGGCTCAAGGCCCTGTTTCGCTTTGTGCAAGCGGGGGCCTCGTCCACTACGATTTTCGATCGATATGGTATCGATCACCTTCACCAACCATCTAAGCGTTTAAGACGGAAACACGCAGATGTGTATCATAGTGAATGGTTGCTACCGAATTGCTACCTAGGTGCAAGTCCATGTCCCTAGCCAAGGATGGCAACATGGTTCGATGGATATCTTTTTCTTGCGTGTCGTTGAAGAACAGAAGAATGCCACCCGTGGAGCCACCTGAGACGCCAATCGCTGTCCCATCCTCGAGCCATTGAGCTCGCCACAACATTCCGCCAGGAACGCCATCGCACACGTGCGTCTTGCGCAGGACTCCGTCTTCCCAGCCAAATCGTAGCAACAATGGTTCATGCACAGCACCAAACGGATTGGTCGCCTTATGAGTACCACCCGCGATGAGCTCGCCGCGTGGTAGGCTCAGCGCAAGCGTTCGTACGCCACCGTACTCGGCCGCTTGCCCTTTGTTGGGTTCGTAAAGAGGTGTCGCGTCGATGGTTCGTTCTAGTTTGCGTTCTGCCACATTCCAGACATGAATCTTGCCAAGCAGATCGCCCGAAACCAACTTACTACCATCGGGATGGAAGAGAACGCTGTAGATGTGTCGTTCGTGCCCTTCCATTTGGCCAAGAAGATCCCCGGTGGCAACGTTCCATAGCTTTACGAGCTTGTCGTTACCCACCGATGCGAGTGTGCTTCCGTCAGGCGAAACAGCAATCGCTCTGATCCAACCAGCATGAGCATCGATGCGTCGAATTTCGGTAGGTGTCTCCGCTTTCGCAGACCACCAAATGAGCCGGCCATCGCATCCGCCCGAGACCAGTTGCTGAGCGTCTTGGGTATAGCACAGGGCGTGAACCCAGCTATCGTGCCCCTTCAAAACTTGTTTCTCACCACCCGGTACCTTCCAAAGCTGCACCGTGTTGTCCTCGCTGGACGCAGCCACTTGTAGGCCATCGGGCGCGAAGCGGCAAGCGATCAACGGTGCATCGTATTTCCATTGATGCACGACATGCGTCTTGGTGATATCAACCGATATATTCATCTTAGGTAAGCACTTTCCAAACGGGTTGTACCGCAGGATCGGCAATGGGAAGCTCGCGTCCATCGACGGCAATGGACTGATTGGAATCCACCCCGACCGCTTGCAAATAGGTGTGAAAGAGTGCTCCGTGATCCACCTGCCCATCGGTGACTTCGGTCCCTTCGGCGTTGGTTGCACCGTACACTGCACCTCGGGCAACTTTACCGCCGGCCATGACGATGGACCAAGCTTTGGACCAATGGTCGCGTCCGTAGTAGAGGTTGATGTTCGGTGTTCGTCCAAATTCGCTGAGGACCACAATCAACGTTTTGTCGAGCATGCCGCGTTCGGCAATGTCGTTTACAAACGTCGAGAACCCTTGATCGAATTCGCCAAGTTGTTCGATGTGAAAATTGAAGTTGTCATTGTGCGTATCGTAGTTGGAGTGCGTGACTTGAACGAACGAAACGCCATTCTCGACCAGTCGCCGTGCCATCAAGCATTGCCTGCCAAAGTCATGCTTTCCGTACCGATCTAAGTCGGCGGCTGGTTCTTTGGAAATGTCGAACACATCGCGTCGTTCCATCAACCGAAGCGCTTGCTCGTAGCTGTGCGTGTACGCGTCGGTGATGGCCGTTCGTTTGCGGTTCAAGAATTCCTGATTGATACGTCGGCGCATTTCATGGCGACGTAATTCGGCTTGGTCCGAAATGCTGTCCGGTCGAAGAGTATGTGGCGGAGGCGTGCTGCCGCTCAATGCGACGCTGGAGTACTTGGGACCCAGGTAGGCCGACTCGTTACCGCGGCCACCGCCACCACTGGGTGCAACCACAATATGCCCGGGTAGCCCTTTGCTTTCATCGTTGAGCATTTTTGCGGAGACGGCACCGATTTGAGGGTAGTCCGCGGCGGCAGATTGCCGGCGTCCCGTCAGCATCATGTAGGCCCCTTTGCCGTGATCGTCTTCGGCCGTATTGACCCCCCGCAGCAAGCATAGATGGTGCATTTGTTTTGCGGTGTTGGGAAGCAGATCGCTTATGTGAATTCCAGGTACCGATGTTGGTATCGATCGGCACGGCCCGCCAGTTCTTGTCCCTGGTTTGGGGTCCCAGCTTTCGAGCTGACTGAGCCCGCCATGCATGTTAAAAACAACGACTCGCATGTCTTGCGACTTCAGTTGTTCTGCGGCTTTCCCAGCAGTCAAACTGCCGAGCCCGCCGACTACGGCAGTGCCAGCGACTGCGGTCGAGCAAGTGCGTTGGAGGAATCTCCGCCGGTTTATTCCGTGCTCTTTAGAACCGCATGCATAATGTGCAAAGCTCATACTTTTTCTCCTGTGCGAACCACTACGGATAAACTCGAAATTCGGAACTGGTTAATATTCCCCACGCCAGCTCTTGGGTCACAATCGTTTTCTGATCAGGAACGCTGGCTAGCTGTTCGGCCACCCATTGTTTCTCAGAACCAGAAGGGTCGCGTGACAATAAGCCTCGGTACATCAAGACGGCCGCCTGCTGTGGGTCCGGTTGTTGGATGGCAAGTCCGGAGGGATTGGTTCCGTTGGGTGCAGCCCAATTGAAGACCGCTCCGCCATTGGCCATGTAGAGCGCCTGGTCGGGGGATGCAAAAAATTCATCGCTTGTTTGGCCGACTCCCGAGGAATAAAGACTTGCGAAAACGTCCAGGTTTCCACGAAGCTTGTCAATCGCTTGTCTTGTCGCTTGAAGCTTTCTAGCGTCTTTCTGTTCCTGGGGTGCGTCGGCGGCAAGCGGGGATTGCTTTTCTAATTCAGCAAGCTCGTTGTTGACGTAGTTTCCAAATACATGCGTCGCTTGAAGTGTGCTGAGCCCCAGTTGTTCCGGCGAAAGGATACGGTCTTGGGCCAATTGAAAATCGATTTGACGATCGACGAGGACACGTTGCATGGCGATAGCCGATTTTTCGATTTCTTGAAGTCGCGCTTGATCCGCCACCTGGATCGCCTGGGTAGCTTGCTCGACATCAACAGCCGCTGCTGCCAAGGTCGGTTCGATCGCGGTTCGTTCTGCGGTCAGGCCGGTCACCACGGTGGCTTGCCGTTCGCTTTCCATATCGATCTGTTGCAGTTCCCCTTGCCTCGAAGTCATCGCGGTTTGCTTGTTGGCCAAACTGGATTCGATCGCTTGCTTGGCAGTGGAAAACGATTCGGGTGTTTCGACCAACGAAGCCGACTTATTGAGGGAATCCATGGTAGATCGTAGTTCCGTCATTTGAGTCTGGATTGCACTCATTTGCTGCTCTCCATTGGTCCGTTTGGATTGGATGGCTGCTGCTACTTGGATTGCATCAGCAAGGCGTTGCTGAGCTTCCGAGAATTGCTTCAGAATGCCAGCATGAACGGCTGTCTTTTGCGATTTGACTTCCGACGCCAGCAACACGCTTTGTTCCGATTGCTTTGTTTGCTGAGATGCAGTGATCCAATCTTGGATGTGGGTCATCGCATCCAATCGCTTGGTGGCCAATAGATGCGTTTGCTGAGCTTTTCTCCAAACATTCCTCGCGTCGAGGAATACTTGATCGGCAGCGCCCAGGCTTTGCTCGATAGGTTGCAGTTGAGCGACAATCTCTGTGATCTTGGCTCGAGCACCATCGACTGGGGGCACCATCGCGTCCCGTGCCACTGTTGCATCGGTCTTCGCTTTTTCGATCGCAGGAAGTTCAGCCTTGGCCGCTTCTAATTTAGCTTTGGCAACCGCGATGGCTTGCGCCACGTCAGGTTCCTCGGCAGGTAAAATTGCCTTTGCCTGTTCCAGCTTGGCTGCAGCTTCTTCAAACAGCTTCTGCCGCGTTGTGCTATCCGTCCATTGTTTGGTAACCTTCTCAAGGGAAAGGTTGGCGTCGTCCAATTTCTTTTTTACGTCGTTGTACACGACCTCGGCTTTATCCAGTTCTGCCCGAACGAGAACGCGTTGTCCTTGAATCGAACGCCAATCGGATTCCGCTTTTTCCATCACTTCGTTCGCGGCCTTGGCAGCCGTTGCTAAGCTTGGTATTTGCGATTCGAGGCTGAGCTTTTGAGCCACCACCTTTTGCGTCAAGGCAATGACGGGCTCGGTGGACACATCCAAAACCGATTGATGTTGTAACGACGATGCGATCGCTGGCTGGCTCGAACGACGGTACGCATCGCTCAGAGCAATCTGTTCGATGAGCGATCGAGCATCGTACTTGGAAGCGATCAGCGATTGAGTGATCGCGGCTAGCAGCTCGGGGTTAGAAGGTGGGTTATCCGCATGGTGCATATCCAAAGGATGGACAATTCCACGCCCCATCATCAAAGCCCATACTCGATTGGCCCAATTTTCAGCGAAGGCTTGCTGGTCCGGTGTAATTTGGTTGACCAGTGCGGATCGACGGCTGGTAGAGGGAGCTTTGTTAGCGCCTTCGTACGCACCTGGCTTGGGTGAGGCCAAATAACGTTGATCCGGAAGCTCGTATGCATCAAACTGTTCTTTGCCACCCGGAATCCTAGCGCCTGTTCGAAACAAGACACCCTTGTCAAAGACCGATTCGAAAGGTGCATCCCCTGCAGCGCGTTCGATATAGAGCTGCATTTTTTGCTCGGCACCTTTGTCGTCTTTGTATTTGGCTTCCGCGAGAGCGCTCGGCGAGAAAAAAGCGAGGAGTCCGTGGTAATCGATTTGAAGGTAATCATCCACGCTGGGATGGTCATGGCATTGATTGCATTGCATATCGCGGCCGAACATGATTCGCCCAGCATCTCGGGCAATCGCGTGCGAATCTCCCTCGCGATCCAAAAAGAATCGCTGTGCAGGACGTTGCGATCCATTCCACCAATCACTTGAAATGATCTCTTTGGCGATGACGTCGATCGGCTTTCGTTCATCGACCGTCTTTCGCAGATAGCTTATCCAAGCGGTTCGGTCCACGTACTTGTTCGGACGTCGCTGAAGCAACGTTTTGTCGAGCCATTCCACCATCCGTTCGCGGTGCAGCGGGTCATCCAGAAAACGCCGAACCCAACGCGCCCATCGATCGGGCGACGTGTCTGCCAAGTACTCGTCCAATTCCGCCTGAGTCGGACCGACCAGACGCAAGTCTAAAGACAAGCGTCGCAATTGCAGCCCATCCGCTTCCGGATTTCCGGTCAGCAAATCAAGCTCTCGCGAAATCAACGTGTCGATTGGAGAAGGCGGAGTCTGCGCTGTGATGCTCCCTGGTAGTGCAAAGATGACGATAGACATCAAGCACCAAAGAGGGGAGGAAAGCGACGAATGAGATTTTCTCATGTCGGACCGAATGGGGTGGGAGGTGGGGACCAATCGATTTCGGTATTCGACAGGCGTAAAGGGAAGCAAGTGTTTTGATCGACTTCTAGGTTGTGGACGCCTTGGGATTGTTCAGGAAAACACTTGTTTTCAACCCCATCTACAGCCTTGCCATCGATGCAACCCTTCCATCCTACTTGCGATGGCCCACCCAAGTCAACGACCCTGAGCAGAACCCCCTACTTTGGGGTAACGTTTTTTGCAGAGTTCTGCGTTTTTAAGCGAGAGGCAGGATAAAAACGACCAATCCTAACCCGAAACGTGACGGGCTAGTTGCTTTCGTGAAGTCGTTATTGTGCAAGGCCAGTACGACGGACTTCCAAGTCCGTCCATGGCCAGTACGACGGACTTCCAAGTCCGTCCATAGACAGTACGACGGACTTCCGAGTCCGTCCATAGACAGTACGACGGACTTCCAAGTCCGTCCATAGACAGTACGACGGACTTCCGAGTCCGTCCATGGCCAGTACGACGGACTTCCGAGTCCGTCCATGGCCAGTACGACGGACTTCCAAGTCCGTCCATAGACAGTACGACGGACTTCCTAGTCCGTCCATAGACAGTACGACGGACTTCCAAGTCCGTCCATAGACAGTACGACGGACTTCCGAGTCCGTCCATGGCCAGTACGACGGACTTCCGAGTCCGTCCATGGCCAG
>JBIKLJ010000026.1:0-37661 GCA_044359895.1 Pirellula sp.
AATCTGCGACGCCTTGTCTCCAGTCAGTAGAAAATCGGGAGAATAGCTACCGGTGTAACCAGAATTCTTCGCCTTCAAGACATCGACATTCAACCGCTGCCCATGAATGTTGTTCATGAACAACTGATTGCGATACGATTGCGGCCAAGCGTCACCGAGATAGATCATGGCACCTGCGTGAGCATGACCGCCACCAGCTGAATCAGATTTACCATTCCCAGCATGCGGATTGGCCCCCACATAATGCCGATGCTCTGCAATGGTCTTGATATCATCGTAGGTGAAGGGGTTGAAGTGGTTTCCTGCCTGGCGTTCGTAACGTCCACCGTCGATGATGTGGTACAGGTGAGGTATCACGCAAGCCGTGATAAAAGCCTGCCCTTGATCATTAAAGTCCACTCCCCAGGGATTGCTTGTCCCGTGCGCAAACACCTCGAAGATATGCCGGGTAGGATGATAACGCCACACTCCAGCATTGATCGGCTTGCGATCTTGGTCCGGTGCACCAGGCTTCCCCACGTTGGAATGCGTGAAGACGCCGTGGCAGCCATAAAGCCAACCATCAGGCCCCCAAATAAACGCGTTCAATGTTTCATGAGTGTCTTGCAGCCCCCATCCATCCAATAAAATCTCAGGCTTACCATCCGCTTTGTCGTCCCCGTCCCGATCTGGAATGAACATCAGATACGGCGCAGCGCCAACCCAAACCCCACCAAACCCAACTTCCAGACCGCTCACAAGATTCAGCCCGTCTGCGAACACCTTGCGTTTGTCGAGCGTGCCATCCAGGTCAGAATCTTCGAAGATAAGAATACGATCGCGTCCGGTTCCTTCAGTCGCACGTCGCGGATACTCATAGGCTTCGGCAACCCACACTCTACCACGGTCGTCCAATGCCATCGCAATGGGCTGCAACACATCAGGTTCTGCCGCACTAGCAATAACGCGGAACCCATCCGGTACGACCATGGCTTTGGCCGCTTCCTGGGCGCTCAACCCCTCAAACGGATACTCATCGACCACCAACGGCGTTTCCGATAACGAAGCTGCTGCTGGTGCAACATCATGCAGCAAGAACGCATCAAAGTTAAGGTGCCCCCAGCCCCCGGAAGCCTCGTCCACAAGCTTCACGAAACACTCTTTGCCTTGAACCGAAGCGAGATCCACGACCACCAATCGCATGTTTTCCGTAACTCTCCCAGTAGCTCGGTGAATCACTTTGTTCGAAGCTGATTCCACCAACTCCACGCGGACTTCATTGCTATTGCCCCCGCCGCCCACCAGAAACGATGCAAAAGGTTTATCGACTACGAAGGGTTTTGAAATGAGTGTGCCTTGAACTTCGTCGCCTAGCTTTTCATAGCTACCCACCCAGTACTTGCCTTCGTGCTGGCTTGCCATGTCCCCCCGACGCAAAGCCACGGAATCACCCTCGACGGGCTGTTGCTGAAAGGCTGAGCCCGTTGCGGTCCAATCCTCGAGTGAGCCCTTTTCGAAATTCATATTGAGAGTTTGGCCCTCTTTCGTCTTCGGAAGAATACCCGTTGGTAAGCCAAGGCGAAGCACGTCGATGCCGACCATGAAACCGGGAGCCGCTTTCGGATTTTTCCCTGTCAACTGAACCGATAGAGTATGGTTGCCCGCTGAAAAAGAATGCGAGCCCATCTTCAGCATGCCTGTTGAGACAACAGATGGCTCATTGAACAAATCGATCGGGTTGCCAAGCTTCGTGTCATCGATGGACAGCTGCACAATTCCGTAATCAACGGCCTTGGTCAGCGCAATCAGGATTTCATAATCTCCTGCTTGCTTCACATTCAATTCAAGATCCAATTGCGATCCGACTTTGCCGCCCGTCCACCAAAGCTGGGAATCGCCGCTCCATCGGTCCGCAGCAAACCCACTCATGTTTTGCTCGGCCGCAGTTCCCTCGGAAACACGCACGACGCGAAGCCCCTCTCCTTCGAAGACCAGAGAGTTGGTCGACGTTTCCGCAGCGGGTTCACGTTTCACCGGTTGAGCCGCCAGCCATTCCTGTTGGTTACACGGTCGACGCTCATGAAACAAAACATTCGCCCCCTTCATACCACCCGTAATGATATCGGTCAGCCCATCTTGATTGAGATCGGCTAATCCAATCTGCCGGCCTATTCCGCAATCGGCTGCAATCTGATGCGGTACCCAATCAATCCCGGCCTCATTCCTTACCAATCGGAACCAGTAAACGACGGCACCAGCGTCCCACATGGGGCTCGCTTTGTGATGGGAATAGAAGGTCTTGCCCGTCACGATATCCTTGAGTCCATCACCGTCGATATCTTCGAGCTGTACAGAATGCAGCTCGCTAAAGACCAAGCCGTAAGGATTGTTCGCTGGCTTCGAGCCCATGATATCATGGCGAACAAATCGTACCTCTCCCTCTTCTTTTATCTGCTCAAACCAAGCTAAACCGAAATCGTGAGCCGCAAGGCTAGTGATCACATCACTATCGCCATCTGCATCCACGTCGTAGGCAAACATCTCAGCCCCGCCGTAGGCATTGGTAAAGGGGACAGAATGAGCGACCCAGGGCTTGCTTGCTGATAACTTGGCTGGCTGCTCCAACCAACCATTGGCATGAATAATATCCAAGCGGCCGTCGCTATTGATATCCCCTACCCCCAACCCATGTCCAAATCGTTTATCAGCAAGTTGAGCTGAAACAGCAACAAACTTCCAGGGCTCAAAAGGGTGGTCCCAGTTGACTTCTGCGTAACCGAAAAAACCATCTCGAGTCAGAACCAATTCTGGCCGATCATCGCCAACCAACTGCAACCATTGAGGCGACTCATTCGAAACCCAATCGAAGACTTGCTTTTTGGGCCAAGAATCGCTTTCTCTAGGCTTGCCGGGGTTCTGATAAACAAAGGCGGGAGTACCGGGGAAGCCGACGGTTAAAACATCTTTCCAACCATCGTTGTCAAAATCGTACGCCCAAGCAAAAAAATGGTCTGCGTATCCCTCTCGATTTTGAGGTACGGCAGGATAGATATTGAATTTCTGCTCGAAAGTTGGACCAGCGTACCAATGGGGTCCGTAAACAAAATCATGATGACCGTCTCGATCGATGTCTCCCGATCCTGCCCCCTCCGAGTAGTATTCGGTTGAAATTGTCTTGCCGGCAAAAGAGTCGAGCTGATAAATAGTTGTCGAACCGGACTCATCCGAGAACGTTCGGCCAACATGCAGAAGCATCATACCAAGGCAAAAAACGAAGTCGCGGAGCAAAGGAGGGGATGGCATCGTGAGGGTCTCGCGGAGATTTTTAGGCAGGGATGACGTAAGCCATTGTACTCGCTTGCCGAAATCTCGTGTACCGCCAGCCCGTCTGCCCGCGGATTCGAAACAATGTAGAGCGGTTGCTTTTAAGACCGCTTCTGTAGCCAGATCCCCTATCTCGCAAGTCGAAGGACCGTTTGCACCGTGGGCGCTAGCCAAGCGCAAGTTCACCCGGTGACTTGGTTTGACGCTTGCGTTCGTTCTCTCGCAGAAAGACCTTGCGGATTCGAATGATGTTTGGAGTCACTTCCACCAATTCATCGTCTTCGATGTATTCCAGCGCGGCTTCCAAAAACAATTGTCGCGGTGGCTTAAGAATCACGTTCTCGTCGCTGCCAGCCGCTCGTACATTCGTAAGCTTCTTTTCCTTCGTTGGGTTCACTACCAAGTCATTGTCGCGGGCATTCTCACCCACAATCATTCCTTCGTAAACATCGTCCCCCGGCGAAACGAACAACTCGGCACGGTCTTGCAATGCAAACAACGTATAAGGAATCGCCCTACCTGGAACCATGGAAACCAAAACTCCGTTGGCTCGACGAGGCAGGTCGGCTTCCATGGGACGATATCCAAAGTACCGATGGTGGATAATTGCAGTACCTTGAGTAGCATTGAGCATCTTGGTTCGCAAGCCGATCAAACCCCGTGCAGGAATGGAAAAACGAAGCAACGTGTACTCGCCTCGCGGAGTCATTTCTTCTAGCAATCCACGTCGATTGCCAACCATTTCCATCACAGGTCCCATCTTCTCCGTTGGGACTTCCACATTGAGTACTTCATATGGCTCTTGCAGCTGGCCATCGATTTGCTTCAATACAACACGAGGCTTGCTGATGCTCATCTCGTAGCCTTCACGCCGCATGGTTTCGATCAAAATCGAAAGGTGCAATACACCTCGACCCCGGACGGCGAAAGCTTCGCTCCCCTCCACCGGCCGAACGCGCAACGCCACATTCCGTTCAAGCTCTTTCTCCAAGCGAGTCTTCAACTGACGCGTGGTTACGTATTTTCCGTCGCGACCAGCAAGAGGCGATGTGTTAATGCTGAAGATCATTTCCAAGGTTGGTTCATCGACCGTCAAACGAGGCAAAGCGTTGAGCTCACCTCGATTGCAAATCGTGTCGCCAATCTCAATGTTTTCCAAGCCTACAACGGCCACGATGTCCCCAGCACTCGCGGTATCCGTATCCACGCGGCCGAGCTTATCGAACACCTGAACGCTGGCAATCGTCGCCGGCACCACCTTCCCCTCGTCTTTTGCCAGATCGACCGTTTGCGATTTCTTAATCGTTCCGCACTGAATTCGACCGATCGCAATTCGCCCCACATAGTCGGACCAATCCAAATTGGTAACCAACATTTGCAACGGAGCATCGGGTTCTACTTCCGGACCAGGAATCTTCTCTAACATCATATCCAACAACGGAACCATGGAATCCCCAGGGGTCTTCCAATCCAAAGTAGCATATCCAGCACGGCCAGATGCGAAAATCACATCGAAGTGATCCATGAAATGCTCGCCGCCCAAGTCAACCAACAGCATCAACGCTTCTTCGATGACTTCGTTGCAGCGTGCATCGGGACGGTCGATCTTGTTGATCACGATAATCGGCTTGACACCTACCTCGAGTGCCTTCGAGAGCACAAATCGAGTTTGCGGCATCGGCCCCTCGGACGCATCCATCAAAACAAGAGCGCCGTCGGCCATCCGCACAACTCGCTCCACTTCGCCACCAAAGTCCGCGTGACCAGGGGTGTCAATCAGATTAATCTTCACCCCTTTGTATTCAATCGCGATGTTCTTCGAAAGGATCGTAATCCCCCGCTCGCGTTCCAAATCATTGCTGTCAAGAATCCGCTCACCTTGCAATTGCGATTCACGGTATTGACCGCTTTGCTTCAACAAGCAATCCACCATGGTTGTCTTGCCGTGGTCAACGTGAGCGATGATGACAATGTTACGAATATCGTTGCGACGCATTGGACTGAATTCAGTGGTTAAGTGTATTGCATTGCAATGATTTCATTGCAACGCGGGAGCAAAAACAGAACGATCGCCGAAACGATATGTCAATCAACTAAGATTCACGGATTAGGACTCATCACCTGCACGGAAACTTCCAACCAGGGTTGGGGTGTATTCGCACAACTCGCTTGCTTGGAAGTACAGACTGACTTCTCGAACCGCCGACTCTTCACTGTCCGACGCATGAACCAAATTCATTTGCCTAGAGCTGGAGAAATCCCCACGAATCGTTCCTGGAGCGGCTTTCAAACCATTGGTGGCCCCAAGCATTTCGCGGATCACACGAACCACGTCCAACCCTTCAATCACCATCGCAACAATCGGCGATGACGTAATGAACTCTTCAAGATTGGGATAAAAAGGCTTGCTGACGTGCTCAGCGTAATGCTGCTTGGAAAGCTCAGGACTAACGCGAACCATTTTCATGGCGATAATGTTCAAGCCCTTTCGCTCGAATCTTCCAATAATTTCACCAACCAAGCGTCGCTCGACGCAATCCGGCTTCAAGAGCACTAAAGACTTTTGCATTATTAACCCGACGAAAACAACGAGAGGAACCATAACGCCCAACTCTCGCGAAAGAGAACTCGGGCAAACGAAGAATAGCAGGAAATTCTCTCGATTTTTCAGTTTGTTGCTAGATCAAAACCTGTCCGCTCGGTTGAGTGCATGTTCTGGAGCGCTGTCCAAAAACCACCGTTCCTTCTCCACCAAATCTCCGCACCGGCCAGCGGTGAACCAAACACCGTTCATAAGCCATCGAGGGGAACGAGAGCCGCATTAGGCATTTTTTGCACGCGAAACCTATTGAGAAACTTGAGCGCAAGGCCCGGTTTCGCTCTTCTCCCTAGACCGCATTGGTTTCAATCATACGTTTGCAAATTTCCTGCAATTTTCTCGGGTCAATGTTTTTGTTCTTTTTCTTGGCCGGACCGACTAACGCCGCCAACGCCTTTTCGTTCCCAGCTCGGACCTTTTCAATGACATCCGGATTCTCTTCTAACAATTGCTTGCACAGCGACTCAATTTCGCCCGAATCTACCTGAACGATGCCCAACGCTTCAATCGCCTTTTCTGCGGTCAAGCCAGGCTGATCTACCATTTTCTGGAGTGCTTCTTTGCCCCGTGATGTATCGATGCTCCCCCCTTCGATGGCGATCAGAAGCTTGGCCAGCTGAGCAGCAGGTACCGGATACGATTCAACCGTGCACCGATTTTCGTTCAGGTATCGAAACACATCCTGAAGCATCCACGATGTGGCTCGCTTGGAAGTAACCCCAAGGGAGATCATGGCTTCCAAGTACTCGATGGCTTCGCGGCCTTGCTGGACCAAGATCTCCGCCTCGTTCGGCTTCAATTCCAATGTCCCGATCAAATGAGACCGAACGGAATTCGGAGTCTTCGTGGCCAGAATTCTGGCTTGCTGAATATCGCCTTGCGACAGAACAACCGGTACCAAATCGGGGCACGGAAAATAACGATAGTCGGCCGAACCCTCTTTCTCCCGCTGCAGCTCCGTCTCCCCCGTCGCGTCATTCCACCCTCGAGTGGTTTTAGGGGCTTGGCCGATCGTAAGTCCCGTTTCCGTAAAGGCCTCGAATTGGCGATCCACTTCGTAATGGATCGCTCGCTCGACTGCTCGGAAGCTATTCAGGTTTTTGATTTCGACGATCGGTGTTGCCACCGTTTCGCCGTCGCGATCAAAATGAAGATTGACGTTCGCATCGGCGCGCAAGGACCCTTCCTGCATGTTCCCGTCCGTAATGCCCAAAAACATCATCAGCAACCGCATCTCCGTCAAGTAATTCTTGGCCTCTTCGGCGCTAGAGATTACTGGCTCCGAAACGATTTCTAACAGTGGTGTGCCGGCTCGGTTTAAATCGATACGCGTGTCTGACTTTCCTTGAGCCTCATCATGCATGCTCTTGCCAGCATCCTCTTCCAAATGAGCTCGAACCAAAGCGATCCGTTTCTTGACGGGTTTTCCAGTTGCTTCCTCGACCGAATCAATCTCTAAGCCTCCACGACTGCAAATCGGAAGATCGAATTGACTTGTTTGGTACCCTTTCGGCAGATCAGGATAGAAATAGTTCTTGCGATCCCATTTCGTCAATGGGGCAATGTCACACCCGAGCGCAATCCCAGCCCGAACAGCCAAATCAATGGCCTTTTTGTTAAGAACCGGAAGCGCCCCTGGAAGCCCTAAACAAACGGGACAAACTTGCGTGTTAGGAGGCGAACCAAACTGAGTGCTACAGCGGCAAAAAAGCTTGGTATTCGTTTTCAATTGGACGTGCACTTCCAACCCGATAACGATGCGATAAGGTCTTTGGATCATGTTGGCTTGGATTATTCCAGGAACGCTAAACGATGCTCGGGCAAAATCGGGGACTTGCTTGCTTCACCCGAGATTTCGACAACATACTTTGGAACCGCGAAACCCGGAAGCCTCTTGGCCAATTCCGACACCAAATGCAATCCTCGCGATTCATCCACTTCAAAATGCTGAGCCCCCGCAACTCGGTCCAATTGATGAAGGTAATAGGGCAACACGCCCAGGTTCACCAATCTTTCACAAAGCTCTGAAAGTGCCTTCACCGAGTCGTTGATATCGCGCAATAAAACCGCTTGGTTGAGAACGATCGCACCGCAGGATTGCAATCGCCGAATTGCATCCACCACCCCCCCATCGATTTCATGGACATGATTGATGTGAAGCACAAACCATTTCGACAATCTGGTTGCGGAAAGCCAACCGCATAATGCATCATCGACGCGTTGTGGGATCACCACCGGCAATCGCGTGTGGATTCGCAACCTCGAAAGATGAGGTATCGCATCGAGATGTTCCACCAGTTCCGCCAGCCGTTCATCGGTAACGGTCAGGGGATCTCCTCCAGAAAGGATGACTTCGTGAATGGTCGAATCGTTCCGAATATAGTCCAGCGAAGGTAGCCAATCTTCAAATCGCTTGGGGGCTGTGTTGTAAGGGTAATGCCTTCGAAAGCAATAGCGACAATGAACTGCGCATGCTCCGGAGACAATCATCAACACGCGTCCACGGTACTTATGGAGCAGACCGGGTGCCACTTCCACCAAACTGTCCCCAACCGGATCTCGATGATAGGACTCGGCTGCGTCCGTCTCGGTATCTTGCGCAAGAACTTGAAGCAACAATGGGTCCGTCGGGTCCTTTGGACGCATCCGACTCAAAAACTCCAACGGTACAAATACCGGAAACTGCCGTTCGGCCAACCCCGTCGCGGCCAACCCCGTCGCGGCCAACCCCGTCGGATTCAAGCCAAGAGCTTCCATCAGAGTCTTCGAATCGCGAATCGCCAGTTTCATGGCATTTCTCCATGTGCTTGATTCCGCGATTTTCGATACCTCTGACGCTATGTCGCTCCCGGTCGGTGTTTCCGTCATGAGCGTTGAATCATCTCTTGAGGGCGTTTGCGCGATCGATACTCGTTGTACAACAAGAGCATGGTTGCAGGGATGAACGGCAAGAAATAATAAATGATTCGAAACAGAACGACAGCGGCCAAGACCGCCCCAAGCGATTCCTCTGGGAAGAACGACACCATGACTCCTTCCAAGACACCAAACCCGCCAGGCACATGAGTCAACACCGTGATGATTTGGCCGGTCAAGTAAGCGATTAGGACGGTAGAGAAGTTGATTTCGGCAGATGCGCTTTTAGGCAACAACCAAAAGAGCACCAGGGACGCCAAGAGAAAATCGCCAGCGGAAACTATCAATTGCATGGCCGAAAGACGAAACGGAGGAAGCGTCACTTCAAAATCACGAAACCGAATTGGCTTGCGAAAGATCGAGCAGGCCGACAAATACAAGGCGATACACGCAAGAAACAGGAAGCCCCATACATGATGATCCAGAAGCAGCTTCTCGCGAACCTCCTCGGGCAATCGAATGGGAAGGGCAACAAACGCCACCCCTGCTAACAAAAACAATCCCAGCCAAAACGTCGTGGCAAGAATGGAAACAAAGGCCACAATCTCCAAGAACGAAAAACCCCAACTGGAGTACAGACGATAGCGAACCGCGTTCCCGCCCAAAAGCCATCCCAGAACATTTCCGTACGAATAGCCCACGATGGCGCCCGTCATGACTTTGGAAAAGGGAAGCTCCTTCTTCAAATGCTTCACCGCAATCCAGTCGTATCCTGACAGAATAAAATAATTCAGCGTGGTAAGGGCGAACGCTAGTCCAATCTGCCAGTAGGGAACCATGGAGATGCCCTCTTGGACCTTCTCCCAAGTGATCTCGGCTTTGTCCAGTTTGTACTTCACGAACCAAAATGCTACGCACATAATCGCAATGATGGCCGTGATTTTCGCGGACTCACCCAGACGCCCAATGGCTCGGGAATGAGGTACCGTTCCCGAACGATCAACGACGGGTGGCTCATGCGACTTGCCCGAATCGGGGAGGTGATTCGAAGGGTTCTTGTTCAAGTAATCAACCTGCAAAAGTGTTTTCGAAGCAGCTTGCTTGGACTGAAAAGGAGTGACAAGCCAACTTCAGGGACATCCAAAGGAAACAGATTATAGGGAACCTGGAAAGTTAAGCTACGCAAATTGGGTGCACTTTGGTAGCTGTGAGTGAAAAGCACGGTTGTACGGTTTTTTCCTGCCGATACGGTTGTGACGTCGCTATTTGCGATTCACTCATCGAATTTGCTGGGGATCTAAACCATGAAGTTTCTTGCTGGAGCTGTGTCGATTGGTCTTGGAATCGGTTGTTTTGCAACTGTTTGCCACGGACAATACGCTTCCGAAATCGTCGTTCCTGGAACAGGAGTTCAGTTATCCCAAGTCGGTGACGACTTTGAGGATGATGCTTGGGAGTTTATTCCGAATAATCCGAAGAGTTCGGAAGACATCGATAAAAACCAACGCCTCCCCATGGGCAAATCAAACAACGGACGATGGTACGAGGGGGCAAAACGGGGCCACCCAGATATCGTGCGACGCGTCCCAACCCCGCCTGGAGGAATCGAAGGAAGCGAAGGTTCGCTGCTGCTGAAATCCTTGCAAACCGGCATCCCAAAGTCCCCTAGCTTCAAAATGCATCAAGATGACTTTATCTGCAACGTGCAATACCGCGTCGGCGGGACCATCCGCGTCGACCAATCACCGAGCATGACCACTCGCGTGTTTTTGCCCCCGATGGAAAAATGGGAAAATCGAAACGGCCCCCACTTTGCCTTCCGAGCCGCTGTTGAGACCACCATCCAGGAAACCAAAACCAAGTTCCTCTTCTCTTCGAAAGAAGAAAAAGATGAAATCTACTGGCCTGGACTGTTCATTCTTCGAGCGACCCGCAAGGAAAATGGCAGAGTGGTCCCGTATGCACACTTCCGAGTGCGATCGGACCGTAACGGCGGAGACTTTATGGGGCCAGAAATCAAGGAAACAGGCTGGTGGACTCTAGGCCTTTCCTTTACCCCGGACGGTTTAACGCACTACTTCGCGAAACCAGGTGTGGAAGACCTGACCCGCGATGACTACATCGCAACCGCAATGCCCTACGGGTACCGCTGCGAAGAAGTGCGATCGTTCTTTTACAATGTAGTCAATGGCGACAACGGTCGCGATTGGACCACCGACTGGATCATCGACGACCCGAAATTTTACGTCGCGAAATCCGCTCGGCTTGCTAGCAAGAAATAGCCAAGGGAAGCGATCATCCCCCGGGCTTGCGACCTGTGCAAGCTGTGGGGATTACTTCAAAGCGACCAAGTATCCAACAATCGCGCCAATCAACAACGCAGGCGGAAGCAGGATCGCAACCGTCAAGGCGATGAGCATACCGGCTGAACGCCTAGATTTTACAACTGTATCGGGCAGCACCTGAGCAACCGATGAAAGGTTCTCGGGCAGAAGTTGCGCCGCCTGATTGGAGTCGATCGAATTGATCGAGGTTTCTTGAAGCGCGTCTTCTTTGGTCGCGGACGACTCTGTATCCATCTGCGGCAACGGCGGCGCAGACCACGGACCTCGCGACATTCGTGGCTGTGGCAAATCGGCGGACTGCACGGCCCAAGGTTCTAGCCTTGCAGCGACTTCGGCGCAAGATTGTGTTCGGTTGTTGGGATTCTTGTCCATCATCTCTGCAATGATCTCAACGAATTCTTCGGAGACATTGGGAGCAAATCGACGAGGGTGAAACGGAGTTTCCTCCAGGTGCATCCTCACTTTTTGTGCTGTATCGCCACCCGGAAATGGCACTTTCCCACAAATGGCATAATACAGCGTACAGCCAAGCGAATAGACATCGCTGACCGGGCCTACCTGAAGAGGCGTTCGAATCTGTTCGGGGGACAGATAGTCTGCGGTGCCGACAATTTTGCCAGCACGAGGATCGTCCATCAAGTTCGCCGTAAAGCCAGCCAACCCGACGTCCGAAACTTTGGCGATGCCATCCGGAGTTACAAGGATGTTGCCCGGCTTCACATCGCGATGCACAATTCCTTGGCTATGAGCGTAATCCAGTCCCATCGCCGCTTGCATAATGATTCTAGCCGCTTGCTCCTGCGGGAGAGGTCCTTGCGCTTTAATCAGTCGCCTCAGGTCCATGCCTGGCACATACTCAGTAACCAAATAATGAACGACCCCATCTTGTCCAGCGTCATAAGCTCGGACAAGGTAAGTGCAATCCAATTTCGCAAGTAGGCGAATCTCGCGATGAAAACCAGCGATTGCATCCGGAGTTGCTTTGCGTGCAGGTACTACCTTGACGGCGCATTCGCGCCCCATGACATGGTGGACCGCTTTGAAAACCTGCCCCATCCCCCCTTGCGCAATAAAGTCGGTGATGACATACGGTCCTAGCTTGAATTTGTGCTGCCCTTCTTTGAGCTGAGCTGCTTGGTAACCGGTGATTGCCCCTTGTTCAATAAGAATACTACGCAACAGCTCGTCCTGCCGCTCCAGTGAAACAGGTTGTTCTTCCGATGCGCAGCGAAACCGCAGTAGCCGTTGGCAATACTCCCACTGGGGCGCTTCGATCAAGCCGCTCGCAATGGCTGCTTTCCGAAATAGGGTTTCCAAAAACGCTTTCCTTTCCCGTTTTACCTTCGTCCTAGTTGAGCCGCAGGCGCTAGCCGCGACCACGTTTCCAACTCAATTAAACCGTAACGCGGCTAGCGCCCGCGGCTCAATCAAGCGATAGGCTAACTGACTATCGCCCCAATGAACCGAGCGTAGGTGTTTCGCACCATTTTTTATTCGAACTTGTAGATGCACTGCCCTTTGGCAGAGTCAATCATGTAATAAACATCGCCGTTGGAATCTTCGCCGAAGGCCATAACGGGTATCCCTTTTTCAACGACTTGTTCATTGCGGGAAGCCGAATTGGTCGCTGGGTCGTAGCTTAAAGCCCAGATGCTTCCGCTGACGTAATCAGCGTACAGATACTTTCCGTTCAATGCTGGTACTCGGTTCGAGTTAACGACTCGGCCACCAGTGATCGACTTGCCCGCACTGTGGTCGTATGCCCAAACCGGTCCAATGGGATCGGAAACACCATCCAAACGAGCTCGATTTCCGAACGAATAGCTTCCCTCGCGGATGCTCCAACCATAGTTTCCGCCCTTAGAGATGATGTTGATCTCCTCCCACAGATCTTGCCCAACATCCGCGCACCACAAACGCCCCGACTTGGAATCAAACGCAATTCTCCAAGGGTTTCTTAGCCCATACGCATAAATTTCCGGGCGAACTCCAGGTTGGCCCACAAACGGGTTGTCTGCCGGGATGGAATAAGGAAGTCCGTCCGAGGTTGCATTGACATCAATACGCAGAATAGACCCAAGCAAATCCGACCGATCTTGCCCCGAGTTCTTTGGGTCGTTTCTACCTCCTCCGTCTCCCAAACTGATGTAAAGGTATCCATCTTTTCCGAATTCGATGCAACCACCATTGTGATTGGTATATGGCTGTTCGATATCCATGATGATCTGTTCGGACGCAATGTCAGCGACACTGGAATCCTTCTTGGATCGTTCATAACGAGCCACGATGGAATGGTTGTTCTCTTTTTTGGTATAGCAAACGAAGAACTGCCCATTCTTTGGATAATCTGGATGGAACGCCAAGCCTAGAAGACCCTGCTCATTGGCCCCCATCCCTTCGTTCCATCGATTCACCTTGGCTTGAATGTCTAAAAACAGCTTCGATTTCGTAACATCCGATCGATTCTCCAAGGAATGGATTACCCCGCTTTGATCCATAGCATACAAAAGGTTCGGTTGGCCAGGCGCGTGCGTTAGCTCGAGAATTCGCCGTGGTGTATTTGGATTTCCGTCCTCGTCCACCGGTTGCCATCCATCCCATTCCAGCTTAGGAAAGGCTAAGACCGGACTCAGATTCAACTTGCCGTCAATGGGCTGAACGGTGGAACCATCCTCTGCGAGTTCGCGAATTTTAATGTTCCGAAATTTGACTTCGTCCCCATGGTCTTGCAAGCACAAGTGCCCCTCGCCCGCTTTTCCGAAACCGGCAAAGGCTGCAAACTTGCTTTTCGAAACTTGCTCGTTCCACTTACGATCCCCAAGCTTGAATTGGTAGTACACGACCCCGTTCATGGAGACTTCGCATTGGTTCGGTGCGATTCGAACAAACAATTGATTCCACTGGCCAGCAGGTCGCGTTGCATCGGGCGTCTGCGTCTCCCCTGCCCATGCCATGGGATAGGGCTTGGCTAATTGGTACAGCCAGCCCGATTTTTGCGGATCATGTCCGTCAACATTGTCTTGTATCTGGATCTCCGGGCCACTTTGCCAAGGGGCAGGATTGTCTTCCGTAACATGGAACATGAATCCGCTGTTGCCAGCCTTCGAAATCTGATACTCGATCGAAAATTCGAAGTACCTGTATTTCGCGTCCGAAACAATATCGCCCGCGTTCTTGCCGGCGCGAATGAGAGCGCCGTCGACAATCTGCCAACCTTCGGAAAGATCCTGCTTCTGGTAATTGCGCCAACCTTTGGCCGAAGTTCCATCGAACAACAACTGCCAGCCCGCAAGTGCTTCAGAGCGAGTCAGTTGATTTACCGGGCTTTCGGCCCTACTTGGAACGGTGCAGCCGACCAAAAATATCCATGCGAAGGTTTTCAGAACCATTCGGTACTGTTTGGGAAATAGGGCCATTTGGAAAATCTGCCTGAAAATGGTTGGAACTGGAAATGGAAAGGAGGGGTCGAGATCGGTTCGCCTAAGGCTAACTCCTCTGTATTGTAGCAACTGTTTAGAAAGCAATCTTAGAATCATTAATCATGATTCGATCCCACCAAAAGTACGCTTAGTGCCTAGGATTGATACAACCGTTAGATTCCCTCAACTCGGCAAAGGTGGAATTCCGATAGAACAAGTGGGTGTGGTTTATGCGACGGCGAAGTTGTCTCGAATCACCAAATCAAAGAGGGGGCAATGAACGATGAATACACGAAGCAATCGAATTTCCGAGGTCCAACGTCGAGCCAAACGGCGAGTCATTTTGATCGCAATTGGTGCGGCAGCATTTGCTGGCTATAGTGCTGTCACGTTGTTCGCCAGCGATGGGAAACAAGACGCTGCCGAGGAGCTCAGCAAAGTTCCAGTCGTCCGGGCAGTAGGAATTCGCCTTCTGAATCCTGCGGGGGATAATCCAGAAAAGAAGATCGAACTTAGCGTGCCGTCGAGCCCTGCTGCTTTGCCGAGCCCTGCTGCTTTGCCAACTGCAATAGCATTGCCAGCCCCATCGCTGCCCAGAAACCCGATTTCGCTGCCGCCTGCATCGCCAACACCAACATCAGCGGGAACAGCATCCGCAGCGACACCGAAGCGCAGCCTGGAATTGCTAGCTCCGCCACCTAAAATGCCAGAAACGGTCTCGAAAGCGGCTCCTGGTAAGGTGACAGTTCGACTTGCCAGTGTCAAGAAAGACCTGCCTCCTGGAAACGAAACGCAACGCCCATCGAATTCTCAAAAGCAACCCGACGGTGCTGTTGTGAATATCCACATGACTCCGGTGCAACCGCAAGATCTGACTGCCGAGTCACCCTGGGTTTCGATTCCAAATGTTCCCCAGCCAGAATCAACTTCGCTCGTGGAACCTCCAAAGGTTGCTTCGAAGGTTGATTCGCAACCGGAAACAGTTCGCATGAAACTGGATGACAATGGATTGGTTGAGCTACAAACCATTTCGCCTGCCGCACCAGCTTCACCAGTCCTCGCTTTACCGGTTCCACGTCCACGGAATCCGGAACTGGTCAAACCGCAACGGTTCCAGATCTCGGAAGCCGTAACTTTGGCTTCGGCCCCCGAGATGGATGCCCCATTGATGGAGGAAGTGAAGGCCGACGAGAATGGCACAACGGCAGAAGAGCAAAACAGCATTGCTCCATCCCCAGCAGATATCGTTGTTTCGCAGCTCAAAAGATCAAATCTATCCGAGCCAGCATCCAGTGTGGTTGGCCCGCCACTTCCCATGATCTCATTGATCGCGCCGCCAACCGACTTGGAAAGCGCGGAACCGAGGAATTCAAGCTCGGGGGTGAAAGACCAGATATCGCCTGCGAAGCCTGGCGTAAACTACGATTCGCAATGGTCCCAAGTATCGCCTATCGCGACCATCGAAATGGAAAGCCAATCCGCAACGGCATTGGCGATACCCGGGAACGTTCGTGCTGTCGCTGTGGAAAATGAGGATGTGTGTCGCGTTCTTCACACAGAACGCACGATTTCCATCGTCGGAAGCAAACAAGGATCGTCTCTGATCCAGGTTTGGACAACCGAGATCACGGATGCTCCTCAAGTCCTTCGTATCAATGTTTCGCAGCCATGGCAGACTCCAAACACCAACCCAGGTGACCTGAATGAAGTCAAACAGGCGCTGGCACAGGCCTTCCCAAGGGCGAATCTGAAATTGCTGAAGCAAGAAGACGGAACGTTGGAAGTTCGCGGTACGACGGAAAACGAAGAAACCGCTCGCCGCGTTCTCGAAATGGTTCGTAAACTTTGCCTGGTGCCCGTTAAAGATAAAGTGAACGTACTGCGTTAAAACTGCGTTAAAACAAGGGCGCACTGTGGATGCTCCATGCAGAATCTTAAGGGATTTTGCGGAGCAAGGCGGTCCCACACTTCTGCAGACCGCCATGGCTTTCGACCGAACTTTCCGCAAGATTCTGACTTGCATCTCGAATGTGACTTGAAGCTGATTCGGTTTCGGATGACAATCATGATGCTTTTCAGGAGCGTCCGATGATGCTTAATCTCTTCACCTCTCCGCGTGAAAGGAACACATGATCCGAATCGCTGGCATAATCTACGCCAGGGAGGATGATTCTACCCAGGAAAGTTTGCCCGACCATGAAGGAACCAACGTGAAGTTGATCATTGCGATCGTACAACCAAGCCGGCTTGAGCAAGTGAAAGAGGCCCTTACGGAAGTAGAGGTGTTTCGCTTGACTGTTCTTGACTGCTTAGGCTTCGGCCGGCAAAAAGGCCAAAAGACTGCTTTTCGAGGCCAAGATGTCTCAGTAAACCTTCTGCGTAAAGTGCAATTGCAGATTGCGGTCAATGACGAATTCGTACAGCCAACGATCAACGCCATCTTGAAGGGCGCCAAGACGGGCGAGAAAGGACAGATCGGCGACGGCAAGATCTTTATTCTCCCCATGGATGATTGCATCCGAATTCGAACCGGTGAACGGGGGCCAGAAGCCATCTAGGCTTCTATTGTCCATGACTTCCAGTAGTTCCCCATTGATCCAAATCAAAAACGTTTCCAAAATCTACAAACTGGAAGAAGTGGAAGTCCGAGCGCTCGATGGTATCGACTTGAGCATGGACAAAGGGGAATACTCCGCCTTGATCGGTCCAAGCGGATCGGGTAAGTCCACCTTGATGAATACCCTTGGCTGTCTCGATCGTCCAACCAGCGGATCTTACATGCTCAGCGGCGAAGAGGTGGTTAGCATGACTCGCGATGAGCGTGCTCGAATTCGCAATGCACATATCGGATTCGTGTTCCAAAACTTCAATCTCTTGGCTCGAACCTCCGCTTTGGAAAATGTCGAATTGCCGCTGCTTTACGGTGCAGGACTCAGCGCCCGGCAACGTCATGAACGAGCCAAAGAACTGCTGGCGATGGTGGGCTTGGCCGATCGAATGCAACACCATCCAGGACAATTGTCCGGCGGACAACAACAGCGAGTCGCCATCGCAAGAGCACTTGCAACGGAACCATCCATCTTGATGGGGGATGAGCCGACCGGAAACTTGGACTCACGCACCAGCCGCGAAGTGATCGAGTTGTTTCGAAAACTCAATGAGCAACGTCGCTTGACTGTCATTCTGGTCACGCACGATTTAGCGGTTGCAAGAAATGCTAAACGCAATATCGTTTTACGCGATGGAAAGATCATTGCGGATACGCTCGATCATGACGTAGCCGCCTTGGCAATCAAGCAATCGCAAGAGATGGTATGAAAGATATCGCGATCCTTTTAGCCGCTGCCGGAAAAAGCTCCCGGTTCCGCGACCCCTACGTCAAGAAAGTGTATACGCTTGCCTCGGGAAAACCGGTATGGCAGCACAGCGCCCAGCTTTTCGCCGAACATCCTCGGGTGGGTCAAATCATCATGACCATCTCGCCCGAAGACCGTGAAATGGTTCAAGAAAAATTCGCCGGAAATCTATCCATGTTCGGCGTGGAAGTTGTCTTGGGGGGCGAGGAACGATATCTGTCCATTCGGAACGCCTTGGAAAAAGTCCGTCCCAACATGAAACTGATCGCTGTCCACGATGCGGCTCGACCTTGCTTGACCAAGCAAGCGTTCGATGCCGTGATCGCGGTTGCCGAGCGGACCGGAGCTGCCATCTTGGCGTCACCCATTCGGGCTACCGTGAAGCGATGCAGCAAACAAGACACGATCGTGGAAACAGTCGCTCGCGATAATCTTTGGCAAGCGCAGACTCCTCAAATTTTTGCCTCCAATATCCTGAAATCAGCCTACGCAAAACTACAAGGCTTTCCCACCGACGACGCTCAGGTGGTAGAACAAAGTGGTACACCGGTGACATGCGTGGAAGGTCCTGAAACCAACATCAAGATCACCACCAAGGACGATCTGCGGATCGCGGAAGCCTTCCTCAAGGTCCCGCAGCGTTCCCGCGACAATCCCTTCTTCTAAGCTCCCTTTTTGGCTCGATCCCAAGATCAATCTCTGCAATGCTCAACATTCTTGAAGAACTTCAATGGCGTGGTCTCGTCCATCAATGCACCGATCTCGAATCGTGCCGACGTGAATTAGGGAAACCAACCGCTGTTTATGCCGGCTTCGATCCCACATCGGACTCACTGCATGTCGGATCGTTGCTCCCCTTGATGATGCTTCGTCGATTCCAACAAGCCGGGCATACGCCGGTCGCCTTGGTGGGTGGCGCGACGGGAATGGTCGGGGATCCAAGCGGAAAAAGCGACGAACGTGTCCTGCAAACCAAAGAAGCTCTCGAACGGAATGTGGCTGGCATCGAATTGCAGATGCGAAATTTCCTGGACTTCGATGGTCCCAACGCAGCCGTGCTGGTCAATAACTACGACTGGATGCACTCATTCTCGTTCTTGGACTTCTTGCGCGACATCGGTAAGAATTTCCCGGTGAATGTGATGCTCAGCAAGGACTCGGTCAAGAGCCGCCTTGAACGTCAAGACAGCGGACTCAGCTTTACAGAATTCAGTTACATGCTGCTTCAAGCATACGACTTTGTGTACTTAGCTCAGCACCAGAACTGCAAGATCCAAATCGGTGGCAGCGACCAATGGGGCAACATCACGGCCGGCATCGATCTTGGCCGACGTATGCTGAGCCAACAACTTTACGGAATCACTTGCCCCTTGTTGACCACTTCGGATGGTCGCAAAATGGGCAAGACGGAGAAAGGAGCTGTTTGGTTGTCACCAGAAAAGACCAGCCCCTACGAATTCTACCAGTACTTTGTGAACGTTGCTGATGCCGATGTTCTTATGACTCTTCGGTTTCTTTCCGAAGTCGATAAGGCCCAGTATGATGCCCTCGAAGCGAACATGGCCGCCAATCCCGGTGCAGCCCAACGTTGCTTGGCCGAATCGCTCACCAAACTAGTCCACGGGGATGCGGGACTTCAATCCGCCGTCCAGGCGACGAAGATCTTTTTTGGAACGGAAATCGATTCGCTAAGTGACAAAGAACTCAACTCCATTTTCGCCGATGTGCCAAGCAGCAGCGTCGCTCGTGCCAGGATGGCCGATGGGCTCCCCTTGGTGGAAGCCCTTTGCGTCGTCTCGCTTGCAACCAGCAAAAGCGATGCCCGACGAGCGATCGAAGAAGGGTCGGTGTACGTCAACAATCGCAAGATCGAAGGCACCGACAAGATGCTGGCCGAATCCGACTTGGCTAGCGAGAGTCTGATCGTTCTGCGTCGTGGAAAAAAGAAGTACGCACTTCTGCGTTTCGAGTAACACGGGCGGCCATCAGGAGACGGCCCTCCCTGCTTACGTTGTGTTTAATCACAATACCGTTCAAAAAGTAGCAGGCACACTCCGTGTGCCGTCCGCCGAGCCTCAACAAGCTTTGCATTTAGCACTCGTCCCCATGCTCCTCTTGGGTACGCAATGCACCGGAGGCTCCTGCCTCCTGAGCTGTAAATGCAAGGCTAACGCGAGGCGGAGCCTTGGAACGAGAGTACAGGACGTTTGCCGTAGGCCGTAACAAGCCGCTTTGGGCGCCGTTACGGCATGGAGTGCCAGGGTTGATGGACTTGTTCGATCAGGCAATAGGATGCGAGCGGGGCTGCCGTAACTGCGCTAGCGCTTGTTACGGCCTACGAAGTTACGGCCTACCTTTGGCTTTTTTTCGTAGGCGAGCTTTCCGTTCTTGCACCCATGGCTCTTGGACTTCGGTGGGGTCAATACCGGCATGACGCAGGGCCTTGTCCCAATCGCCAAAGAACTTCTTGCCAGCCGTAAGAAGTCCGTTGTCGCGAATTTCTGGATCCTTAGAATGACAGAGTTCTCGATAAGTCACGGGCAGTTCCGCGGAATAACGGCGTTGCACTTCGGCTCGGACTTCTTCTTTGGATTGGTAGGTCCGATAAACGCGTCCCTTCATGGCTTCATAGTCTTGCGTCTTGCGTGCAATCTTGCCGTAATCGATTTTGGCATTCTCAATAGCCGCTTGCCAATTGCCGAAAAGCTTCCTGGCCGTGTACAGCAATGGAACGTCCAAGTGTTCGCCGTGGGTCAGGCCACGCGTGTGCAACGGCAACTTTTTTCGATGACGTTGGCGAATCGCAGTCAGAACTTGTTCGGGACTCTTGTACTTGCCCGGCGATTCCAAATTCCATTGATGGTATTTTCGCGGATCCTCGCCTGCCGCGCGAACCGCTTCCTGCCATTTGCCAAAGTACCCATTAGCCATTACATAAAGTTGCTTGTCTGCCACCGATTCGGTCAATTCCCGAACGGCCAAGAGCTTCCCTTGCCGAACGCGTCGCTTGAGTTCGGCCACTACTTTGGCTTTTGAAGTATAGGGAATATCGGTGGCTTGCTTAAGCTGCTCGCGGTTTCCTCCTGCGGCTTGAACCGCATCGCCCCAGCTATCCCAAAATTGAAAGGCCTGTTTGAACAAAGTCATGTCGTTGCGCGATCCGTAAAAAAGCTCGATCGGAGCCAAGCTCCAATCATTCTTTATCCGTACGCGAATCCCTTCCAGCACCTCTCCCTTGGTTTCGAAACACACGCGTCGTTCGCGTTCTCGCAACGGGATCTTGGCAGCATCCAGAGCACTTTCCCATGTTCCAAAATCTCTTACCGCGGCGGATACGATTGCCATCCCGTCAGGGATCAAGACCACCGATTTGCGCGCTAAATCAAGGCCTTCGCGGCGTAGTTGCTTGATCCGAGCAAGAACATCTTGCGTGGTAAAATTATGGCGTCCACCATAAATCGGCAGGCCTCGGTCCACGCCCGCTTGCGCCAATGCCGCAGCCCAACTACCGTATTGCCTCAGAGCCCAAACGGCAATCAAGTGGCGACGCTGCCAATGGTCACGCTCGGCGACCACGTCTTGATACAGACAGGACTGACCTGCTCGTTCGCGTTCGGCCAACCACGCTTGAAATTGCGACAACGTGAAGTCATCGTTATGAACCAACCCGCGATAATAGATTGGATCCAAGTCAATCGCTCGAATGGCATCGTCCCAGTCATGAAATCCACCATACTTTTTCAGAGTAACCGGCAACGAGACGTCGATCGTGACCAAGTTATCATGATTGATCGAAAAACCGAGGTCCGCATATTCTTTCAAGCGGTCCAGCAGATACTCCAAAGAATAAACTGGTTCCCAATGCTTTAACCATTCGGGATGCGGTTTTTTGATGACTCCCATGCTGTTGGACCGCAACTGTTCACTGACCAATTCAGCCCCGGGAAACTCGTCCAAATACTCGCGGCACTCGATCAAGTGCAATTGAGTCACATGACCAATGAGTGACGCAAGTCTTTTGCCACACAGCTGACAGACCACCGTCTGCTCAATCTCGATGCGGATCTTGTCGTAAGTCAGTCCAGCATCCGCAAGCGCAGCTTTCCACCCCCAATAGGGACGCTGTTCGTAGACTTGCCGAACCAATTTCGGGTCATCTCGTTTCACGGCCGTTATGTTCAATGGCTGTCGATTCGCGTACCGCTGCTGAATCGCCCGCAGAATGGATTTCCGATTCGATACTAACTTGTTGGATTTCTTCTTCATCGTAAAGCAATCGGATCAAGGTGCAAATGGTTCTGACATGCCGAGTAAAATCGAGTTCCGACTGAAATATAACACAACTCGCATGCAATCCCAAGCATCTAGCCCCGTTGCCTTTTAATTGCATTGATTACGTACTATTTGAGCCGCAGGCGCTAGCCGCGACCAAGTTTCCAGCTCAAATCAACCCAACGCGGCTAGCGCCCGCGGCTCAAATCAACTCAACGCGGCTAGCGCCCGCAGCTCAAATCAACTCAACGCGGCTAGCGCCCGCGGCTCAATAGCGGTTTGGATCTACTGAAAGAACGGCGAGTTTCGGTCTCCGCTGGACATCAGATATGCCATCAAGTCCTTCAGCTCCTCGGGGTTCAGCACATCGACCAACCCTGATGGCATCTGCGAAACTTTCGAGGGCTTAATCTCTTCGACTTCGTCTTTCTTGAGCGTGATCGGCTTCAGTTCGGCATCGGCAAGATAGACATAATACTCGTCCCCAATCTCCACCGTTCGCCCAACCAACACTCGCCCATCGCTGGTGAGAACCTGCTGGGATCCGTATTGATCGGAGATCGCTTTGCTTGGCTCCACAATGGCATCCAACATATCTTGCATCGAAAACTTCTTGCCAGCGGTCGAAAGATCCGGCCCGATCGCTCCACCTTCACCGGCAAGGCGATGGCACTTGGCGCACGAGGTTGCATGGAACAGATTCTTGCCTTGATCGAAGTTGCGTCCCTTCAATCCGTCTGCCATCGTCGAAAGAGCTTGTGGTGTACTCCATTTTTGTCCTGGCCCCTTGGCTGGCGTAAACGCAATCGGAGCGGCAAGCAAAGAAACATTGGTGGTTGGCGCGAGAACAACTTGTTCCGCAGGCGAACAGGTCGCAATCGCATCTTCGCGAAACTGCATCAAGAACTTCGCGAAGCTGTTTCCACCAGGATGTTTGGCAGCCTTGGGAAAAAACTCGAAGTACTTCTGACGTTGCTCCATGGTCCAACCCGTTTTGACATTCCGAAGAACGAATGCAAAATGAATAGCGCGAACAGGAGGCATATCCGCCATCATGCTTTCCACCGTTCCTCCATACCCTGCATTGCGACGAACAAGATCGCCCCAGTCCGGAATGGGTTCTGGTCCCAGATTGTCCATCAGTGCAAGCGTCTTGGCGACGACAGTGGGTGAACGCAGAAAGGTTAACAACTGAGCGAGTTCCGCGTTGACCTCATAAGTCGCAGCCGGATACAACGAATCGAAGTTTTGGATCAGCTTCTGGCGAGTATCTTCAGCGGGCTCCCCAAGTCTGGTAAAGGCAAGCTCGTAAGCACGAAGCCACGCAAGCTTGTCTGCTTCCGCTAAGCTGTCGAACTTCAAACTTGATAAGCGATCCACAATCGCAGGCAAATCGCTTGGCTTGCCTTGACGAGCTAATGCCAATGCGGCTTGAATGATTCCCTTCGGTTGCTTGATGGCCACCACTCGATCCCGCCAGCTTTCAACCGGTTGCGATTCCAAAGCGATTCTAGCCGCATAACGTAGGAATCGATCTTCATGGGATAGATGCTTCAAGACAAAACCCAGGTCTTGGCTTGGTACCCCATGCGAGGCTTCCAATCGATGCCTTAACTGCCGAAGATCCTGCCCCTGTTTTTCGTTGCCCGAAATCGGTGTGGTCGGTTCTGTACCTACATAGCTCACTCGATAAAGAGCAGATTGAGTGCCACGGCCGCCCGCGGTGAAATAGAAAGCGCCATCGGCGCCCACCACTGTATCGGTTACCGGCAATGGGGAACCGGTCACAAAATCCGATTTGCTGCCTCGGTAACTAGATCCATCTGGCTGGAGATCGATCGCATAGATCGTGCTGTAGGTCCAATCCAAAATGAAAAGTGATTTTTGGTATTTGGCTGGGAACTTGGCACCGGTTCCAAAGACGGTTCCGGTCGGAGAACCAGGACCGATATCGACCGCGGGTGGCAGCGAATCTTCGTAGTAGGTTGGCCATTTTCCGGTTCCACTTCGCCACCCAAACTCACTGCCACTAGTTGCGTGGCAGACTCGAGTTGGCCGATACCAGGGCGAGCCGAAATCCCATTCCATGTCAGCATCATACGTGAACAGCTCTCCGTCCGGGTTGAACGCGATATCGTATTGATTGCGATAGCCGACGCTATGAACCGTCCATTCCTTGCCAGTTGGATCCACGTTGCAGATCCAGCCTCCTGGAGCCAAAATCCCAGCCGCATGCCCATTCCCATCCCAACGGCGAGGCAAGAGATGATCCTCGTTCCAGTTCATGGGAATTCGGCTACCCGCGATCTTCGACGGCAATTTCGTATGGTTCCCTGATGCAACATAAAGAGACTTACCATCGGGACTCAAGATCACCGCATGCGGCCCATGCTCCCCGCCCCCGTCGATCGGCATGCACCATTCATCGTGATCCACTTGGCCATCGCCATCCGTATCTCGCAATCGATGCAAACCTGGTTTTGCCCCACCATTGACCACCGCATACAACGAGTCAAAGGCCCAAAGCAGCCCTTGAGCACCGGAGATCTCAACGGGAATTTTCTGCACGGCAGTTGGAACGTTGTCGGTTCCAGGTTGGATGCGAAACAAACCTGCTCCCTCTTGATCGGAGGCAATCAAGCCACCTCGTCCATCATTCGCCAGCGAAACCCAGGAGCCCATCGATCGCGGGACCTGAAACACTTTCTCGATCTTGAAGCCTGCAGGGACTTTCGCATTCGCTGCAATTCGAGGCAAGTATTCATTACCGCTACCGTTCGGAATCGCAAGTTCGAAGGCCTCTGGCGAGATGCTGCCCGACCATGGAAGATTTCCATCACCGATCTTGCCTAGTGTCGAAACATTGCCCCACTTCTTATCATCGAATTCAGGGGCCTGCCACGCTTGAGTAGGATTGGCGATTCCCTTCCAAGAGTTGTTTGAATCGAAGGTCACCAACTTGCCCTCCTTGTTGGTGATGTGAACTTGAGCGATCAAGCCAGCGGGCCCACCTTCGTTTCTCGCAAGAATTGCTAAAACGTTCTTCCCTTTCAGCAATTGCGAGCTGACATCTTGAGCGGCAACTTGCGCCCAATCCTTGGATGATGTCACCTTCTTTCCATTCAGAAAGACTTCGCAATAGTTATCGGCAGTTGCCAACACAAACGCCTTCTTCACATCTTCGTTGACGACAAATTCAAAACGAACGCCGATCTCGTTCGATGCGGAAGGCTCCCCGACCCAAACCCATTCCAAGTCCGCTCGAAGAGTCGATGGGTAGCAAATTACGCTGATCAGTCCAACAAACCATAGGATCAGCTTGCGCATGGACTCGCATTTTCCTTTGATCGTCAGCATTGGTGAATGCAAGCAGCAGATTTGTTTCAATAGGGTTGACATGGCGGGGTGGTGATTGGGTTGGGAGGTAGTGGGTAGGAAGGAGGTGAGGTAGCGCGTCGATTGGCCTATGCGCAATCTTGTGCACTTCGAATCAACCATGGTAAACTATCGAGGTTCACGAAGCCAACGAACACCTCTTCGAGTGTATTCCAAGCTTGACTAGCCAGATCCAAGTCTTAATGTAGTCACAACAGTCATCGCGAGAAACCCCAGCAACGACTTTCTCCAAGTCGCTGGTATTTGCCCGGATGGTTTCTTATGAGCCGCGGGCGCTAGCCGCGAAACGGATCCCCTGCTAATTAGCATCCGTTGCAGCTGGCGCCCTTTGAGGTTGGGCTACTCAGATCTTGAAAGCAGAAAATTTTGACAGTTTACCGGGAATTTTCACAACCCGAAGCGTGAGCGAGGGGCCAGGAATCCCTCGCTCACCGGGCTGTTGATTTCATGGTACGACGGACTTCCTAGTCCGTCGAATTCCCCATGGACGGACTTGGAAGTCCGTCGTACCGCCCTTACCCAATAACGACTTCACTATAGCAACGAGCCGTCACACGCCGGGTTAAGATTAAAGCAACAAACAGTTAAGTGTCGGGTTATGAAAAAACGCAAGTCGATTCGTACTCGTACTCAGCGTTCGCGGTACTCGTACTCGAGTACAGTGTTTAGGTTTAGGTTAAAGTTTAGGTTTAGGTTTAGGTTGAAGTTTGGGTTTGGAAGTAATTCCCCCCCTTTGACTTACAGTCCCTTTGAATCAGGTCCCGAAGGGATTTGGGTGGTGAGCCAATCTAACCTAGGCCGAATCACGGGCCCGACCCAAGAACCAGTGAACTCGCGTCGCATCGCGCCGGTGTCGTGCACCAAGAAAGACAAGGCCGAGTCTTGACGCAGTGCCGGAGCACCGATGCTCTCGCCGATCAAAACACTCACAAAGTATCGCGTATCGTTTAGGAAATTTGCAGGAAGACGACATCGCGATCGATACAGACCAGGCGAATGCGGTTGACCGAACCAGGGGTCATGGCCAGAGTTCATAGACGGAGCATTCGCTGACCAAAGAACAAACGTTCCTGTTTCATCTTTGAGCTGGATCTGAATGCTCACCTTTTCCTGCGGCGAAAGCACTTCGTATTCCACCGTGATCTCAATCGGTTGATCGATATCCAACTCGCCCGACGGCTGAGATGTCCCGTTGCCGCGAGCTGCCACAGATCGCAATCGAATCCCTGAAGTACTCGGTGCTTTCGCGTCGTCGGCCCAGATGACTTCGCCCGTACCCGCGTTGGAGTCCATAAGATAGCGATCAATGATGTAGTCTGGCTGGCCATCTGCAATCACACAACCATTCTGCATCAGGATCGCCCTGCGGCAGAAATTGGCCACGGCCGATAGATTATGCGAAACCAAAAGGATCGTTCGCCCTTGATCTCCCAACTGACTGGCCTTTCCCAAGCATTTGCGTTGAAAAGCTTGATCCCCAACACTTAGCACTTCATCGATGATCAATACGTCGGGTTCCAAATGAGCTGCCACGGCAAAGGCCAAGCGAACGGCCATTCCGCTCGAATAGCGTTTCACGGGTGTGTCCAAAAAGGAATCGATTTCGGCGAAAGCGACAATCTCGTCAAACCTGCGACGAATGTCAGCGCGGGACATACCAAGAATTGCCCCATTGAGAAACACGTTTTCACGACCGGTAAGCTCGGGATGAAACCCCGTCCCGACTTCCAAAAGACTTCCCACTCGACCTCGTACTCCAACACGTCCCTCCGTGGGCGAAACGATGCGCGAGAGGATTTTCAGTAAAGTGCTTTTGCCCGCTCCGTTGCGCCCCACCAAGCCAACGATCTCTCCGGTTTTGACCGTCAAGTTGACATCCCGCAACGCCCAAAACCAATCGTCCTCCATTTGACCTGCGACGGTGCTGGGAACAAGTTGATGCCCACGGGCGGTCGGGTTGACGGCGCCTGATTGGCCTACGGCTCGTTTGCTTGCAAAGAGCCCGCGTACTTTTGCCGCGACGGCTTCAGTCAGTCGGCCATAGTCGTGAGCTGCACCCAGACGAAATCGTTTGCTGACGTGTTCGAGATGAATAGCCTCAAGATTCATGATCAAATCCTGTCTGCCAGTTGCTGGTCGGCGCGCTGGAACCACGCCAACCCGCTAACACACACGACCACGGTGATCACCAAGGCGCATCCCATTCCTGCTGCCGTGGGCATCGGGGTCCCAATCATGGCCCATCGCAATAATCCAATACACGTTGCGATGGGATTGGCTTCGTACAACCATACCCATCGCGAGGTCAATACATGCTGCAAACGATGGATATCGTAAACGACGGGCGAAACAAACATGCCCAACTGCAAAGCAAACGGCAACGCATATCCAACATCGCGGTAATGAGCGTTCAGCGAAGAGAGCCAAGCGATGCAGCCCGCACAAAACAGAATCAGCCACAAGACAATCGGTATTGCAAGCCAAGCAGTGCTCCAAACGATAGGCGTCTGGGAAAACCAACACACGATGGGAATCAACAACGATCCCATGGCAAAATCGAAACTCGCACAAAGCAAACTCGCCAAAGGCAATAACAATCTCGGGAAGTATATCTTGGTGACCACGTGCCGGTAATTAACAAGAGACCCGGTCGCATCGCGAAAGCTGTTCGACACCAGCTGCCAACACAGCATGCCCGTCAACACGACAGGGGCATAGGCGACGTTCGGACTGGTCGCGTTGGTCTCCAGGACAAAGAACAAGCCCATGAAGATTCCGACTCCGATCAGAGGCTGCAAAAGAACCCACAGCACCCCGATCACCACTTGGCGATACCGGATTAAGAGATCGCGAAGGAAGAAGCTGTACAACAATTCTCGCGACCGCCATACGTCTCGCAGTTGGCCAAAGCCAAACACATCGGTCGGCCCAAAATACTGCATAGGGGGAACGGATTTTGAGTCGCTAGACATTCCGAAAAACTACATTCGTTCAACAGTCCCAATACCTAGCAACTCAAGACCCTTCTTGAGCGTCAATCCGGTAAGTTCCGTTAATCTTAGTCGAGCAAGCACGACATCGGGCGAATCCGCCTTAAGAACAGGGCATTGTTCATAGAAGCTGGAGAACAGTTTTGCCGTCTCGAACAGATATTCCGTCACCATGTTCGGCAAATAGTCACTCATCGACTGGCTCAGCATGTCCTCGAAACGCAAAAGCTGAAGCCCCAAAGCCAATTCCGGGCCCTCGGCCAAGGCCAATTTCTTGGCCCCCAAGTCGGCTTGGGCAATCCCTTCGGCAAGTGCCTTGCGAAGGATGCTTCGGGTTCTGGCGTAGGAATACTGGATATAAGCCGCCGTGTTCCCTTCCATAAGAACCATCTTGTTCATATCGAACAAATAGTTGCTTGTCCGGTTGTGGCTCAGGTCGGCGTACTTGATGGCTCCGATTCCAACCGTTTCGGCAATGTTCTTCCGGTCTTCTTCGGAGAAATCCGCTCCGGATCGGTTCAGGCGTTCAGGATCGCAAACCACTTGCATGGCTCGTTCCACCGCTTCATCCAGCAATGATTCCAACCCGACGATGGTTCCTGATCTGGTTTTGAATGGCTTGCCGTCATCACCTAAGACGGTTCCAAAACTGACGTGCTTTAAATCTGTGTGTGTTAGGCCAATTTTGCGTAAGACGTCAAACAGCTTTTGAAAGTGCTCGCTTTGACGATGGTCTACCACGTACAGCGAAACATCAGGAGCAAATTCGCGTTCTCGAAAAACAGCTGTTGCGATATCGGTGGTCGCGTAAAGAAACGCCCCATCTTGCTTCCGAACAATCATGGGCGCTTCATAACCATCCAGAAATACGCAGATAGCCCCATCGCTTTGAACGGCCATCGATCGCGCGAGCAAGTCCTCTACCACCATGGGAAGCAGATCATGGTAATAGCTCTCGCCGTATTCGTAATCGAACTGCACATTCAATCGGCGGTAGACGTTATGAATCTCTGCCTTGCAGCTTGGCAAGAATGCTTCCCACAACTGGATGTTTTCGGAATCACCTTCATGCAGCTTCGACGTTTCTCGAAGAACTCGCTGTCCGAGATCGGGGTGAGCTTGGGAGCGCGCCAGTAAGTCTATATCATGGGTCGCAGCTTCGATTGCGGCAAGAGCCTGGGTTCGTTGCTGTTGCAGATCAAGCCATTGCTGATGAGCGCTGGTAGCTTCTTTCGCAAGCTTTTTGTCTTTGGGCGCATCGGCCGCCTTCTGCGTCGCATCGTTCGCCTTCTGTTCTGCTTTGAGAATGCTCGCTTCCAGCTTGGGAACATTAGCAACCGTATCTTGATAGCTGATGGTTTGTTGAATCAACCGATACAGTCGGCCAAGTTCAGCGACCGGGGCTTGGTCGAAAGCTTCTTGGTTCCGAAAGTGCTTGTATCCATAAATGATCATCCCAAACTGAGTGCCCCAGTCACCCAAGTGGTTGTCTGAATGAACGCGATGCCCAAGGAAGCGAAGAATCTTGTTGATCGCGTCTCCGATGACAGTAGATCGCACGTGCCCCACGTGCATTGGCTTGGCGACGTTCGGCGAAGAAAAGTCCACTACGTATGTCCTGGGGGTTGCAGCCAAGCTCACTGCAAGGCGTTCAGGATCGGAGAGTGCATCGGAGAGACGATCGCTGAGCCATTCCGGCGCCAGCCTTAGATTGACATACCCTTGACCCGCAATCGTCACCGATGAACACATATCGCCAAGCTTTACTCCCGCAACCAGCTCTTCGGCGATCGCAAGGGGTGGTTTGCCCAACTTCTTTTGAAGAGGCATCGCCACGTTGGCTTGGTAATCCGCCAAATGAGTTTCACGCGACGGTACAATCCGCTCTAACGTCGCGGCCAACAAAGCGGGATCGTCGATCCAAGTTGCGAGAACATCTGCAAATCTGGAACGGATCAGAGAAAGAACTTGCATGCTTACAGTCGGCAGTTGTTGATGGAAGTTTCAAGAATGGCCAGCGCCCCAAGCAGCTCCAGCTTTTCCATGATCGGGATAATATCGCTTCGCTTTACCATCGCGCGTACGGCGCACCAGGAATTGTTCTCCAGGCTAGTCACCGTTGGCGATGTGAAACCTGGCGTGATGGCTTCTGCCGCAGCAAGTTTGTCGCGAGGAATATTGTATTCTAGCAAAGAATAATCGCGTGCAATCACCACCCCTTCCAGTCTGCGAACGATGCGATCTGCGGTTGCACTGTCACGGCAATTGGGGCTTTGGATCAGTACCGTCTCGTACTGTCCGATCTCTGTTAATATCCGAAGTTGGTTCGCAGCAAGCGTGCTGCCTGTTTCGACCAAATCGACAATGGCGTCAGCGACTCCCAACGAGATCATCACCTCGACGGAACCATTCAACTTGACCAAATGCACCGGGGCATCGTGTTGTTTGAGGTAACGTTCGGTGGTATTGGGAAAACTGGTAGCAACCCGTTTCCCCTTGAGTTCACTTGGGTCTTGAATATTGCCGGTGGTAGGTACACAAATAGCCAGTCGACATCGACCGACACCCAACTTCATTCGCACCACCACGTCCGCCCCGGCCTCTTCGATCAAATCACTTCCTGTGATTCCAAGGTCGATCGCACCTTCGGCGCATAACGTAGGAATGTCATCCGTCCGCAAAAAGGTAATTTCGGCGGGAATACTGCTGACGCGAGCAAACAAAGAGCGGTCTTGGCGACGAAAGTTGAGCCCAGCCTGCATCAGCAAGTCGGTAGCCAGTTCGCTCAATCGCCCTTTGCTGGGGATTCCGATACGTAGATGATTCAATTCTGCAATCACGAAACCGTTTCCTGTCCTCGACGACGTTTTTCTTCTAAACCCGAGACACCTTCGCGACGTTCTAGTTCGCGCCGGACATCATCGACAACAATACCTCGACTGGCAAGCAGGACCCATAAGTGAAAGACAACATCGGCCGCTTCCCGAATGGTATGCTCGCGACCAGGTTCGCCGGATTCGGCCGCCGCTTCAATCACTTCGCTGGATTCTTCGAGAAGCTTGGCGCCCATTTTCGGGATTCCGCCCTGAAGAAGTTTGGTGGTGTACGACCCCTCGGGAAGCGATGCAACACGTTGATGCAGTTCCAGCATGAGTCGATCTAGAACGTCGTTGGGCATGGAGAGAAATGAAAAAGGGGAGTGAATTAAGCAACGCCGCTGGAAACGGACCATCATAGTTGCCCCACCGATTTCTGTCGATTGCTAAGCTCGTCCGGCTAGCGGCTCTATGTTTCCAAAATACGCAATCGCGACGGTCGGGCTTGCCCCGACTCGTCGTAACAGGTTTGGTGTGCTAATTGCCAATCCGTCCCAGCCCGATTGCGTTCGCGGGCCACCAGCCCACTGCTATTCGTGGATGGCACCGATCGGCGCCAGCGATGCGTCGCGTCCGACGCAATTTTTCAAAACACAGAGACACAGAGTTCACAGAGGGACGGAGCGTCTGTACGAATCTTATCTCTGTGTCTCTGTGTTTCTAAAATTCCCAATCGCGACGGTTGGGCTTGCCCCGACTCGTCGCAACAGCGATGCACTAATCCTCGAACGAAACAATGTCGGAATTACCGATCGTCCCCATGGCGCTCCATACGTTTGCAGAAATCGATTCGTCTAGGGTTTGAACATGTCCATCTGCAAATACCGCCTGGACGAGACCTGCGTGCCGGGACGAAAACCCAAGCTCAATATCCTCGACAAACACCTGAGGTACCTTCTTAAAAGAATTGATTGGAATTGCGGACGAACCAAGGCATTCTGACATTTCGTTGCTTGCCATCCCTGGAGAGCCTGTGTGCCAATGGTCAATGATCTGAAAAACTCCAGTGTGATCCGGACCTGAAACACCTGGCAAAAACAAAGACTCCGCGATCAACAACGTCTGAGAAAGTCCGTCAAAGATGTCCCGATGTTTCGTCCGGCTGTTGATGTACATGATGCCATTTTGACGAGACTCACCGATCAAAGTGCCCGAGCCGGTTTCGTTGCGGATAGTGCCTGAAGCACAGGCAAGGTACGTGCTTGTGGCCCGCCCTTCGACCACTTGGTTGTAGTATTGAGGTCCCGCGGAGGAAGGGCAACTGTAGATCGAGTGGCTGGTTTTGATGGCGGTAATATTGGGTTCAAATTGATCCCAGCGCTGATCTGGATCCAAAGTCGATGCAAGATTCCCTTGCTCCAGATAAGGCAGGATCTGACCGCTCCATAGTAGCTTGTGAATTTCTTCTAGTTGACTCGATTGGCGAGCACCCGATGGATATCTACCGGTTGCGTCCGCGTTCATCATGCAAGCTAGACCCATCTGCTTTAGATTGTTCGCGCACTGAAGCCGGCGCGCAGCTTCCCGAGCCGACTGAACCGCAGGCAACAGCAGCCCAATCAGAGTGCCGATAATCGCAATCACGACAAGCAGTTCCACTAAAGTGAACGCACGCCGATCATTTCTTTGCGACGTGCGAGATGCGATCGACGACGACGGAGCATGGATTTTCATTTGTCGCCTCTGTCGTAGAAAAACCACCAACGTTCTGCATTATCGCCAGAACGGGCACTCTAGATCCACTCGCGGACCAACTTACAAAAGGAAGACTCCCAGCATCCATCTCCGGAACCCTGAGTATACGCTCCATTTACCTCGGATAGAAGCCAACGGCAGGCCCGCAAGGAGCGTTTTCCAAACTTGTGCATTTTTCAACACGCCCGCTGGCAAGTTGCGGCGGGCTAGGTTGCCCCACGTGCAGTGCCTTATCCAGCGGTAGTGCTACAATGCGAATCGCTTGGCTTTCGATTCACGTTTTCCTCTAAATTTGTTTTGCATCTGGAAAATCATGGTAGGTCTAGTCGTTGCACTTCGCATTGTTGGTTTGCTAGAAGGCTTGTCCTTTCTCGTGCTGCTTGGGATAGCTATGCCCTTGAAATACATGGCCGATTCACCTCGAGCCGTTGAAATCGTGGGTGGGCTACACGGATTCCTTTTTGTGTTGTACGCCATCCTGGCATTAGCGGTCACTGTCGTTGGTAAGTTGCCATGGTGGCGTCTGGTCCAGGCGCTTTTAGCATCGTTGATTCCGGCAGGTACTTTTTGGTTCGATCGAAAACTGAATGATTTACAAAGGGCCATTTCTGTTCCGATGCCAAAGAGCTAAACTCAGTCTGTCGGTAGAACTGTTTCTGCTCACCCAAGTCGTACGCATCGACCCTCCCTTCACGATGGACCCCTTACCATGCTCACCCGAATATTCACTATGCTTTTCACCATCGCATCTATTGCCATGAATGCTATTTCACAAGACTCCTCCAGCACGATTTACGAACTTCGTTCGTACGTTTCGGAGCCGGGCAAGCAAGCGGATGTATTAAAGCTGATTGAAGGGGGCGGAATGACCTTCATGAAAAAGCACCAACTGAATCTGGTTGCGGCTTGGGTTCCTGCTGACGTCAAAGACGAACGCGTTTTCACGTTGGTGAGCCACAAGAACAAAGCATCCTGCGATGCATCTTGGGCAGCGTTCCAAAATGATCCCGCATGGAAGGAAGTGGTTCAAAAGTCGGCGGTCGATGGAAAGAAGCCGGTCAAGTCGATTGAACGAGTCTTCATGTCGGTGAATGATTACAGTCCTAACTTGGATGTAAAGTCTAAAGGCGAACGAGTATTCGAGCTAAGAACCTATATCGCGAGCAAGGGCAATCTTGCAGGCCTCAACGCGCGTTTTCGCAACCACACTCTGAAACTGTTTGAAAAGCACGGCATGACCAACATCATGTATTGGTCCGCTTTAGAAGGGGAACCGCTTACTTGCGGAAAATTGCTGGAAGCGGTTTCGCCAATTGGAAAAGCGGATGCAAAGATAGATGTGAATGCGCCCGCGGCCGGTAACAGCCTCATCTATTTTATCGCTCATGCATCCGAAGAAGCCGCCAAAGAGTCCTTTGGCAAATTCCGTGTCGATCCTGTTTGGGAAAAGGTGCGTACCGAGTCCGAAGCCAATGCGGGTGGAATGTCGTTGACGGCGGACGGCGGCGTGAAAAGCCTCTTCCTGAAAGCAACTAGCTTCTCGCCGCTCAAGTAGTGTCGGCTCGGGGTAGCACTCCCACTTCGAATTAGCAAAGAACGTAAGAGAATCCTATGCACACCCACGACTCCAACGAAGAACAGGCAGATCAACGCATGCCTTGTGTCGAAGAACAGGAAGAGGAGCTCGTGGATAAGTCGCTCGCGCTTCTCAGGGATCACGGCTTGCAAGCCTCGATTACCGCTGGAAGCTACTTGGACAGCCGTGAAGTCCACGACGACTACTACGTGTATAGTTGGCCCGGTCAAATCCCACCCACGGAAGCTCACTTTGCGGATATCGCAAGCGAACGATCCAAGCTTTTGATTTGCTACGGTCAAGACATCTTGAATTGCAGGACACCTATCAAAAGCAAGAAATACTCTTAGACGTCTTAGATCAGTCCGACAGTTTCACAACAACGGGCTCAGCCCCTGGAACGACTGAATTCACTGGAGCGGCCTCGTATTGCGATACTTGAACTTGGTTCGCAGGTGGGGCGATATCCGATCCGATTGCGGTTGCCGTCGATACAACTTCCTCACTTTGAAAAGCGTATGGCTGCGATACGGCTGGTGTGGCTTGCACGTGGTGCGGATTTCGACGCTGAAATGGAGCGCAATCGCCAGGCCGATGGTGACCGAGAGTGCAGCTTTTAGACCATGGTGGCTGGATCAGACTTTTGATAGGCAAGAACGTAACCTGACCCAAAAAATAAGTGGCGGAAACAGCAGGTGCAAGCAACGGAAAAGCTGAATTGCCATATCGCTCTAAGTTTGGCTGTTCAAAATACAGCGGAGAGTAACAGAAGGCAGGACTTTGCCAGCAATAGCCGCTAGGAGTCCATTGATACTCGCCCATGCTTGGGGAGTTTTGAATTCGAACCATAGGAGCCAAAGCCGCTGGCTCGTTGGCAACGGAATCGATCTCGGTCATGGAGAGGATACGGGTGAAATCAACTTGATTGCTAACCATATCTTTGACATTGAGCTTGCCCCCTCGGCTTCGTTCCCTTGACGTCTTATTTGGTTCCTGTGCAAGCGGCAAGACATTCATAGGTGCAGCCGCCATTCGCGGTGCAGCAACGGGAGCTGTTTGGGGAAAACGTTCGAGCCTGATCAAACCACCCGCCTCGGGAAGACGAGCCGGCGGGAGCGAGGGACGATTCGCACCGTCTTGAGAGGCTGGCATTGGTTGAAGTTGTTGCAGTTCGATGGGGGATTGCCCCAAAACCTCTACACTGGACGTTGCCAGAACCAACATTGGCAAACCCGCACCTAGCGCCTTGCTTAACTTATTTCCCATCATGATTCCATCCGTGGAATAGTTTTTAGTCCGAAAATCGCTTCATCATTCAGCGATCCCCAATTCCGTACGAAGTTGTAATTCGGGAAAAATGGACCTGAACATCACCTATTCTGAAAGATGCGTGGTTCCGAAGAAAGAATCTTCGGAATAGCCTGAGTATATTGCCTATTTTGCCCCTAAGAACCCCCACAACTTTTGAGAACTTATTGGACCCGGTTGGTATCGGTCTCAGTTGGAGGGTATGATGTTGGGTCCGATCGGCCCAAGCATACAATGGCCCCCCTTCCCCACTACCTTGTTAAAACTTTCATTGGGATCGACTCAAGCCAATCTCATTCTCTCAATCACTTCCGGCCCCCGCGCGGGTGAACGTATGATCGTTCCGCCAGGCGAAGTGCGTACCATCGGACGTACCATTGCGTCGGATGTGGCCGTAGACGACAACTTCATGTCCGGTATTCACTTTGAACTACACAACTTCGGTAGCTACATCGAACTGCGAGACAAGAACAGTACGAACAAGACGTTTGTCAACCACTCCGCACAGATGCGATGCAACGTGACGCCAGGCGATGTCATCCGAGCTGGGAAAACTCTCTTTTCGTTGCAATGGGAGATTCTTCCTAAGACCGGGGAAAACCTATCTGATTCTGTTGAAGTTGAGCAAACATACGATAGCCAAGCCGAAGATAGCTTTCACTCAAGCTCTCCCATCGGCTCAAGCTTTTTGACTCCGCCAGAACCGCCTCCCGTCGAAGGCTCCAAAGAGCAGAGCAACCGATTTCCGGAACCCAATCGCCCAGACGCATCTTCGCAAAATTCATCTCCGTTCGAGTCTCTCGATGCATCTTATTTGCTCAAGATGCAGGAAGACTACGGCGCAACGCAAGGTATTTCTGTAGACCGCGGTCGAGAACAAAATGACTTTCGGTCCCCCTTTGACGAAAGTTCGGTTAGCCATTTCCCATTTCAAGGGCCAATCCAATCCAACCCATCGGAATCTCGTTCCCATCATGCGTCTGCGAGGTTTATTCCATCTCGGCTAACGCAGAATCTTGACAACGCTTCCGATTTTGACACGTGCTCGATGATAGATTCGCTTTCCAAACGCTACGATCTTCGCGTGATTGTGCACTTTCGAAAAATTGGTCAGCTCACTCCGGATAACTTAAGAATGGAGTCGGTTTTTCCGTTCCTAGCAGAAAGCTGGCGGCATTTACCCGTGATCGTTCACTCTCAAGAATGGGAACGTGATGAACTGAGGCGTGTCTCCGATTCACTTGTAAAATCCGACGGACTCATGCTGGTTCTCGCAAATGGGACCGCTGCGAACAGTATCGAATCCGCACTGCAACGTTTGTGCAGCTTCAAAGTCCACGGTTTGTCTGAAAGCAACGGCTTTCTCGGCTGGTGCTGGCCATCGCAATTCCAGTTGATTTCCAACACTCTTTCCGATTCATGCTTATCGGACCTTTTTGGTGATGTGGTGCAGGCGATCGTGTTTCCGTCCAACACCGGCTGGACCGCCTATGCGAATCCAGATCTAGCCCAAGATTTTTCCACTTTAGGATTCGAATAGGCTTGCCTAGATTGAGCCGCAGGCGCTAGCCGCGTTAAGGTTGCTTGGGCATCACAGCAAATCACGGCTAGCGTCCAATGGCACTCACTTTGTTCGAAATGAGCCGCGGGCGCTAGCCGCGATAACCGTA
>JBIKLJ010000144.1:0-12777 GCA_044359895.1 Pirellula sp.
TTCGTTTTTTCGCGACGTCGCAGAAGCTTGGCGAGTTGACTCGCAGGGCCGTGAGTTTGAGTTGTTAACGGTGATCGATGGACAGATTTCGATCCACGTCAAGTCGAATGAACAGTCGCGAATATTGATGCGTTGGAAACAATCCTAACGGCGGCGAACCAAATAGGCAGATTTCGAATGAGCGGTATTTCAGCGCAGAACGACCTGACGAACCAGTCAATTGCTGGTTTTTCCATCCTGCACCGGTTAGGCGTGGGAGGTATGTCATCGGTTTATTTGGCGTTTCAGGAGTCCTTGCATCGTCACGTAGCGCTGAAGGTAATGCGTTCGGATTTTGTGGGATCGAGCGATCATGAGCAACGCTTTCTTCAAGAAGCAAGAGCGGTAGCACAGCTCATGCATCCGAACATAGTCCAAGTTTACGACATTGGAAAGTTCGAATCGATCCACTACATCGCTCAAGAATACGTCCCAGGAAGCAACCTGCATTCGTACATTCAGCGTCGCGGAGCCCTGCCATTAGCGGAATCGGTTTCCATTCTTTGGCAAGCGACTGCCGCTTTGCAAAAGGCAGCATCGATTGGTTTGGTGCATCGCGACATCAAGCCAGACAATATCCTTTTGACACCCGATGGAGAAGCTAAAGTTGCCGACTTTGGTTTAGCTCGATCGCGAGGCCAATCGCAGAATTTGACCGCGGTTGGGGTCACGCTTGGAACGCCGTTGTACATGAGTCCCGAGCAGATTCAGGGGCTGACAGTAGATTCGCGTAGTGACCTGTACTCGCTTGGTGCTACCGCCTTTCATATGCTATCCGGCCGGCCCCCGTTTTCGGGCGAGACCGCGTTGGCGTTAGCCATGCAACACTTGCAAGCGGAGGTACCATCGCTAGCGACTCTGCGTCCGGATCTTCCCCCTGCGTTAGTAAAAATTGTTCATAAGTTATTGGCGAAAAGCCCTGATGAACGCTTCGCGTCCGCCATGGAATTAGCCCGAGCCTTGAGAGAGGTGGTCGATAGCAGTTTGGCTGGCCAAGTGGATCAAATGATTCCATTTGCGGGTTTGGTGATCGAGCATCAACATGTCAGCCATCTTGAAGTGACGCAACAGCTACAGAAGCTAACCAATGCAGCTTCGCAAGAAAGCAAATCACGGTGGGTGATTGCTCGATCTGTCAAGCGAGTTGCGATTGCAGGCTGTTCTGTTTTGGTCGGAATCGCCGGGGCTCTTTATCTCATGCGCAACGACTTGTTAAGCATGGATGCGAGGTCTACGGCTGGAGTGCAACGTCAACCAACCATCCAACGCCAATTCGCGCTTGCTTTGATTGAGAATGATCTGAAGCACTGGCGCGGCGTATCCGAATATTTCCCTGGCAAGGATGCGACGACTCGCAATTACGAGCTAAAAGCGGAATTGCAAATCGCGAGGCTTGCTATCGAAGGGGAGAATTACCCGATGGCTTCCGAATCGCTAACCAAAGTGATCAATTCCCAATTTGCGGACGATGTGCTGCGAACCATTGCTCGAATTGAAATGGGCTACGTCGCCAACAAGTTGATGGGACAGTTAACTTCGAACGAATTCTATAACGCTGCGAGCCGCGACATGAAGATCATGCAAGCGACTCCGGATAAGCAGCGACTCATTCGAGATTCGTTGCCAAACCGGGTACGAGAGGAATGGGATCGGAACGATTATGCGAAGCAATCAGCAGATTAGCATCGCCGTATAATATTGCTGCATAGCAGGATCGGTTTCTTGGGTGGTGCCATGCGTAGTCTGCCCGTTAGATCCCCGTCATTTTAAGTCGGTTGTGTCAAACCAAGCGTGCGCGAGGCCGTTCGCCGTTTGGGAATGCATAACGCTGCTTCGATCACTAAGGCTAGTAACATGGCGATTACGAACCACTTCCAAATCTCTTGGACCAAGCTGTTGGCATTTGCTCCAGATTCGATCCGGGACCAAGGAAGACTTCCAAACAGCTCAGCCATGCTAGACTCTTGAACGAAAGTATTGTTGTCCTCTTCGGCGGTACGGTTTTGGGCAATCAATAAATCAGGCGTTCGATAAACGCCAGTGTGTTCGACGTAGTTGTTCGAAAAAACGGTGGAGTCTCCAACTTCTTGAGTTGCCTGCTCCAGTTGTTTTCGATCGGACTCGCCAATTGTTCGCATTTTGCTGACCCCGACACGTTCGGCTCCTGCGGCCAGCACGCGTTGGATGGCAACGTACATGACAACTCCATCTTTGGCCAAGGTTGAGTCGCTTTGCGCTGGGGTCGTGGTGCAAACGTAAACGCCTTGATTGGTATCCGAATTCGACGTGTCGGATTCGGCCGCATCCATTTTTAAAAGGAAGGGTGTGGTGTCATTGATGGAGGCAAGAGCTGTGCCGTTCCCTTCCACCCGGCAGATACGTTTGATTCCAATTTGTCCCACTGGCAAAGCAGCTCCATTAAGCGTGTTGCTAAGGATCGTAGAATCGTTTCGCCATTGTTGCACGCGAGCCAGTAAGGCGGCTTGGCTATCTTCATTGGTCGGCCCGTCCGAAGGTTGCGGTTGTGTGCCGGACGGAGTCGGCTGAACTGTCTCCCAAGTTGTCCATTGAAAGCCAAAAGCTTGTGTTACATTGGGCGATTCTGGTGGCAAAAACAAAACCTGTCCACCCGAAGACACAAAATTGGCCAGCAGTTCAAGGGATCGATCGGTGGGCAGCTGCTCGTGCCAAATTACGAGCGAGATAGCGTTCCAGTCGACAGAATCTAATTGCGATGACGTCACCGTTTCGGTAGCGACTCGAATAGACTGCTCGGGCGAGATATTGGTGCATAATTCGATTGCTTCGATGAGTGTCGGGTTGCTGCTGACGAGGATCGATCTTCGTATCGCTGGTTTTTCAAAGACGAAGTAGCTGGTGTTGTCAGCCAAATTGGTGTCGGCGGGAATTCGCAGGGCGCCCCAGCCCGCTTGTGATTCGCGAGAGTCATTTTCCTTGGCAGGTCCGTCCGCCAAGAGCGGGATTCGGTAGTCGTTCACTTCTGCCAATCCCGATTGCAAATCCACAGGCAGCACGCTGCGTACGGAGCCCACTTCGATTTGTACTGGCACTTGAATGGAGGGGCCTGATGCGGCAGTTGCATCACCTTCATTCTTTTTGGAAGATCGGTTGTGGGAGCTGCGTTGGAGCTTAAAGCTGATCGACAGTTCCGGACCAGACGATTCTTCAACTCGCTTGGCATTCACGATGCGAATTGCCAAGTTATCCTCCGAGCCGCTGCTAAGATCCAAGATATGGAAGCGAACATCCTGAGCCAAATTCAAAAATCCTTCGCGCGCTGCGACCCAGCGACCATCGCGGCTCTTCCAGTCACTTTCCCGCATGTCGGAACAGATCCAAACGTCGGTGCTGGCCAGTTGATTGGACTTGATGTAAACCAAGGCCCGTTCCATCAGCCCAGGCAGGTCGCTGGTCGCTCCATTGGGCAATAGACCGACGTTCGATGCAATGTCTTCGGGGGTTTCAAGTTCCATTGGCTTTTCGCTGTAGGAATCGAAGACAGCCACTCGCTTCACCCCTAAAGTTGCGAGCGTGCTGGAAAGTTGCATCCAAGCAGACTGCTGCTTGGTCATGCCGGTGCCAGGTTGCGTTTGCTGCATGCTGGGCGAACGATCTACCAGAACGATCGCAACTTCATCCGTTCGGTTTCCTAGCAACCCGAGCAGACCACTTGCAAGTGGACGAGCCGTGAACAAGATCAATGCGGCGACAGCCAGGGTTCTCAGGGCCAAGATCAACCATTGTCGAACTTTGCTGTAACCGCTCGACATCTTGCTTGCCTGAAGCAAGAACATCATGGCCGCCCAAGGGACGGTTTGAAACCGCCGTTGATTGACCAGATGAATGATGATAGGGGCCGTGATCAAGGGCAACGCGATCAGCATCCAAGGTTGCAGAAAACTCATCGGACCCCTCGCGCCTGAGTTCTTCTTATCAGAAACCGCATGAGAGGGTGTTCATAGGCTTCGGAAGTGGTGACGCGATGGTAATCGACGGAGGACTCCAGCACGATCCTTTGCATATCGATCAAGTACGTTTGTAGAGCGCGATGGTATCTATCTGCGATCTCGGAAGGTTCGACAAAGAGATGGGGGCCACCTTCCATATCATTGAAACGAACGGGGCGTTGAAATGAGAATTCGAGCTCTTGGGTATCTAGCAAGTGAAATGCGGCCACATCATGCTTCCGAAATCGCAGGTGTTCAAAGCAGTTTTTCAATAAGGCCGGATCAACAAAAAAGTCGGAAATAACCACGATCAAAGCACGTTGTCGGATGGTTTCGGCAAGCTCGTCTAAAATGGCTGGCAGCTGCGTTTCGCCCTTGGGTTGTGTCTGTTCCAGCGTATCCAGCATCACTTTCAAATGAGCTGCCGATCGACGCGGGGGAATATTTTGAACTAGCTTATTTGCGACACAAGCCAATCCTACGGCATCCCCTTGTTGCGCTGCAAGGTACGCCAAGGAGGCTGCGATTCGGCGACCGTAATCGATCTTGCTCATCTGGTTCTTCGATGCGTAAGCCATGGAACCACTGGTGTCCAGCACAACACAGCAACGCAGATTGGTATCCGCCTCGAACTCTTTGACATAGTAGCGATCCGTGCGTCCAAAGGCTCGCCAGTCAAGACGGCGAAGATCATCCCCGGGGACATACTTTCGGTACTCTGCAAATTCCACGCTCGAGCCTCGATGGGGCGAGGCGTGTCGTCCCGAGACGCTACCTTGCATCGCATGCCGCGATACGAGCGGTATTGAAGATAGCCGAGACAATACTTGGGGATCAAGAAACGATCGCGATACCGGTATCATATCAATGGTTCGCTACTCTACCGTCTCATCGATCAATCGCTGAACAATCTTTTTCGCCGACATCCCTTCGGCTTGAGCGGCAAAGGTCGTTATGATCCGATGCGTCAAGACGGGCTGTGCGACAGCTTGGATATCTTCCATGCGAACCATGTAACTGCCCTGTAACGCGGCTCGGCTTTTGGCTCCAAGGATTAGGTTTTGGACGGCTCGAGGCCCAGCACCCCAACTCACTAGAGATTTCATCCATGAAGGGGCGGTGTCCCCTTGAGGCCTGGTCTTGCGAACTAATCTTGCTGCATATTTGTAGATGTGGTCTGGCACAGGAAGACGTCGCACTAGCCGTTGGTGCCCGATGATCTCGTCCGCGCTCATCAAGGCTTTGAGCGTTACGTGGTCGTCCCCGGTGGTGGAACGGGCGATTTGGATTTCTTCTTCTTCGTTGGGGTAGTCCAATTCGACCAGAAACATGAATCGGTCGAGCTGGGCTTCAGGCAATGGGTAGGTGCCTTCTTGCTCAACTGGATTCTGAGTCGCCAAGACCATGAACGGACTTGTTAGGTCAAATGTCTTGCCAAGCACTGTAACCCGTTGCTCTTGCATGGCCTCTAGCAGTGCGGCCTGAGTTTTTGGTGGAGCGCGGTTGATCTCGTCGGCTAAGATGATGTTCGCGAAAATAGGGCCCTTGATGAACTGAAACTCCCGTCGGCCTTCCTGCGTTTCTTGAAGGATGTCGGTTCCAGTAATGTCCATCGGCATCAAGTCCGGTGTAAATTGGATTCGACTGAAGCCCAGCGACATGGTCTCAGCGATTTTGCTGACAAGCAGTGTTTTCGCCAAGCCAGGAACCCCCATTAGCAGAGCGTGCCGGCGAGCAAACAAGCAAATAGCGACCTGCTCGATCACGCTTTTTTGACCCACGATCACTTTGCCAAGCTCGCTAGCAAAACCGTGGTAAGACCGACGCAAGCTGTCGATGGCTTGAACGTCCTGGTCAGTCAAGGACGATGATGTTTTGCCAGATGTGGCGGATGTGCTCATGGAACCGGGCTCAAAAAGGAATCTACAGCAAAATAATCTACTCCTGGTTTAGACCAAGCAAGCGGAGAATGCAATAGCCCACTTGAGCCTTGCTAGCATTCCCGAAGTTCTATTCCAATCGAACTCGCGAGCCTCTATAAGATGCTAGCCAAATAAGGGGGCTCGGTAGACGCGGTGTTGTCTTTCGCTGAGTTCGCTCGCCTTATCCAGTTCTCCCCGGGCAAGTTTCCACGCCGACTGGCATGAAAGCCAGCTAGGTTTTCAAATCGTAAAGAGCCGTCCTATGACCACTCCTGTGCGCATCAAGACATTCCGTGCCGATTCCCTTCAGGTTGCCTACGAGCAGATTCGGAGCGAATTTGGGCCCGATGCTTCTGTTTTGGAAACGAAGCCGATGAGGCGGGGTTTTTTTGGCAAGAGTCTTTTTGAGGTTACAGCAAGCACGAGGGTGGCTGAGAGGCTCGCGGCCAAGGTGGACAAAACTTCAGATCCCACTCCGAAGCCGAACGAAGTTGCCGAGGTTGGCATGGACCAGTCGATCGCATTTCCGTCCAAGGAAGAACAGACCGTGGCTGGACTGTCCGCCGTGGATCGAAGGGAGCCCAAGAATCGAATGGAGCCAGTCTCCGTTTTGCATTTTCAGGGGAATACGAGCACCAAATTGGACCGGATTTGCCAGCAGGTAAGCCAGGAAATGCTTGGGGCGGGGCTGGAGGTTAGCATCGTGGAGCAGTGGATTATGGCTGCAAGAGCCACCTGCGATCCTGCCGTTTTTCGAGATGCTTGGTCCTTAAGGTCTGAAATTTTGACGTGGGTTCGGGATTTTGTGCATTGCGCCCCGCCTTTGGACTTGGACTCGCGAAGTCCCTTGCGAATCGCGTGGATTGGTCCAACCGGAGCTGGGAAAACGACAACGATGGCAAAGCTAGCCGCAACTTTATCGATGGACAGTCAAGGTAAGGTCGGCATTCTTCAGCTGGATCCAAGGAATTTGGGTCCATGCCGATCTCTTGTAGGTTACCAAGAACTGATGGGGTGGAAATTCGAAGTTGTGACAAAGCTCGATGGAATTGCTGGCGCTTTGGAGCGGCTTCAGGGATGCGATTGCATCTTGGTGGATACGCCCGGTTGCTCTCCCTCGGACAGAGGTTCGTTGGAGTGGTTGGAGCAGAGCCTGGACATGGTTTGCCCTACTTCGACACTACTGGTTGTTCCCAGCACTTGCAACTCGCATACCTTCCAGCGATATGAATTGAGTTTCGGAGGGTTCGGTCCAGACAGTATGGTTCTTACCAAACTGGACGAGTCCGGTGGCCTTGGCCCGTTGTTCTCGTGTTTGCAGAACAGCTCGATTCCTGTTAGCTTTCTTACCAACGGTCAGCACGTTCCTTCCGATCTCATTCCTGCCACCAACGCGAGACTAGCTCAACATGTTTTCTCCTTTACCAGTTAGCTTGAAGGGTTGGTTTACCAATCTGTTGACAAAACCATTTGCGCGGCGAATGGCATTGGCAACGGCATTCTTGGCGGCGGTTGGTTCGGCTGAACTGGCGGTCCAAGCACAGCAAACGGGCAAGCCTAGGGCATTCTTTGCCGCGGATTATGAAAAAAAGTTGGCGGCGGTCGTCAACAAGGACGGAACGCTTGGTTATCGGGACGCGATCGGAGACATTCACGACGCTCAACTGCTCAAGAATGGAAATTGGCTGATCCAAACGGCATTCACCAATGTGGTCGAAGTGGACGCGAACGGCAAGCAGGTTTGGAAGTACGAGCCGGACATGAGCCACGGCCGAATCGAAATCCATGCTTTCCGAAGACTCGAAAATGGCCTAACCATGATTGCCGAAAGCGGTGCTTCTAGAATTGTAGAGGTAGACCGGGATGGGCAGGTCCGTCATCAGATTCCACTGCAAGTCAAAAAATCAGATCCGCATCGCGATACGCGGCTGGTAAGAATGACCCCTGAAGGAAATTACTTGGTTTCGCATGAGGCGGAGTTCTGTGTGCGCGAATACGATCGAACCGGAAAAGTCGTTTGGGAATACGACGTAGGCTCGAAACTGTATTCGGCGGTTCGTTTGCCTAACGGCAATACTCTGATTGGCACCGGTGATGGGCACCGAGTGCTTGAAGTAGCGAAGAACAAGGAAACAGTATGGGAGCTCCGAGAAAAAGATCTCGAAGGAGTTACCCTGGCCTGGATCACGATGGTAGATAGGCTTCCTAGCGGTAACACTTGGGTCGTGAATTGCCACGCAGGGCCAGGAAATCCGCAAATTTTGGAAGTGAGCCCTGACAAAAAGGTTGTTTGGTCGTTCCGAGACTTTGAGCGATTTGGAAATGCCTTGCCCGTCGCAATTCCAATCGATTAGGGAACACATTGCATAAGGCCCGTTGATGGATAACGGGCTAGTGCCAAGCTGCAACGAATTCGGTTGTGACCACCTTTTCACAATAAGCAAGATGCGCCGTTCATTGCTGCGACCATTTGCCTCTTTGTCTTGTTGTCAATTCATTTATCAATATTTGTGTGGCACAAGTGTCGAAGGAAGGTGCTTCCGGCACATAGTTTAGTGCAATCTACCTTTCGTCATTGAGAACGATCAAGTAAACTTTTCGAAATTCGAGCTAGGCATCCCGATGTCGCTCAACAAACGCCAAAAGAAGCAACTCTTTTAATTCATCATGCAACGATTTTTGTTCCCTCGCTGGACCAACAAATTCCTAGCTTTGCTAGGTGTTATGGCTGCTGCTGGAGGCGCTTACGCAGGAGTCTTGTTTTTGGGTGCTACCGATCCGGTCACACTCAATGCAGGCTACCGACCGGAGCAGCCTGTCCCGTTTAGTCATGCGCTACATGCCGGCGAATTGAAGATGGACTGCCGGTATTGTCACAATTCGGTGGACAAATCTGCACATTCAAGCATTCCAGCAACGCAGACGTGCATTAATTGTCACAGTCCCAAGACCAACGCTGCGGGCGGAACGCCTGCTTTATCGGCGATCCATTCGGAAAGCGCCAAGCTGAAGCCGGTTCACGACAGTTGGCGGACGGGCGAGTCGGTGGATTGGGTTCGGATTCACCGGCTTCCAGACTATGTTTACTTCAATCATTCGGCTCACGTGAATCGTGGCGTTTCTTGCGTCACTTGCCATGGTCGGGTCGACAAGATGGAGGTGGTGCATCAAGCGAAGGATCAGTCCATGGCGTGGTGCATCGATTGCCATCGCAATCCTGAACCGCATCTCAGGCCTGTTGACCAGGTGACGAATCTTGCCTGGACTCCTGAAATGTCACCGGAGTTTGACGTTTCGAAACACATCCAAGACAACAATATCAATCCTCAAGAAAACTGTGCGGTCTGCCACCGATGAGCCAATCTGGTACTGATCACCGAAATCGCTATTTCCGTAGCATGGATGAATTGCAGCAAACCCCTGAGTTTGAGCAGTTCTTGTCCCGCGAGTTTCCACAGGCTGCGTCCGAGTTTCCTGAAGGGGTTTCTCGTCGACGTTGGCTTCAGATGATGAGTGCGTCGCTGGCGCTAGGTGGAATGGCTGGTTGTCGCTACAACCGTGAGGAAATTGCGGCGTTTGTCGTTCGTCCCGAGGGGCGTGTTCCCGGCTTGCCTGATTTCTTCGCGACCAACTTTGAATGGGCTGGTCGGGTTGTGCATGCTCAGGTGACGAATTTGGAAGGCCGGCCGATTCGTGTGGACGGGAATGCGGACCATCCGGCTTATGCAAAGAGCCAGCCGACAGAGTTTGCGGCGAATGAGAAGCTGCGTTCTGCAGGTACGGACGCAGTGACGCAGGCTTCGATTTTGTCGCTGTACGACCAGGATCGAATCGCGGGTGTTTTGAATCGGAAATCGCCGGGTGCGAAGCCTGAGCGGTATACCAAGTTGGATAAAAAGGGTGATCCTGACGACCGAAAGAATGCGGTAGCGAGCTGGGAAGCTTTCGCGGACTATGTCGTAACGCAGCGAGTGAAGTTAGCTGAGACTCAGGGGGAGGGGTTGGCGATTTTGTTTGAGCCGTCCAAGAGCCCTTCGTTGAGGCGGGTTTTGGCAGAGGTCAAGAAAAAGTATCCTAAGCTGACCTTAGTTCGATATGAATCGATTTTCTCGGGGAATGTTGGCAAGGCTGCTGAAGCGGCGGGTGCCGGCAAGGCCTCGATGGTTTACGATCTGGATCAGGCGAAGGTCATTGTTTCGCTGGATGCGGATTTGTTTGGAAATGACCCCAATGGGGTGCATTATTCTCGCCAGTTCGCAAACCATCGGTCCCCTACAGGGCCTTGGATGAATCGATTGTATTGTGTGGAATCTCAGTACTCGATCACGGGTTCTTCGGCGGACTTTAGGTTGGCTCTGCAGTCGAGTCAGGTTCCGTTGTTGTTGCGGAAGATCGAAGAAGCTCTGGATGCTAAAAAGTCGGTGGAGGATGTTGAGGAGTCAGTTCCTTACAACAAGTTGACCAACGACGAAAAGCTGCAGCGAGTGATCGATTCTGTTGTAACGGATCTTTTGGCAAACGCAGGTTCGAGCGTGTTGGTTGTTGGGGCTCACCACGACATGAAGACCCAGCTCGCCGCAATTCGAATCAACGCCAAGCTTGGAAACATTGGCAAGACGGTGAAGTTGTTCGAAGTCGCCAACGAGCTGGCTGATTTTGAGACGCTGAAGTTGGATGAGTTTGTTCTGAGGAGCAAAGAATTCAAGTCGCTTTGGATCGTGACTCCGAACCCTGTTTTCACGGTCGCTGGCGATGTGGAGCTAGGTAAGGCGATTCAATCGATTTCCGACAGTGTTTACTTGTCCAATTATGACGATGAAACGGCAGATTTTTGTGCCTGGACGGTTCCTTCGACCCATCCGTTGGAGGCTTGGGGGGACGTGCAGTCTTCCAGTGGTGTTTATGGGGTTGGGCAGCCCATGATCGATCCGTTGTTGATCGGTAGTAAGTCGCCAATTGAGTTTCTTTCGATCATGGCTGACTTGCCAGAGGTTCGTGCTGAGAAGATAGTGATGGAGACCGCCCGGCTTGCGTTGGGTGGATCGCTTAGCGAACGTCAGTGGAAAGAGTGTCTTCATATTGGGTATTTGGCAGGTACTGAGGCGCCTGAGTTTTCTGGCGAGGTGAAGACAGATTCGAAGCCGATCGCTGGAGGCGAGTTGACTGCCACGGCGTACGAATTGCCAGCTGGAGAGATTCGGCTCGAGTTAGATCCTTCGAAGTTGGAAGTTGTGTTGCATGCAAGTGAGACCGTCTACGATGGTCGTTTGAGCAACAATGGATGGTTGCAAGAGTTGCCGCAAGCGATCACCAAATTGACTTGGGACAACGCTGCGATTTGCAGTATTGGAACCGCGAAGAAGTTGAACCTGGTTCATGGCGAACTTGTTTCGCTGAAGCAGGGGGATGTTAGCGTTCAATTGCCCGTGTTTGTTGTTCCCGGTCATGCGGAGGGTTCGTTCACCGTCAACATCGGGTATGGTCGAACCAAAGAAAAGGGTGGCGTTGTTGGCGGTGCTGTGGGTACGAACGTGTCCCGTTTCCGACGCTGGAACCAGGCTTCAATCTACACGGGTGTGGAGGCGATCGGAACGAGTATTGTCTATCCGTTGGCAACCACTCAAGATCACTTCGCCATTGATGACGAAGGAGGAATGCGAGAAAACGCGAAGCGTGCTCCTCAGATCATTCGTGAAGGTACGTTGGACGAGTACAAGAAGGATGCGAGCTTCACGGGTAAGACGGTGGAGCATCATTTCGAAAACAAGTCGTTGTGGAAAGAGCCTACTGTCGACGAAAATCACAAGTGGGGCATGACAATCGACTTGAACAAGTGCACTGGGTGCAATGCGTGCGTGGTTGCGTGTCAATCAGAAAACAACATTCCGATCGTTGGCAAAGAGCAGGTTATTCGTGGTCGGGAGATGCATTGGTTGCGGATCGACCGCTATTTCCAATGCGATTTTGAGACCACCAAGAGTGGTGGGTCCTTCAAGGACCCGATCGATCCGACGATCGTGACGCAACCGATGGCGTGTGCTCATTGCGAATTGGCTCCCTGCGAAGAAGTTTGCCCGGTTGCTGCGACTGTCCATACGGAAGAAGGCATCAATGCGATGGCTTACAACCGATGTATCGGCACGCGATATTGTGGTAACAACTGTCCCTACAAGGTTCGTCGATTCAACTACTTCAATTACAACACCGAGTATGGGTATTTTTACGGTTGGCAAGACAAGCGAGAGCAAGCATCGCAGAAGCTGCAATCGTTGGTGCTGAACCCAGAGGTAACGGTGCGTGGTCGCGGTGTGATGGAAAAGTGCACCTACTGCATTCAGCGTGTTCAAAATGGAAAGATCTATGCACGAACCAAGGGTGATGGCAAGGTTCATGATGGAGACGTCCGAACGGCCTGCCAAGAAGCCTGCCCGAGTCATGCCATTGTGTTCGGTGATCTCAATGATCGCACAAGCCGAGTGTATCAATCGCAAAACGATTCGCGATCGTATGCTGTTCTCGATGAATTGAACATCAAACCACGAACTATGTACTTGTCGCGTATACGCAACGTTCCAAAGCGTTTGGCGACAGCAACTCAAATCAGTCCAAAGCGCCCGGGCGGTCACGGCCACGGCGACGAACACTCTCACGAATCGGGTGACCATGGCCACCATAGCTAGTTCAATCAATCCAAGAGAAATCGACAACACCGCCGATGTGCCGGGGCGTCGCGCCCCGTTGATCACCGGTAACCAGACCTACAGTTCGGTTACTGAAATGGTATGTCGAGTAGCCGAAGATCCGCAACCGCTGCTGTGGTATGTGTTGTTTGGGTTTTCGTCGTTGAC
>JBIKLJ010000366.1:0-3596 GCA_044359895.1 Pirellula sp.
AACGAACTCGGTGGCTATGAGGCAACCGGTGGAGGCGAGGCGATTGGGCTAGCGAACCTCTGTGAGAAGGCAATGCGATTCCCTGCGATTGATCCCAAGATCCCAGACGGTCAGCTCGCCAAGCAACTCAAGGCTTGGATCGTAACTCGCAAAGCAGAAGCGATTCGCGATCGAACTGTCGCTGGCGGCAAGTATCCGCATCTCTGCCGATTCGCAAACCACCTCTACGAAGCCCTCGGTAACTCACTGCGAATTATCGCCGTCGATCGCCCAATCGAAGCTTCGATTCGATCCCTTCAAGATCGCAGCAGCCGACATCCAGGCCAATGGTTCGCAGCCAGCGATGACGCCTGCGACAAGCTTCAACGTTCACTGCTCGAACATCGTGAGGCGTTCATTCAAGAGCATCCCGAAGTTCCAGTCCATCGCATCAACTTCGCCAAGCTTACGGAAGATCCTGAGACCGTGATCAATGAATTGATCGCGTTCCTCGGCATTGAGCCCAATGCCGAAGAGATCGATTCGGCAATCGCACACGTGAACCCGGAATTGAGGAAGTTCGGATGACACCAGTGGAAGACGTCCTTGCCAAGATTCGACATCGATACCTCATTATCGGTTCCCGCGCACTGCGATTGCACGGGATCGATTGGGAGGAAGGCGATCTCGACATTTGGCTTGATCCCAATCTCTCCGATGAGGACTGGCAAGCGTCTGTCGATGATGCCGCTGGTTCTCTCAAGCGACCTTGGAAGCGAGGCGAACCAGACGGTTCGGGTGGCCTGCGTGCATCAACTCGAATCGCCTGTTCGCCACCGCTGGACGTGATGCGTGAAGTCATGGGCTGCACCGCAGAAGACTTTGAGAAGGCCTTCGATAACTCGCTCATCTCGTTCTACGGCAACGTCGCACCACTGAATTCGATCATGCATATCAAACGCAGCGCGAAGCGTCTCAAAGACTATCGCCATGCCATCAAACTCGCTCGCAAACTCCTTAACGCGTGGTGAAACATGGAAGCAACAGTACTCATTCAAGACATTACCTTTTGCATTAAGACCATTCATCGGCCTTGGGCCTGCCATCGACTTGTTCAGTCGCTTCGAAAGGAGTTCGGCGAACCCAAGATTGTGGTCGTGGACGATGGTCTACCCGAACATTGGTTCTCGCGCAAGTATCCCGAGACCGCCAAGCACTGCAAAGTGATTGATCTCGAGCAACACGATGTGGGCGTAGGCGTCGGACGCAATACAGCAATCGACGCGGCAGAAACCGAGTTCATTTTCTTGCTCGATGATGATCAGATCGTAACGCCCGATCTACACCTCGATCGAGTCTACCAGAGGTTCATTGAGTACGACCTCGACATTCTGGCTGTGCGGCAAGGAGATGGCGGCCGGCCCATGCTCTTTAGCCCCCTGATGAATGGCACACGGATTTGGATGCATCGAGGCGAACGCAAACGCATCGGCGAAACCTGTTGGTGCGACATGGTCAGCAACGCATTCCTAGCGCGGCGTGAGACGATCGCGAGTGTTCGCTGGGATGACGAGATCAAAACATACGAGCACTGGGAGTTCTTTTATCGAGCTTCGCAGATCGAGCATTTGCAAATTGCCGTGTCGCTCGACTGCTCGGTAGTCCACGACCATGTGGCAGCTAAGCCTTACGGAGCTCTACGAGCCCGACCGAAGTTCCGCCGATTGGGACTTCGTAAACACGGCTTTGATTCACTGCGTTATCCAGGAGGAGGCATCGTTCATGCGTGATCGCGTCACATTCTGCATCAAGACTATCCATCGTCCTCATTGCTGCGCGACGCTTGTGCGTAGCATTTACGAGTATTGTGGAGATGATCGTCCGCTGATCTACGTCCTTGATGACGGAAAGCCTGAGCTGCGTTTCTCTCAGGTCTGTCCTGACGAAGTGGCGATGGTCGATCGGCTGATCGAGACCGAGTACGACATCGGATTATCTGCTGGTCGTAATCGCCTCGTGGAAGCGGCTCAGACGCGCATGGTGATCTTCTCCGATGACGATCATGTGGTTGGTCCGCAGACGCGGCTGCATGATCTCGTTCGCAAGTTCGAATCGAGTCGTCTTGATCTACTCGCAACACTCAGCAAGCAACCCCATCGTCCTAATCCAGACGGAACGCCCAGGTTGCTCAATTCGTCAGGCGGAGTGCTTCACATTCCGCGTGGCGAGTATCGACGCATCGGCGACATAGCCGAATGCGCATTCGTTTGTAACTGCTTCGTAGCATATCGCGACATCCTGCAGGCGATTCGCTGGGATGAAGACCTCAAAGTCGATGAGCACTGGGACTTCTTCTGGCGAGCCAAGATTGCCGGCGTCAGGGTTGGAGTGGCGATGGACCATGTGTTCCCGCACATCCATGTCGATCCGCCGGCCTACAAGCGACATCGACCAGTGTTCTTGAGAACTGCACTTCGTAAACACGGACTAAGGAAGGTACTTTGGAAATGAAACGAGTTATCGCAATTCTGGATCAGCCACCGCGCCGTGCGGTACCGGCAGTACGAGAGAGTGTCGAAGCGGCTGCTGAGCGATGGAACGCCGAACTGCAATGGATTCGCCGTCCTCTGCAGCCATGCCATCCGTTTTGGCAAAAGATGTTCGTCTGTGGTGATGTTGCAAAGCGGTTCGGTCCGTCGCATGTCCTGCAAATCGACAACGACATGGTTATTCGCAGCGACTGCCCATCTCCGTTCGATTTGGCTAAGCCTGGCCAGTTCGCAATGGTTGCCGAAAGGCAGTGCGCCCAGAACCGAATCGACAACGGCGGGTGGCAAAAGACTGCGCACGAGATCTGGGCCAAACGTTGTCGTATAAATCCCGCGCCGACTTGGATGCATCCAAACGGTGGATTGTATTTGTACGACACCGAAACGTTTGCACGCATGTTCGAGCGAATCATTCAGTACTTGATCGTCACTTTTGGGGCCAATGATCAAGCAACCGACGAATCGTTGATCATCAATCAACTGTGGAACGATCACGCGGATTTGATCACTTTCCTGCCGGCTGACTTCAACGTCAGTATGTTGCAGACGCCTGAGTGGGCAACCAATCCAGTGATGCAATCCTTTGTCTACCACTTCATTGGTCCCAGCAAACCGCATTTAGATCGATGTCGTTGGCAGCGAAGCAATCCACCTGAATTGCCTTTTCCTGACAACCGTCAATCGATCGAACTGATAAACGAATGGAAAGACGATCCACCAGCGAGCTACGACATTGGCTCAATCTTCCGACCAGATCTCGCAGCGAATCTTCTGGCTGTTTATCCCAAGCTGCTCGTTTCCGGAACATGGTCTGATGAGCTGACGGTTTACGACGAAAGACTGACGAGCTTGGATGAAACGTTTTCATCCCACTTGGTGCTTACTCGGTTTCTTATCCGTCTTGGCGTGAATGCGCGACGTTTCAAACTTCGTATCAAGGAGAGCGATGATGCAACGTTTCAGCTTGCCCGCTCTTGAGTATCACGTTGCTCATGGTTGCAACTTGTCCTGTCAGCAGTGTAGCCACTACAGCAACTTTCACCTGGCCGGCAGGTTGCCAACGCTGGC
>JBIKLJ010000145.1:0-12743 GCA_044359895.1 Pirellula sp.
CGGAGATTCAGAAGATATCGACGGAATTAGAAAACCTGGTTCCACTCGCGTCCCCTAAGGCCCGAGAGGCGAATGCCGCAAGCCTTGCAACCCCGAATCGCCCCCCGGTCAATGCAATCCAGAATACGGAAAGAATTGCGCCCGTTTCTGCCAAGTACGTGAAATTCACGATCGAAGAGACAAACACCGGTGCAGAGCCATGTTTGGATGAGCTGGAGCTATGGACGGGCGATGGACGCAATGTTGCGGTTCACGCGAAGCTAAGTTCCTCCGGTGATTTTCCTGGGAACGAACGGCATCAACTGCACCATCTCATCGATGGCCAGGTTGGTAACGACCGTAGCTGGATTTCCAACACCGCAGGAATGGGATGGGTTGCGTTGGAATTGTCTAGTCTTGAGTCGATTGTAAAAGTGGTTTGGGGACGCGATCGACAGGAGCAATTCGCAGATCGCATACCCATTCGCTACAAAATCGAATGCAGTGAGAATGGGACCCAGTGGAATACCGTTGCCGATTCGTTTGATCGAATACCTTTCTCGAGCCCTAGAACGCCAGATTCCGATTGGAAGGCCGTTGCACTTTCGAAGGAGCAGCGCGATCTGGCAGAAGTGCAAGAAGCGACTCTAGCAAATCTGCAAGTACAGCTAAAGCAATGGATCTCACCGACAACCGCCTATGTTGGGCAAATGGAACAGCCTGCTCCGACCTATCGATTAAGTCGTGGCGATCCGATGCAGCCCAAAGAACCGATCGCACCAGGCGGTATCCAAGGGGTAGGTGACGTGCTCTCGATGCCCGATGACTTGCCGGAGCAACAGAGACGTCTTCAGCTTGCAAACTGGATTGCCAGCCCGGGTAATCCGTTGCCGGCTCGCGTGATGGTCAATCGAATTTGGCAGTATCACTTTGGTGTTGGTTTGGTAGATACCCCAAGCGACTTCGGTCATAACGGTGGGGTCCCGTCTCACCCAGAACTGCTCGACTGGCTGGCAAGCGAGTTCATCGACTCCGGCTGGAGCGTCAAGCAACTGCAAAAGCGAATCTTAACAAGCCAAGCTTATCGGCAATCCAGTCAAGTTCAGGCCGATGGCCTTCGCGTCGACGCCAACAACCGATTGCTTTGGAGATTTTCTCCTCGACGGCTCGAAGCGGAAGCCATACGCGACTCCATTCTTGCCGTCAGTGGGCAATTGGATTTACGCATGGGTGGTCCTGGATTTGATTTGTTTGTCCCCAACACGAATTATGTTCGAGTCTATGAAACCAAAACACAATTCGGCGAAGGAGATTTTCGTCGGATGATTTATCAGAACAAGCCACGTGTGGAATTGGATTCCTTGTTCGGAGTCTTTGATTGCCCCGATGGTGGTCAGATCCAGCCCAAAAGAAATATTTCCATCACACCTCTTCAGGCTTTAAATTTGCTCAATAGCGAATTCTTGATCGACCAAGCTAAGCGATTTGCAGAACGTCTAGAATCCAGCGCTGGGAATGATACCAAAGGCCAAATGGAATTGGCCTTCCAACTTGCCTTTGGACGGACACCCGACGCCAAGGAATCGTCTGCGTCCGAGCAACTTATATTGCAGCATGGATTGGCCGTGTTCTGCCGAGCCTTATACAACTCCAACGAATTTTTATCGGTGCGTTGATTCATGTCGCATGCATTCCTATCTCATGCAGGACGCCATCTCCTGTGCCGACGTCACTTTTTGCAATGGGGCGGAACGGGGCTTGGTGGAATTGCCTTGAGCTCGTTGTTGGCGGATTCTGCTGCTGCCGAGGATCGTTCTCCGTTACGGCCAGCCATTGATCCAGCCAAACCCTTCGCGACACGCGATCCACATTGGAAGCCAGCAGCAGCCAAGCAAGTGATTCTGATTTTCTGTTCGGGTGCCATTTCACACGTTGATACGTTTGACTACAAGCCTTCGCTGATCAAGTATCACGATACACCGATGCCCAACAGCGATAGCCTTGTCACTTTTCAAGGAGCCAACGGCAACTTGATCAAGCCATTGTGGGACTTCAAACCTCGAGGACAGTCCGGGAAGATGATCAGCGATCTGTTGCCGCAATTGGCTCAGCATGCTGACGACATGTGCTTCATTCACTCGATGACCGCCAAATCGAATACCCACGGACCCGCTGAGAATCAGATGGCAACTGGCTTTACCCTGGATGGTTATCCCAGTGTCGGAGCATGGGTAACGTACGCCCTGGGAACGATCAACCAAGACCTGCCGTCGTTTGTTGCTATCCCAGATCCTCGCGGTGTGCCTCAAGTGGGGCCAAGGCAATGGTCGGCAGGTTTCTTGCCGGCCATGTTTCAGGGCACTCCGTTTCGTGCTGGAAAGCCGATCGCGAATTTGGCGAGACCAGCAGCTATCAGTCAAGATGCAGATCAAGCGACACGCGATTTCTTGAGCAAGCTCAATGAATCGTATCTTGAAAAGAACCCTGGTGATACCGACCTTGCTGCACGCATTGCCAGCTACGAACTCGCGGCCAAAATGCAATTGGCCGCAGCCGAAGTCAACGACCTGAGTCAAGAAAGCGCCTTAACACTTACCGCGTATGGGGCCGACGATACCGTCAATACGACGAAGGCTGGTTTTGCGAAGAATTGCATCCTGGCCCGTCGATTGATTGAGAAAGGAGTGCGATTCGTACAACTGTTCAATGGGTCGTACGCGATGGGGGAAGGCGTAGGCAACTGGGATGGACACAAGACGCTGAAAGAACAATATGAAAAGCATGGACCCATTCTTGACCAACCCGTTGCCGCTCTTCTCAAGGACTTGAAACAAAGGGGGCTGCTGGCGGACACTCTGGTGGCGTTTGTGACGGAGTTTGGTCGGATGCCTACATTTCAACAAGGAGCCAACGGCCGCGATCACAATCCGAAGGGCTTTACGGTTTGGTTAGCGGGCGCAGGAGTGAAGCCTGGCTTTACGTATGGTGCAACCGATGAATTTGGCTACCAAGCGACCGAAAATGTGGCGACCATCTATGACTTGCATGCAACCATCTTGCATTTGCTTGGTTTAGATCATCAACGGCTCAGCTTTTATCACAATGGAATCGAACGTCGCTTGACGGATGTCCACGGAAAAGTTTTGGAGCCGATCTTGAGCCATGCGATCTAGCGGATCTTCCCGGTGGTGGGGCTTGCATGCTCCGCTTCCAGTCGAAAGTTTGCACTTGAGTCTGTTGGTTGGGTATACTATACGGCAGGCCCGACTACTGGAAAGCCTTGCTCTTTCCTCCCACCTTCAATAGACAAAACTACCTATGCTATCGATTGCGATACGATCTCATCGAGGGGTTGTTCCTTCTTGGAAATCCAGCTGCCGACATTGGTTTCACTGCACCTTGAAGAGCCAAACATCGTCCCCTCCTGCTGTGTTTCGCAAGCTTGCAGTAACGATGCCCTTTCCGATGCTCGTTGCCGGTCTGTTCTGGTGTGTAGCGACTTGCACCGGCAGCCTTACAGCAGCGGAACCCAGCGTTGATTTTAGTCGCCAGATTCGGCCGATCTTGGCGAAGCAATGCTTTGCGTGCCACGGTCCTGAAACTCAGCAATCCGGAGTTGCCCTGCACGAATTGGATAAGGCCACCCAGGATGGCGAAAGTGGACTCAAGCCAATCGTCCCAGGCAAATGGACCGAAAGCGAAATCATCAACCGGATCACATCCGATGATCCCAGTGTGCGGATGCCTCCCGAGGGTGCTGGGGTATCAGAAACGCAAGTTCAACTACTGAAGCAATGGATTGACTCGGGCGCCGAATACAAAGAGCATTGGGCTTTCTTACCCTTGAGCGATCCCAAGCCACCCAAGTCTTTATCGGGAGCAACTCCAACCAATCCAATCGACGCTTTTGTTCACCAGCGTCTCCAAGCGATGTCGCTAAAGCAATCGCCGCAAGCGAGTCCGCATGCCTTGGTGCGAAGACTTTACTTTGACTGCATCGGCGTACCTCCGGATCTAGAAACCATCGAGCGATTCGCGGCAGACCCTTCCGAAGAAGCTTACTCCAGACTGGTCGACGATTTGTTAGCGGACCCTCGGTTTGGAGAACGCATGGCTCGCGACTGGTTGGACGTCGTGCGCTATGCAGAAACCAATAGCTTTGAACGTGACGGCCCCAAGCCAAACGCCTGGAAGTACCGGGATTATGTCATCCAATCTTTGAATGAAGACAAACCCTACGATCAATTTTTACAAGAGCAGTTAGCTGGGGATGAGCTAGAAAACCCAACCCCGGAAACTCTGACGGCCACCGGTTTCTATCGGCTGGGTATATGGGACGACGAACCCGCCGATCCGGCAAAAGCCAAATACGACGAGTACGATGATCTGATCACCACCATCGGTCAGGGCATGCTTGGCTTGACGCTCAATTGCGCTCGTTGCCACGACCATAAGATCGACCCTATCCCACAGAAAGACTATTACCAGATGGTAGCTTTTCTGCGGGACGTAACCCCCTACGGTTCGCGCGGCGATGAAAAAACGAACAGCCAAATCGACGTTTCCGATCCGACGGTTGTCAAAAACAAGCGGCAATTGAGAAACAAATGGAATGACCAGCGGTCAAGGCTCAAAGAGCTGGAGGAACTGGGCATAGCGACGATGACGGACGAAGACAAACTGGCTGCGAAAAGCCCAGACCGTGACAAAGTTATCTCCGAAAAACTGAAAAAGCATCTCGACGAAAATCAGTGGAAAGAATACTCCGAACTGAAAACGCAAACGGAAGAGCTTCGGAAAGAAATCGAGTCGATCCCCAGCGATTTCCGAATGGGTTTGGCCAAATGCAACCCAACTCCGGAGCAAACATTTGTTCTGATGCGTGGCAGTCCCGAGGCGCATGGAGATCAGGTAGAGCCCGCATTTCCGGCACTTTACCGCGATCCACCCCCTTCGCTGGATTCGAACCGGAAATCGACTGCAGGAAGAAGAATCGAGCTGGTGCGATGGATTACCTCTCCAACGAATCGTCTTACCGGAAGGGTCATTGTCAATCGAATTTGGCAACATCACTTTGGTCGAGGAATCGTGCGGTCTTCCAATAACTTTGGACAGCTGGGAGACCCACCGACACATCCTGAATTATTGGACTTCTTGGCTCAGCAACTGGTTCGATTTGACTGGCACTTAAAACCTTTGCATCGCATGATGCTGATGTCGGAAACCTACCGTTGTAGCTCGAGCGGTGACGATGCAAGCGTGGCCAGGGATCCGAATAATGACTATTTCGCTCGATTCAATGTCCGTCGCCTGAGTGCTGAGGAATTGCGTGACAGCGTGCTGGCGGTCAGCGGCAAGATCCACTGGCAGCAAGCTGGGCCGAGTGTTTTTCCGGACGTTTCCGACGATGTGAAAGCTGGGCAAAGTATTCCCGGGAATGGCTGGGCAAATTCATCCGAATCCGACAAGGCTCGACGAAGTATTTACATCTATATCAAACGTTCGCTGATCCCGCCGGAACTGTCGGTCTTTGATTTTCCAGAAACCGACACCAGCTGTGAAGCACGCTTTCTGACAACGCAAGCTGCACAAGCCATGAACATGCTCAACGGAGCGTTTATGCAGAAGCAATCCAGTTCTTTCGCGGAGAAAGCCATGGCCCAAGGAAGTGACTTGAATGGCTGGGTCGACGCAGCGATTGAAACAGCTTACTCGCGCCGCTCTGAAGCAACGGAGCGAGAACGAGCCGTATCGCGCGTTCGGACGCTTCAAACCAAATTCAATCTTACGCAACAGCAAGCTTTCCGCGAATATTGCTTGGTATTGCTCAATAGCAACGAATTCCTCTACTTGGACTAACCATGACGAAAAAGAATTTTTGTGGTCGTACGCGTCGCGAATTCCTTTGGGAATCAGGATGCGGTTTTGGCGGCGTCGCTCTCACTTCGCTTTTGACTGCGGACGGATTCTTCGGGAATAGGGCATCGGCCAGTGAGTCTGAGAGCGTATCCAAGCACGCGACGCATCACCAACCAAAAGCCAAGTCGGTGATCTTCCTTTTTATGTACGGCGGTCCAAGCCAGATCGATACCTTCGACTACAAGCCGAATATGGTCGGCATGGACAACAAAACGATCGCGGTGAAAACCTTTGGTCGTGGCGGACACCGTAACGAAGGTCGCATCGTAGAACCACGATGGAAGTTCAAACAGTACGGCCAATGCGGCAAATGGGTCAGCGACTTGTTTCCCAAATTGGGCGAATGTGTCGACGATATCTCGTTCCTGCATTCGATGACTGCCGACTCACCCATCCACGGGTCTGCGATGCTCATGATGAACTCTGGAAAGATTCTTAGCGGTTCACCTTCGATGGGAGCCTGGGTCAATTATGGCCTGGGATCGCTCAATGAAAATCTTCCTGGATATGTTGTGATGTTGGATCCCACTGGCGGGCCCATCAGCGGAGCAAAAAATTGGTCAAGCGGATTCATGCCAGCAAATTATCAGGGGACTATCTTGCGCGCGAAAGGAGCTCCTCTTTTGGATCTGCAACCGCCCCCCGGAGTCACTCGCGAATTGCAGCGAGATTTGATCGATGCCATCAAGGAAAACAACCAAGCACACCTTGCGGCTAGGCCCAGCAACTCGGAACTAGGGGCCAGAATCTCAAGTTACGAACTCGCCTTTCAAATGCAACAGTCGGCTCCAGAAGTTGTGGACTTGTCGCAGGAATCGCAAGCAACCTTGGACATGTACGGGATTGGCGAGAAAAAGCGAACCGATGATTTCGGACGACGTTGTTTGCTCGCTCGGCGGATGGTCGAACGAGGTGTTCGCTTTATTCAGCTGTACTCGGGTGGTGCTCATAACGATGACAATTGGGATGCCCACGGCGATCTTGAGGCCAACCACGGCAAACATGCTGGCAACACAGATCAGCCTATCGCAGCCCTGTTAAAGGATCTGAAGCAACGTGGCCTATTGGATAGCACCTTGGTTGTTTGGGGTGGTGAGTTTGGTCGTCAACCCGTGGCTGAGTATCAAGCTAGCACCGGACGCGATCATAACTCGTATGGGTTTACGATGTGGATGGCAGGTGGTGGAATCAAGGGTGGTACGTCCGTAGGTTCGACTGACGAACTGGGCGCTGCTGCCGCTGAACGACCTCTGCATGTTAAAAACATGCACGCCACAGTATTGCATCAATTAGGACTCGATCCCAATCGTCTTTCGTACTTCTACAGTGGCTTAGACCAAAAGCTAGTAGGAGTCGAGCACGTGGAGCCGATCAGCGAAATCGTATAGTTGAGATTGCAAGTAGGGCTATTCCCTCTGTCCGTTTTTTCCGCAAGCGTGAAGATATTGAACAAGTGCATGGGTGCTTGCAAGTCTCTTCCCGGCCCGGCCAGCAAAACGATGGGAAGCGGGTTCAAGATTGAGATCCGACAAAACATGCTCGAGTGTTTTGTTTTTGCTAGACATCATCCGAACACTTTTCAGGTGGATCAACGGCACGTCATCGGACATCAGTTTCGACAAGAGCTTAGGGATGTTGGAATAATAGAACGCCAAATGATCGTCTGGCCGTAAGAACAATTGCCAAGATTGACTCACTTCTTGGAGCGGCGGTGCTTCAGCGAAAACGGTCTCTGGCAACTCAAGATGGCCTAGAAATGCAGAGGATAACTTTCCTTCGGGGCGAATGGCTGATTCAAATTTTTCTCCAGTGACCAATCTTTCTGCCGTCCAATAACAAGGCCATTGGCTGTCTTGCCTGGCGGTATCCGAGTTGGAGATTGCGAGATCTCTTTGAATGCCGGGCATGGTTTCGCCATAAACCACGACGACCTTATCCAGATGATCTCGGATGATCTTTGGAACACCAGAACTTAAGGTGCTTTTTCGATGAACGCGACGCGCACCATAGTCTGACATTGGGGACGCCAGCTGATTGTCGATCATGAAATCGAAAGCCGCTAGCAACGAATTCAAACCGATCGTTTCGGGTTCCAGACTCTGCAGAGCTGCGACGGTCGCTTCAATCGTAGATAGGCATTCTAAATGAGGTTCACGACGAATACGGTATCGACTAGGTTCCGTGGACGAAAAACTGAATCGAGGAACGCTCTGTAATTTAGGGATGTCGCGAATCAAAGTTTTCGCGTGATGCCATGTTCCGTCCAAGATGATTAGCTGTGTGGGACGTTCGCTCGGTTTCAGGTCATCGAGTGGCTTGGCGTTGTCACCTGGGTAAAGCAGTCCCGTTCCAGAAGAAAAATCGAATGCCGAAAGAGTATCTATCAGTTGCTCTGAGTGCTGTGCAATCAAGTCTGAATTGCTTAAAGCACGTCGGACGATGCGGGCGGTATTGAAAGGGTGAAACCGCTCCCGCATATGCTGCAAAATCAAGATGCGCGTCTTATTTTCGATGCGAGGAATGTTGCTGCAAAAGCATCGATCGATCGGGCGGTAGCAACCATAGCATCGTTGATTGTGCATTAAGATCGATCGGACAGATTCGGGAATGAGAACAGGGGGCCATTGGCATCAACACCAGCATTCGTATTTGACAGGGAAATTCTACCCCTGCTAGCCCGATTTTCTCGAATCTTCTAATAGGATTGCATCGGATGCTCCGAGTTGCCAAGCTTCCGAGACTCAGTGCAAGCGATGGAAAATGTCTGCAAGATCATTGTCCTATTTCGTTCTATGTTACAATTTCTTTTTGTAGTTTTCGAATAGTCTCAGTGGGCTGAAGGCTCCGCTTCGTCAGCACAATCACGATTTTTGTTTTGCGATGGATTCATCATGATACGGTACTGTTCGCTCGTTGGTATTCTTTCCTTGAGTTCTCTTACTGCCATTGCTCAAGAACCGTTCAAGTACCAAAAGAAGATCACCGAACTTGTCGAGCCTTATCGTGAGCACCAAAAGTTCAACGCAATTTCGATTGGCGTTTTGTCCAATGGGGAAGTTTGGGAGAAAAGCTTCGGCAGTTTAGATTCGACAAGCGACTCGAAGCCAAACAGCAAAACCATCTACGAGATAGGTTCCATCTCCAAAGTTTTTACCTCCTTGCTTTTGGCCCAGGCAGTCGAATCGGGCAAGCTAAAACTCGATGACCCGATCAGTACCATTATGACGGAGTTGGAAAAAGAAAATCCTGCGGTTGGTTCGTCGATTACCTTCAAGCACTTGTCGCATCACGTGTCGGGGTTGCCGGTCATGCCACTGAACATAGCGCCGAAGGACTCAACGAACCCGTTCGCCGATTACGACCGTCCGTCCTTGGTGGAATACATGAAATCAGCCCAACCAAAAAGAAAGCCTGGGGTTGAGTACGAGTATTCGAATCTAGCGGTCGGACTATTAGGGGATTTGTTGGCTCGCCAAGCGGACACAAGCTACGAGAAACTTCTCAAGACGCAGCTAACAGAGCAACTTGAAATGTTGGACACTTCCATTACGCTCAGTTCAGACCAGAAATCACAACTTGCTCCCCCTCATAACTTAGCCTTGTTGCTAGATAGCTCGTGGGATTTTGATGCACTGGCCGGTTGTGGTGCCATTCGAAGCAACGTGGATGACATGTTGACCTTTGCCAAAGCAGTTTTGAATCCACCGAAGGGACCATTGGGAAAGGCCATCGAGCTCGCTTGGAAAAAGCAGAAGGAGGCGGTCGGAGGTCAACATGCGATGGGTCTTGGTTGGATGATTGCCCAGGATGGAGCAACGCGATGGCACAATGGACAGACAGGTGGATACCATTCGATGATTTTGATCAACCGTTCGTTGAAGACCGCTGTTGTGTTACTTTCCAACACTGCCAATCCCCAGTTGGACCAGTTGACAGAACAGATTTTTCGAGCCGTCATCGGAATGGAAGTTCAGCCAACTCAATTTGATACGGAGTTCCAGGTGAAGCCCGAGGTGGCAAAACGTCTGGAAGGCAAGTACCAATTAGCTCCCGGGGCTATCATTACGGTTCAAGTGAAGGACGCTAAAATGATGGCTCAATTGACTGGTCAGCAATTTTTGGCGTTGATTCCCAAAAGTGAAACTGAATGGAAGTACCAACTTGTGGATGCAACGCTGAAGTTTGAGCTTCCAGAAAAAGGGAATAGCCCAAAGGTAACCCTGTTTCAATCGGGACGCGAACTACCGGCCCCAAGAATTAAAAAGTAATGCTGGAATTGGTTTTCACGTGTTCGTGTCCATTCGAGTATTCATATTTTTTCAGCTCGGACTCGTACAGCTGTTTCGACGTCGCATTACCTTTGTGTTCCAAGTCCTTTCCGGTTCTCAACCATTCATTGAGTCGACATGCATCGTTCAGTGATGCCCCTTCACCGTCGAGGGAGTTGACGCTGCTAATCCTATTGCGATGATCTGTCCGCCTTGATCACCTGCACCCGGCCCTAGTTGGATTAGGTAGTCAGCGCTTTCAATCAATTGCTGATTGTGTTCGATGACGACGACGGTGTTGCCGCTGTCAATCAGCTGATGGATGCATTGGACTAAGCGTTCAACGTCGCTGAAATGCAAACCGGTTGTGGGCTCGTCCATGACGAACATATTCCCCTTGCCTGTTGATTTTGCCTCAGCTTCAAGATGTCCTGCCAACTTCAATCGCATGGATTCACCCGCCGACAAGGATGCAAGACTCTGCCCAAGTGGCAAGTATCCCAGTCCCAAATCCATCAACGGTTGCAAGCGACTTTGAACATTACCTGCTCCACGGAAGAACGAGTGCGCTTTTGCGACACTCATTTGAAGCACATCGAAGATACTGACGTCACGGTATCGCACTTCCAAGACGTCGGACTGAAACCGTCGGCCATTGCAATCCGTACATAACATTTGAACATCAGCTAGAAACTGCATGTCCACCGTGGTGTACCCCAGCCCTTCGCAAGTTGGGCATCGACCTGTTTCGCTGTTAAAGCTGAAATGGCTGATACCCATATTTCGGGATTTGGCATCGGGTGTGGATGCAAAAACCTGGCGTATATCATCCATGGCTTTCGAGTAAGTTGCTGGACAGCTGCGCGATGACCTTGGGATTGGACTTTGATCGATGGCCAAACAAGCTCGCAATCGATCTGCTCCTCGAAGCTCGACAAACGGGAGTGGTTGATCCGTAGGATCATTCAGTGCTGCTCCGATGGCGGGGCAGAGCGTGTCAAACAACAGCGTGCTTTTTCCCGAGCCGCTAGGACCAGTGATCACCGTAAAGAGACCAAGAGGAATCCGAACATCGACCGACTTCAAGTTTCTTCCAGTCGCTCCTCGCAATTCGATCCAGTGTTCGCCCGTTGGTCGCTCCACGCGTAGACTAGGAACTTCTCCTCGTAGATAGCGGCTTGTTGTGGACGATCCTTTTAGCAGCTCCGAAGGGGTTCCATCAAACATGACTCGGCCCCCTTCTTCGCCAGCCTTCGGTCCAATCTCAATGATCCTATCGGCAAGTTTCATCAGATAGGGTTCATGCTCCACCAAAACAACAGTATTGCCTCGATCGCGAAGTCCCAAGATCGCATTGGCCATTCGCTGAGTGTCTTGCGGATGGAGGCCAACCGTGGGTTCGTCGAAAACGTACAGCATATCCACCAAGCTGGAACCCAACAGAGTCGTCATCATCACCCGCTGGGCCTCGCCGCTGCTGAGCGTATGCATTGGTCGCGAGAGCGTCAGGTATCCCAATCCGACCGACTGCAAGTACTCGATCCGAGTTCGAACCTGACGCATCGGTTCGGACGCCATGTACTGCGATTTGTGCTCGGACGCGAGCATGACATTGACCCCTTGGCCTTCGACCTGATAGCTTGAACTCGCGGCTTGATTGACGGCAGCATCGGTCGGATGACCAACATCGATTCCCTGATGAATGACATCTGGCTGCTGAAGAGGTGAAGTCAGGGCTGCCGCAAAAACCTCCAGGTCAAGCATGGTCATTTCGCATAGATCCGCGAACGATCGACCGGAGATGCGATAAGACAGAGCATTCTTACTGAGACGTTGTCCTTCGCACGTGGAACAAAGCGAGTAGGTTCGCCATCGAGCCAAAAAAGCTCGCACGTGCATTTTGTATTTTTTTCGCTCTAGCCAAGCAAAAAATCCGTTCAGCCCTCCAAAATTTTTCGCCGGAACACCTTCCCGGATGAGCTGCCAATGTTTTGCTTTTAGCTTGGATACTGGCACATCGACGGGAATATCATATTCTTTCGACAGCGCAAGCAACTCGTGAAGTTCGTGCGAGTACGCAGGAGTGCGCCATGCCGCAATCGCACCATCGCGAAGACTCAAACTGTGATCGGGCACGACCTTGTTCATGTCGATGGATACTGTTTCGCCAAACCCTTCGCAGCTTTCGCAGGCTCCAATCGGACTATTGAAACTGAAAAGCCTGGGTTCACTGGCTGGATAATCGATCTTGCAATACTCGCAGCGTTGCTCGGACGAAAATCGGTAAACTCGATATGGAGTCGTATCTACAAGAAACTCATCGGGGGATTCATTGGGTGATACTGCACTGTCATTCGGCAGGAGTTTGCTTTGCTCGGTAAGCACCATGACCGAATGACGCCCTTCCGAATCGGACTGCTCCAGCACGATCGACAAGCTTTGGGTCAGACGCTCGGTAAGCTCGGGACTCTTCTGTTCGCCTAAAACAATTCGGTCGACAACCACGAATGCCCGGCCTTGGTCTGCAAACTTCTTGGCCACCGCTTCGCGCTGGTCATCTGCCAGATGCACCATGGA
>JBIKLJ010000146.1:0-12739 GCA_044359895.1 Pirellula sp.
CTGCAGCCTGAGCATTTGTTCGACGATTTCACCGCGAGTCAAATTCCGGTCGACTCCGTCAAGACCGCTTGCACAGAAGACACACCCCATAGCGCAACCCACTTGGCTGCTAACGCAAATGGAACGTCGCGGTCCATCTCGCAACAGGACACATTCGATTCTGCCCCCGTCAGCCAATTCAATCAGCAGCTTTTCTGTGCCATCTTCGGAATGCTGAGCTTCTTGGGTTTTGGAAGTAAAGATGGAAAACTCCGCTTCCAAATCGTTGCGTAACGACTTAGGAAGGTCGGACATATCCTGAAAGTTGTCGACTCGTCTTTGGTAAATCCAACTCAACACCTGTTTGGCGCGATATTTTGGAAACCCTCGTTCCCCCAACCAGTCCACCATGGATTCTTCGGTCTCTTCTAAGATCGAAGTTTTCAGTTGGATTGCGGCCGGCTGCTCCACAATGGGTTCCGCTGGCAAAGATTCGTTGGCTGTGGGCTGTTCCGAGGACATGATCGGGCTTTGGATGGAAGTTGAGAAGTTCGACGGGATAAACTTCCTTTGGTTTCGAACGTGATATCATACTCGCTCAGCAGGAAAAATCGTTAGGTTTCCCGTTGCTTCTGTAGCCAATTCCAAAGACGTTTTGCGGAAGAGTTGAGGGCCAAGCCAGACATTTGCAACGGACCGACCCACAAAGTTTCGATTTCGGGGGCAGAAAATCCCCCCTGACTTTCGTCCAGCTCCGCCTCGAAACATTGCAAAGTAATACGATAGCGGGTTACGGCGTGTTTCAATTGATGGACTTGTTTCCCGATGTGAATACCGCAACCGAAGCGAGCTAGGACGAGCTCTGCAATCGTCTTTTGGAGGGCTGATTGCGTCTTGCATTTCGTGGTATCAAAACGCGGAAAGTCCCAAAGACCTGCCCAACGTTCTGAGGCCGAGCAACGTCGCACCAACAATCGGCCTAAGGGATCGCGAATGATCAGTGCCGTCTCTACCAGATCGGTGTAGACCTTCGGCTTTTTGGGGGAAGGAATCAGGCTTTGTTCACCATGAGCGTATGTTGGGCACAGTTGCATCAAAGGACAAAGAAGGCAGTGGGGATTCTTGGGAAGGCATAACTGCGAACCGATTTCCATCAAAGCTTGATTGATCTGCCCACTTCCTGCTCCTTTTGGCAAAACTTGGGTGGCAAAATCCCATAAGACCTTCTGGGATTCTTGGGTGCTGCAGTCGTTCTTCCAACGAAGCAATCTGGAATAAAGCCGCTGGGTATTGGCTTCCACAATGGGAAGTCTTGCATCGTCTGCAAACGTCAATACGGCATTCCCGGTGTATCTGCCGATGCCAGGCAGTTCGTGGACATCCTTGAGCTCGGAAGGAAATTTGCCATGGTGTAGTTCGGAGACCATTTTTGCTGCAGCATGCAATTGACGAGCGCGGCGATAGTAGCCAAGCCCAGCCCAAAGTTGATAGACTTCGTCCAAGTCGGCTACAGCGAGATCACTCACCGTGGGAAAACGTTCCAAGAAACGATGGTAGTAAGGAATCACGGTTGCAACTTGGGTTTGTTGCAACATGACCTCGCTAAGCCAGATCGCATAGCGATCGGACGTGTTTCTCCAGGGTAGATCCCGGCCATGCCCTTGGAACCAAGCGACGGCTTTTTTTCGAAGCGCTCGCAGTTCCACGGGTGACCATTGCTTGAAAGAGTCAGACACTATCGATCTCGAATGGTATCCGGACGTCGTCCCAAGGTTACTTTCTTTTCTGTAATCCCTTGAAATCGTCTTTCATATTCGATGGTGACTTCTTCGCCATCTGCAAAGTTCGCAAGCTCTTTTCGAAGGTCTTCAAACACGACCACTTTAACTCCGTTAATACTCAAAATTTTGTCGCCCGATTGAAGTTCGGCCAGTTGAGCGGCCCCGCCCGGCACGACTTCATCGATAATGACCGACGTTGGCGGGCATTGAACACCCAAAAAGCCACCACGAGCAATCATGAGTTCGGAGCCTTCGAACTTGGATCGCAACTTTTGTTGCCCCAAAATGGTCAATTGGGTCCCGAACAAATACATTTCGCCGGTGATGGGTAGTTCGCCAAGCAGATCAGCCACCTCGTCACCCACGGGTGAGTAGATCAACTCAAGAAGTTCCAGGTCGGGTGCATTGTTGAGCTCTTCCAGATCGTCCTTACGAAGCAAAGTCTGCACCAATTGAAGACGTTGAAGATTGGGCAGTGTCAGCACTTGCTTCAGAATCTCACGCGAGATGGCAGGCCCTTCTAAGCGAGCAAATTCCACGCCTGTGATCCATCGCAGGCAGTCCAAGTCTTGAGAATCCCCGATGAAATTGCGGTCGATGACAAATGCATTTGGGATTGTCTGACGTGTTGAGATTACTTGCATGCTCCGACTGCGAATCTGCAAGCCAAGCCCATCTAGTTTTTCAATTGCGGCGACTCGTTGCTCTTCACTGATGGCATCGATGATCCGTTGGGCACGAATTGCTTTGGTCGTCGTCTTTGGATAGGTTGCGTTACGAATGGCTTCGAAAGCGACCGCACCGTCGCTGCTGTACGGGTCAGCAGCGATACTCGATAAAAATTGCAACAGCCTTTCTCCTTTTTCTCCGCTCGCTTCCTTCAAAGCTTCGACAGCAACCGGCATTGCGGCCACTTGGTGATTGTAGAGTTGGATCGTTGCAAATTGGCGTTTGGAGTAGTCCTCGTCCCCCAAATCCTGTGCCCACTGCGTTAACTGGGAGGTAGATGGAGCGGCCTGCGGCGGTTCATTTTTAGCAACCCCGGTGGGCGGTTCTTGTGCGTTGGCTATTACCGATAACGCCGCGAGAAAAATGATTCTGGCCAAAAACAATGCGTACCATTGTCGGCCAAAGTAATGGAGTCGGCCAAAGTAATGGAGTCGGCCAAAGTAAGGGAGTCGACGAAAGTAAGGGAGTCGACCAAAGCACCGGCCCCAACAGGTCAGGAGATAATCCATGGCTTCACGGGTTGCCTGATTAGGGGATAGTAGCGCACAATGCCGATGTAAGCGTGGCCTACTTCGGTTACGGAATGCGGTCGGTCGTGGATGGGGAGCTGCTTTCACATTCATAAGCATGGATTCTATCAACTTTTTGGGAAAGCTCTAACGCTTCAATGGAACACAGTTTTATCGCATGGGCCAAACAGCGGGCGGCCCGGCTTTCCAGAGTGAAGCTCGGAATTGGGGACGACTGTGCTCTTATCGGTTCGGAATCGCTTGATTTGAACCGCCAGGACCTGGTGGTAACGACCGATTCTTTATGCGATGGAACGCACTTTATCTTATCCGAATGTGGTGCCCGAGCGGCAGGTCGGAAGTTGATGGCGGTCAATCTGAGCGACCTTGCAAGCATGGCGGCTACGCCGGTCGCGGTCTTTTTATCCCTTTGTTTGCCTCGAAAGGACGCCGGCGACATAGCCGCCCAGGTATTCGAGGGGGTTTATGACTTGGCTTTAAAATACCAAGTCTCCATCGCGGGTGGTGATACCAATGTTTGGGAAGGTCCACTTTGTTTGAATCTGACCGCAATGGGTAAAGTTCCGCTCGACGGTGGTTGGCTGCGAAGCGGTGCATCGGCCGGGGATGCGATCGTGGTTACCGGCCATCTCGGAGGGAGTATTTTGGGCAAACACCTTTCGTTTGAGCCGCGTCTCAATATTGCAATGCGATTGCGCGAGCTCGGGCTGGTTTCGGCCGCAACGGATATCAGCGATGGCCTCGGAGTCGATCTGTTGAGCATGGCGGTGGCCAGTAAATGCGGTGCTGAAGTGTCTTTGGAAAAGATCCCCGTCAGCGAAGCTGCCATTCAGTCGGCGAAGAGCTCAGGAAAATCTGCCATCGATCATGCGTTCGGCGATGGCGAAGATTTCGAGTTGATTTTAGCGGTTCCGGCTTCCCGCCTTAAACAATTGCCGGCTGAAATCGACGGCGTCACACTGACTCAGATTGGGAACTTTGTAAGTCGAACCGGTTTGTGGTCGCGAGACAAAGGCGGTGTCAAGCAATTGCCCCCCAAGGGGTACGTGCACGGATCTAAGTTTTCGGAACACGAGCCCCAAGGATACGAAGACCATTGAACACGACCAGAACGGTGCTTCCTTCGTGCCCAAGTACTCCTAGCCAAAGAGGCAGCTGAAAGAACGACGCAAGCACGAGGACGGCGATGGTTCCAAAGGCAAACACCATATTCTGCTGAACCCGTCTTCGCGCTAATCGACTGATCCAAATGGCAAATGGCAGTCCTTTCAGATCGTCTCGCATCAATACGACATCGGCTGTTTCTAGAGCCACATCGGTTCCTCCGCCCCCCATAGCGATTCCGACATCCGCGGACGCCAAAGCGGGTGCATCGTTGACCCCATCACCGATCATAGCAATCATCTTGCCTTTGGCCGACAGGCGTCGGAGTTCGGCGACTTTCCCATCGGGCATCAATCCAGCTCGGTATTCATCCACGTTCAATTGAAGGGCGATGGCTTTGGCAACTTGCTCATGATCGCCGGTCAACAATACAATCTTTGCAACGCCAAGTTCCTTGATGGCTTTGATGGTCGAAGCAGCCTCCGGGCGAATTGCATCCGCAACTCCAATAACGCAGCCCATGCCCGCTTCCTTTGCCATAACGATGATCGCTGTTTGGCCGTTAGCCCGCATCCGGTCGGCGTTTTCAGCCATGCCAGGCAGAAGCGGAACATTTCGTTCTTGGAATAGTGCTTCACGCCCCACGCCGACCCAAACGCCATCCACCCTCGCGTGTACCCCTAGACTGGTCAAACTACTGAACTCGGTCAATTCAACCGCTGGTCCCTTGGGCTCCTGTTTTGCAACATAGTCCAAAACGGGGATAGCCAATGGATGCTCGCTTTGCTTTTCGACCGCAGCAGCCAGTGCAAGGATGCGCAAAGGTTCGGATTCATCGGGATACCAAACCTGCTGAACAACAGGATGCCCCTGAGTTACGGTTCCGGTTTTATCCATAGCCAGGACATCGATCTTGCCGAGTTTTTCAAGTTGAGCGGCTCCCTTGAACAAGACTCCCTGACGTCCCGCTTTTGCAATGGCAGATAACATTACCGCTGGAGAACTGACAACCACCGCGCAGGGAGAAGCGGCAACCAGCAGAACCATTGCATGATAAAAGGCGTCCGACCAGTCGTCGGTATGTACTAGCCTCGTCGCTAAGAGAACGAAGGTTGAACAAGCGAAGACTCCCAAAACGTACGGTTGCTGCCAAGACTCGACAAGTCGTTGGGTGGGTGTCTTTTGTGATTGCGCTTCATGGACCAATTGAACGATGCGTTCCAAAGTGGTGTCAGCAAACACCCTTTGCATTTCAACAATAACCGTTCCGGATCCATTCATGGTTCCCGAAAAGACTTCGCCTTGAACCCCTTTCTGAACAGGAACACTTTCGCCTGTGATGGTCGATTCGTCGATCCAGGTTTCTCCATCGAGAATCGTTCCGTCGACCGGAAAGCGTTCCCCCGGGCGTACTCGCACTCTGTCGTGCAATTGAAGGGATTCAATATCGATCCATTCGTCAACCGAGCCGTCTTGTGATATGCGATTGGCCTGTTGAGGTCGCAGTTGAATTAATGATTCAATGGAGCGATTGGTGCGGTACGTTGCGTAGGCTTCCAACGTTCCGCTCAAAGAGAATAAGAACAGCAGAACTCCACCTTCCGGCCAGTCACCTAGCACGGCAGCCCCCAAAGCGGCGACTACCATCAGGGTGTCAACCGTCAGCTTTTTCTCCAGCAGGTTGCTAAGCGATTCCGCGAGAGGCCTTAGTCCCCCCGCCACATAGCAAATCGCCCACGCAGCGATGGCGACCACAGGTTGGTCTGGTGCCAACCATTCAATGAGGGCTGCGGAAATTCCTGAAACGGCACACAACCCCGTAGCCACAGCGCTCCGATAGGGAATCGCGCTATGTTGACTCATCGATTAGTTGCCTTTCAGTTCTTCGTTCATCCAGTTGATGTAGCGTTGCCAGCCTTCGCGATCATGACTAGTAACCTCTTTGAATTTAGCATCTTTTTCGGGAGAGATTCGATTTAAAATGTCTTTTGTCATTTCCAAAGTGCGTCGGCTATCGGCTGGTTTTCCCAATTGCTTTTGACAATTTGCTATTTGGATCATGGCTTCAATGGATTCAGGTTCATTGATAAACCGATTGGCTGCGTCGCGGTAGCTGACCATGGCTTCATCATATTCGCCCGCTTCGAATAAAAGGTCAGCTTCGCCAAAAAAACTATTTCTCAGGAAGTTTTCAGAAATGCGACTTGTTTCTGAATTTGCACCTTCGCTAGGTTGAGAAACGATCTCTTGACGCAACTTGCGAAACATGGCTCGCGACTTCGCCAATAACTCCTTATTCTGATTTTCCCAATTCGTGATGGTGTCTTCATTGGCTAATCGGTTTTCCCGTAAGAGAAGCTCCGGCCAGGTTGCAGCCATTTGGTACGCTTTGGCGGTAGTGTACATCATGCGTGAGCGTCTTGGGTCCGATTCAAAGCGTCGGAGCCCTTCTTCAATTCTGGCGATTCCTCGAACCAGTTCGTTGTAGCTTTGTTCCACCACCCCTAAATTCTCAACCGATTTGCTCGGACTTTCCTGGATCGCACGCAAGGCTTGAGACTGAAGTTTTTCCCCTTTTCGAAACAGAAGTTCGCCCAGCTCGAAAAGGGATTCACGCCAAACCGAGCTTTCAGGTTTTAGATCACTGTAATACAAATTCTGTACGATCAACTCCTCTGCAGCGGTAAAGTCATCTTGGGTGGCATATAGCTTTGCTGCTTCCAACCTTGCGTCGTGTATCAGCGAAGTACTGGTATTGGTGTCTAAAAGCTTTTGCAAAGTTGAAAGGGCTTTGTCGACTTGGTCTAAGGAGTTGTAGTTTTTCGCTTTAGTCAGAAGGCCAAACGGAATATTCTCGCGAGGTTCGAACTGCAGGTAGATGTCCAGATGCCGATTGCTTTCCTCAAAGTCACCTGCCAAGCGATAATTCTCAATCGCCTTGAGGAGTAAATTGCTGTAATCGGGAGCACGCAGCATTTTCGTTGCTAATTTCGAAAACGCGATGGCTGCAATTCGATGATAGGCTTCCGTTTTTCCATCGGTCTCACCTTGGCTTCTCAGTTGCTTCGCCCAGAGGTCGTAGAGACGGCTTATGATTTGAAGACGGCTTTGTTCCTCGCAAAAGGGAGGAAGTAAGTTTGCGAAGCGAGCGGCTTCAGCATAGGCTTTTTGGTCAATCATTCGTTGTCCCGAGGCCACCAATTTGTTTCGCATACTACCGATGGGCATCCAATCATTTTCATACCATCGCTGCTCGCCAAAACTTTTAGTGATATGATCCAGCGTGGCGACGGCGTCAGCGAATCGTCCTAAATCAATCAAGCAATCTATTTCTTCCAATCCACTGACAAGACTTTCAGCTTCGTAGGGTGATGAGAGCCTAAGTATACTAAACGTGCTGACCGCATTGGTCTTTTCACCCAGGTCGCGCACGACACGACCGAGCTCAAGATTGCTTTGCCTTCGGATGTGAACTGGAATGTTTGGGTAATTCAGAACCCGTTGGAAGTAGGAGATCGCCTTTTGAAGCTTCATTTTTTGCTCTGGCTCGGGCGATTCCATGGCAAGTTTATGCAGACATCGACCGACGATCAGTTCGCATTGTGCTCTTAAGGGCGAATCGGGGGCAATCAAGTCGTCGAACGCGATAACCTTATCGTATTCTTTCATGCTATATAGGATCTGCATCTCTTTGAGATTGGCCCGGTCATCTTCATTCAAGGTGCTCTTGGGTAGAGCACGCCATTGTCGCACTCGTTCGAAAGCAACATCGGGGGCTTGATTGGATTCGGACAAGTCAATGTCGACCAACCTTTCAATCGCATCTACGCGGCCTTGCGGCCATCTTTCTGAAGCAATTTCTAGTGCGGGTTCTGCTTCTTCCCATCGCAATAAATCGAACAGTGCTAGACCTAACAAATAGTTTCCTTGCCCTTCATGGCCTTCCGGAAATGAAAGATCGCGGCTCTTCGAAAGACGTTTTACGGCCTCTTCATTATGTTCGATCGACACTCGTCGTTGTTGAATCGCTTCCGCCTTTCGTCTTGCATGTGCACCCAAAAGGAATTCTTTTTTCGAAATATCCGATCGCTTTTTTATTGCGGTGGCAGGTAGGGATCGAGCGATGCGGGCGGACGATTCACCATCCCCTTTACGAAGCAATCGAAGACCAATATCAAGCTGCTGCGTTGTGTCTGGGGAGCTATCCAAGTACAAAAGCAATCCCAAGACGGAGAACGAGGCGACAGCTAAAGTCCCGATTGCTCCAAAAATCAGTTTCTTGCTTAAGCCGCGACGCATGCGGAAACGGCGGCTCCGATTCCCGGAATGAACCGATCCTTGAAATGATTTGGGATTCCAATGGTCAACCATCTACTTAATTCCCGTGATAAGACGCGCTAAAGCTGCTAATGGAGCAACGCAGACAAGTTCTCGCCATGCGGGGTCCAACATCAAGCGTGCGACTAAAACAGCAAACCACAACACAAGCGATCCTTCCCCCAAACGTCTCAAGAGCTGAAGCGCGTTGAAGCTGTGAGACTGGGAAGGGGCTAAAAGAGTCGGCTCCGGCATCTTCTCGGCTATCTTGAACGATACCGAAGGCACCTCTTGTATTATTTGTTTGCATACGTTGACTTGCACCGTTCCTAAGAATGGAATACCCGCCATTTCAAACCGTTGCTTCTTCACTGAACCAGCATGCGAATTGTTACGTGAAGAGGATTTGCTAGCCGGTCGAGCTCGAAGCGCTTGGTTATTGGCTACCAGAACGGTTATCCATCGATGAAAAAAAATTCTTTTACCGATCCTAGTCGCTTGCCCACCATGCAATCCCCAAGGACCCGTCCACCAGGAAAGCAGAAACCAAATCGCAAAGCAAATCGATGCAAGCACGAATAAACGAACGGGGGGGATCGCATGTGCAACCGGGGCGACCGAGGGAGAGCCGGTAAAGTTTAGATAGCCTTGGGTTTGAGCCTTCAAACGATCGATGCTGATCTCGAGCGCCTGAACCTTTTGAGACTGTTTGACAATTGCTGTTTCCAGTTGCTGAGCAAGATCGTCGACGCCCAAACGATGGGAACGTTGTGAAACAAACGACGAAAGCTGGAATCGAGTGCCCGGCGTTTTCGAAACCAATTTGGAATCACTTGAATCAACCGTGTCGGCCACCTGATCTGTGGAGACCTCTCGAGATTCTTTTTCTCGTTTCAAATCCAATTCGTAAAGCTTCTTACTGTGCAAAGCAGTTTCCAGAATCCAGCGTTCCTTCTGGATCTGCTTTGTTATTTGCCTGCACTCTTCGGATTGCGCTTGAGGCTTCGTCAATTGGTCCAACAGCATTTCCAACTGACCAGCACGGCTTCGGGTATTAAAAACCATCGTGACACGTGCCGGGGCTAGATCCGAATTGACGGCTGCTCCCGCTTCGAACGCCGCGCACTGGACGTCGTCAATTACAAACGAGAATCCTGAGCAAGTCTCGGACACCAAGCTCTTTCCTTCTAAACCTTGAAGAATGGGCAATCGATGTTGCGAGATAGCAATGTTTGTTGTCAACTTGTATTCCACCCGTTGAATAGGAAGCCAGTTGGCAGCCCATAAGCAAACGGAAATGGCAGCAACGAGACTGAGCCACCAACGTTGATTGCTTGCTAAAAATTGCACGATAGGAATCACTTCAGGGGCGGGATGGGATTTGACTTCACCGGTATAGTTAGTTCTTCGGCTTCTCGACCAGAGAAACTGAGTAAAACGGTCCTCTTGCCTCGCAGGAAAATAGTTCCTAAACCGCAAATTTTACCTAACCTCTGGAATCGCTTTTCGACGATAAACTCTTTGTTATTCGCGATGCCGCCACATGCATCAACCGTGCCGTGCTTGAGTGACCGTACCCTGCCATAGGAACAGCATATGAAACCAGCCAAACTTGCCTTGTTTGCGTTTTTCTTAACGCTAGGACTCAGCCTGAGTGGCTGCAGTTTGTGCTGCTCACCTTATTTGGATGACTACGCCGCGTACGGCTCCAGAACGCCTCGAATGGACATGAAACACGGTCGCGTAGGCTCGATCTTTAGCGATCCCCAACTCACGGGCAGCGCTGTTCCCTTGTCTGACTCACCATCGTCGAATGAACAGCCCGTTTACTTCGATTCCGAAGGCAACGAGATTGAACTCATCAGCGGCTCCGAAGTCATCGTAGACGAAGGACCTTGGGGCGACGCTATGGACGCCATCGAGTCGAACCAAGGAATCGATGGGTTCGACGAGAAACTTTACTGAAGCCCGTCGATGAATTGGATCAAGCTTTTCGTGATGAGTCTTGGGTCGTTGCCAAAAAGGGTTTGGAAATCGCGAAGTCGGTCCGATTCGGAATAGTCCTGGTAGGGTGGTATCTTTGCATTGAATTGAAGAAATTCGGTGAACTCTCGCGAGCGTCTTTGCGACAGATAGGCAACCATCGCCCAAGACACACAATACGATTCTATCGGATTGGATTCAAACTTGGTGTCGTTTCGTATTAGGCTGTCCAGTAATTGTGAAATCGAGGATGGATTTTTCGCAAGTGCTAGCCAGTCCTGTTTGCGTGAGTCAGGCCAACGCGAAGCTCCTTCTTTCGTCGTTAGCCCCGCAAGGCTAGGGGATTCAAACATCGTCGCAAACCCCTCCACGAGCCATAGCGGTGTTGATGCAAGTCGTTGGTGCAACCCCGAATTGAAGGCAAGTTGGTGTATCGCTTCATGGCAAATGGTGGCAATCGTTTCTGAATTATCGCCAGTGGGTGATTCGAAAAGAACAATCCGATTCGACTTCTGAGAATAGTATCCGACGCAGTTAGGAGGGAGGTTGGCAGATTCCTGGTGGGCGTATCGCATAAATTCTGCATGCGTTCCAAAGATGATTGCGGTCAATGGAAACTCGATCGGGCGAGTCTCAATTCTGTGCGTGGTGCAATAACGTCGAAACGAATGGACTATGCTTCGAAAACGCTTGGCCCATGCAACGGCTTGGTAAGGCTGCGATACGATTAGGTAAGGCGATTCCTGTTTGACCGTGTATTGCTTACCGAATTCCGCTCGCAGTTCCACAGCCAAATCATCTCGATCCATCGGCTGAAAACGTTCTTGAAGAACCGCTTGGTGTCGTATGTTCGCGTTCTCTAAAAACCGGATCTTGCCGTCGCTTCCCATCAGAAAAGTTTGGTCTGCGAACAGACCGATAGGAACGCCCGCCAAGGTGGAGTCATTCGTTTCAACGTATAACAAAGGCGGCCTTGGGTCGTTGGGATCGAAACGTGAAGGGGAGGTTCGTTTTGGAAGGACAGGATTGGGTTCCTTGCGTCCAATCCATTTGGTAAAGTCGCTGTTTAAGGCCTGCGAATTGGCCTCATCTTCTTCTTGAGGTGAAATGGTCTCGACGTTCGCGATCGTGAAATGCACTTGATCGGCAGCCAATGGATCGGGCGGTGAATTCGCCCTGAACATCATCTCCGCGCTTTGAGAATCGAAATCGCAACCAAGAAGGGAACAAAAACCAAAGAACATGCCTATCGATAGGGCCAATGCACCTGGGCTCGCGTCGCCGCGTCTACCGTCAGAAGTTGATTTTTTCAGATCGGTATTCACGCGTTGGATATTATGGGTTGGACCGAGGGTGGAGGCTTGCAGAGCGTGGCCAATGGGAACAACCTAGCTTTTTCGTTGACGTGATTCCGAGGACAGCACGACAAAATAGGTAATCTGGGGTAACAAGCAAGTCGCGTGGGAATGGTCTGCAACAACTGTGCGGATTGTGCCGATGAACCAATTTCGTAGCCAGGTTGCGCGACCATAGTTCATCTCGAATGACTGTGTAAATCCAATCGCAGCAACTGGATTCATCTCTTATTTCGTTTCTGACGGCGCGATGGATGGGAATGCATTTCATGAGAAACTCAGTACGTCTTTGCATAGTATTGCACAACCATCAACCTATCGGAAACTTCGACGGAGTCATCGAACAGGCTTACCAAGATAGCTACCTTCCATTTTTGAATGTCTTCGAGCCCTACGAGCACTTGAAGGTAGCGTTGCATACCTCAGGACCGCTCATGCTCTGGCTGGCAGAACATCATCCTGCGTACCTGGAGCGGGTGAAGGCCTTAGTTGCGGCCGGTCGTATTGAGATCGTTGGAGGTCCATTCTACGAGCCTATCTTGACCATGCTTCCAAGCCGCGATCGCATCGGTCAAATCAGCAAATACACGCGTTGGCTGCAGACTCGATTTGACACGGCGGTCACTGGGATGTGGATGCCGGAACGGGTTTGGGAAAGTCAGTTGACGCGAGACATCGTACCCGCCGGAATGCAATACACGATCCTAGATGACTTTCACTTTCGCGCGGCGGGATGGATTGACTCTCAACTCACCAACTATTTTTTAACCGAAGATGACGGTCACGTTTTGAGGGTTTTTCCAGGGAGCGAACGACTCAGGTACCTTCTTCCGTTCGCGGCAGCTAATGAAACGATCGAGTACTGTCGGCAGGTCGCCGATCGGGCTCCGGATTCGGTCTTGTTGTTCGGTGACGACGGAGAAAAATTTGGAACTTGGCCTAACACTCACGAACATGTTTA
>JBIKLJ010000417.1:0-3582 GCA_044359895.1 Pirellula sp.
CGATGTTTCCGCTTAGTTGTGAGCGTCCGTTGAACCGCATCTTGCATGGTCTGGTATTTTCGAGGGTTTTGTTTCCTCGAATCCAGGAGTTCAACCATGGAAAGTTCAAAGCGTTCCTCTCGTGCTGAGTTTTGGCAAAATGTATTGCAGCAGTTTACTGAGAGCAAGTTGTCTGTCGTCGATTTTTGCTCACAGAAGGGACTGGCGGTTCAGTCGTTCTACCAATGGAAGCGAAAGCTTCTATCTGTCGATAAGCCCCGTCCAGTCAGTGCTATGGTTCCGGTCCGTATCATACCAGCGCACCCGAAGCCTTCGCCCCAACCGATTCAGATCTTCACTCCCAGTGGGTTCACGATAAGAGTTGATTCCTCGTTGCCGTCGACCCAGTTGACGCAACTCATCGCAGCGATTGAAACCGCCTCAAGAGGTGAGTCATGCTGACCATTGCTTCTCAGACTCGTATCTTCATCGCGCTCCATGCGACCGATATGAGAAAAGGGTTTGATGGTCTATCTGGGTTGGTCTCTGATACGCTGAAGCAAGATCCTCTTTCGGGTGCACTCTTTCTCTTCGTCAATAGGCGACGAGATCGCTTGAAGGTTCTGTACTGGGATGGAGATGGGCTCGCTATCTGGTATCGTCGCTTGGAGCAAGGTACCTTTCAAATTCCCTCATCCAACAACCAGCTCAATGCCATCGAGATCCGGAGCGATGAGTTCACGATGTTGTTACGTGGTATCGATCTCAGCAGCGTCAAACGCAGAAAGCGATTTCAATTGGCAAGCTGACAACCGGTCACTTCTACATCGAAAAAATCCCAAGTGCTCTTGCTGTTCAGTCATGTTCAGCGAGAGCACTTTTTTGTATAAATCCTCTCTTTTTAAGAGAACATTTTTGAGTCTCATGCGTTTAATAAGTATGGATGCAAAGGACCTGCTAATCAAAGAACTTCAAGCTCAGTTGCAGCACAAAGATGCGCAGCTTGAACGCACCGAAGCAAAGCTTCATGAAGTTGCTTCTCAGCACACTTCGGTAACGGAACAATTCTCGCAAGCTCTCGAAGAGAAAGACCGCAAGATCGCGTTGCTTGAGTCCAAGATCAAACGCTTACTCAGTGCGGTTCGCGGCTCAAGACAAGAACGCATCAATCCTGATCAGCTGCTCTTGTTCTCCCAAGATGAGTTGCAACAACTGGCTCAGGAACTTGAGAAGGTTGCGGACGACAATACGAATCAGCCAGACCAAGAACCAGAAGCCGATCAGCCTCAAGATCCAGCAACTCCTGACCAACCGACGAAGAAGGGGACTGGACGTCGACCACTTCCTTTAAATTGGCCAAAGGAAATCCACCGACACGAACTAAACGAAGAAGAACGCAAGTGCCCATGTTGCGGAGAAGTTCGTTGCGAGATGGGAATTGAAACCAGCCAACAGATCGAGTTCATTCCTGCTGTTTTCAAAGTCATCGAACATCAGCGAGTCCAATACGCTTGTAAAAGTTGCCAAGAGAATGTAGCAATCGCTCCCAAGCCTCCCCAGCCGATCGAAAAAGGGCTTCCTGCTCCCGGCCTTTGCGCCTACGTAGCCTTGTCGAAGTTCGGCGACCATCTTCCGCTTTATCGTGAGGAAGACTTGTTTAGTCGCATGGGTTGGTTGATTCGCCGAAGCACGATCTGCGATTGGTTGTACGAACTTGGGATGCTGATCGAGCCACTGGTGATGCGAATGAAGCACTTGGTCTTGCAATCATCGGTGATCCATACTGATGATACCAAGATCAAAATGCTTGATATCGGGATCTGCCGTGAAGCAAAATTCTGGCCGTATCAAGGAGACTGGATACATCCTTATGTCGTGTTCGATTTCACACTGGATCGATCGCGTAACGGTCCGAAGAACTTTTTGGAAAACTACCAAGGATATCTACAAGCCGATGCATATTCGGGCTACGACTGCGTGTACGCATCGGGCCTTGTGAAGGAGGTGGCATGCTGGGTGCATACTCGTCGCTATTGGTACGACGCGCGAGACTACGACAAAACGCGAGCCAATATGGCGTTGGGGTACATCGCGCGTCTATCGCAAATTGAGTCGCAACTTCGGGAAAGCTTTCCGTTGAAGACACACCAAGGTGAAAGGGACTTCGAAGCGATCGCGAGAGCTCGCCAAGAGCATTCGCGTCCGATATTGAACGAGTTCAAGAGTTGGCTAGAAAGTGAGCTCAATAGCGGGCGGATTTTACCCAAGAGCCTGATCAAGACCGCGTTCACATATACGCTCAATCAATGGGAAGCGTTGTGTCGCTACACGGACGCAGGATATTTATCGTTTGAGAATAACGCCGCGGAGCGATTAGTCAAATATCCCGCCATTGGAAGAAAGAACTATCTGTTCGTCGGAAATGAGAGAGCCGGTCGAAACGCGGCCAACTTTTACTCGTTGGTCACAAGCGCCAAGCAGAACGGTGTTGAACCGTTTAGTTGGCTGAAAGATGTGATTGAGCGACTTCCTTACTATCGAATGGGCGAAGCATTCTCGCAATCGAAGTTGGGCGAATCGGTAACGAGTAGCGAGCTAGATGAAATGCTACCAGACCGTTGGTTGGCGGTGCACCCAGACTGCAAATGGGAGATTGATGCAATACGCCGAGAAGAGCGTCGCCAAAAAGAGGCAAGAAAACGACAGCTCAAGAACCGCAAGAAAGCCAGATAACTTCGGGGCTTGTCAAGATGCGGTTCAACGGACGCTCACCTTGGGAGATCAATTCCTGGCTGAATATGTGGCAGCAATTTATCGTATCTTGGAAAACCCATGGTTGTTCTCGATAGCCGCCAATGGTCTCCGCCCCTGCTTGATCAAACGATTCTCCTACATCATTCATTTTGTGATAGAAGACGATCAGATCATCGTGATCGCTGTGATGAATGCTGCAAGGGACGATTTGAGTTTCATGCATCGACTTCCCTGAAAGAGTCGGACGCCTTCGGAAACGTTGTCGCTTCGCTGGGACGACATCGATTGGGAAAGGAATCGGATGAATATCCCGGAGCCAAAGGTCGAGCACCACGAAGGTCGTGGGATTCGTAGCTGCCCAATCTTTCCGGAACTGCGTCCGATCCTCGACGAAGCCTTCGAAATCTTCGGAGATGTTTGGAGACAAAAGTGAATGCGTGGTCTCACCTGCACTCCCCGAAGCCAGGAGAGATATCAGCATACAGGAAAGCGATACCGCGCCGATTTTGGATTCTTTTATCCTCTCGCTTCTTTCGAGCTTGACGTCTTCCCCTTGGTTGTATTAGATTTGCAAAACCAAATTTGGAGTATCAAATCTTACCAGGAGATCCCGTACGATGAATCGCCCTCAGGCGGAACCATTGACCGAACGAGAGCTTGAAGTCATGCATGCCTTTTGGTCTAAGGGGGAAATGACAGCTCAATCGGCGCGGGATCATCTTGAGGAAACGGGGCGTGTGTTGACGTACACGACCGTTGCCAACTTGTGTCGAATCCTCGCCGAGAAGGGGTTTTTGAATCGCGTCGGCGAGGTGCGTCCATTCAATTACTCCCCGACTAAGTCATTTC
>JBIKLJ010000367.1:0-3581 GCA_044359895.1 Pirellula sp.
AGTTCAGCCGAAAAGCTGGTCATCGTCCGGTTCGCCAACGCAGATATGCCGCGGCTAGTGATGGCAGGCAAGTATGACCAGCTCGATTTGACATTCAAAGACGAGGAGTTTTTCAACAAACTCCTCGAACCGGCACGAGACGGGAAAGAAGTCGATAGGAGTCCGAGCAGGGACGAAAGATTAGTGCCGCGATGATGGACTACTGGTTGGCCTTCATGAAGGACGGCAAGCCCAGCAGCAAGCAGTTACCCGACTGGCCAGCGTATCAACCCGCGTCACCCAAAGTGATGGTCTTTGGGAACGAAAGCATCGCTGCACGATAAGAGGAGACTCTGATTACCGGGTGTACAAATCATCCGCAGAGACCCTCATGCGTAGGAAAAAATAAAAATCGGGGGCGGAAGGAAAATGATCAGCAAACGAGCAAAAAGTTTCGTGGTTTTCATGATCGCGATAGCCCTCAGCCTCAGCAGCACTTTGGCGCAGGATGCCCCAGACAATTCAGAGCCTCAAAATCGGCGCGCAACCCAAGGAACGAATAGGCCGCAGCGGCAAGGCGGAGAACCTCGCAAACAGATCAATCCGCGTCAGCGTGAGGCGGTGCGGAAGTTGCGTGAACGGACAGAAAATGGTCCTGTTCCGGCTGGGCTCGAACGACGGAAAATTCAAGTTGGTGAGACTGAGCGGGAGTACTTCATCAACATCCCTCAATCGTGCCAGGACAAGCCGTCGCCGGTTGTCTTTGTGCTCCATGGCGGAGCAACCAGCAGCGGAATTGCGATGCATCTGAAAACCGATTTTACCAAACTCGGGGCCAGTGCCGGTTACGTCACGGTGTATCCAAGTGGAATCAACGGATGGAACATAGGTAGCCATGACATGTATTCGGTACAGCGACGGACTAGCAATGCCGATGATGTCGGATTTTTTCGAACGATGTTCGATGAACTCATCGAGAAAAAAATTGCCGATCCCGCTCGGATTTATTTAGTCGGTGGAAGCAATGGCGGGGTGATGACCCAATATCTCGTTTGCAATCTTGCAGATCGCATTGCGGCCGCCGGGGTAATTGTGGCTACTTTGCCAAGAGCAGCCGAGACCAAGTGGCCCAAACCTACCAAGCCAGTGCCGATGATCGTGCTGCTAGGTACGGAGGATCCGATGAAACCATGGGATGGGAATCGAGACCAGATGAGTGCCGAGGAGACGATCGCTTATTGGCGCAAGCAGAACAAGTGCGACAGCGAGGGGAAAAAATGGGAATTACCGGACAAGGATCCCAGGGATGGGTGCCGGATCCACGCTCAGCGTTGGGGGGGAACAGCTCCAGTGGTTTTCTATACGATGCAAGGGCATGGGCATGGTTGGCCGATGCAGCGGCGTCGAGCCAATGAAGATCTGGGTAAAGGGACCAACGACATTTCGGCACCGGAGGAATTCTGGGGATTCTTCGAAAAGCTGCGATTGTCGAAGAGCGATCCATAAGTTAGCTTCATTCGGATAAACCTACAGCGAGCCAAAACCGAAATAAATGGCACCGTTGCGAGTCCAAGAAACCGCCTCCACTAACACGGCCACCGCAAGGTGACTCGAATCAAAATGACCCGCTGGCTCACCCCAGCGGGTCTTTGCATTTCTACGCGGAAATTTGGGGCTTTTTCGAGTCGCCGAACTTCGATGGCGTCGAAACCACGGGACGTGATAGACACCTCTTGGCACCCGAAAAGGCTCAAATCGGATCCAAAGGCTCGAAACCACGGGACGCCCCCCAACCCCGTCCCGTGCTCGGAAACCCTGCAAAAAAAGGCACTTTCGTGATTTTGAACAGGCGCGAGGTTTTAGCGAAAAACGCCAGTGGCAGTGACATGAAAAACCTGACCATCGCGTCCCGAGGTGATAAGCAGATTCCCAATTGGCAAGTGCACGCTGCGTTCTTCTTGCGCTGTTCTTACGAGCTGTTCCGCTGCTACGATGTCGCCCAAAGAAGCATCGGACCTGGAACCATGGGACTAATCCTCGTCGGAAATACACCATAAGTACACCCCAAGGTTGGGAGTACTGAATCGCGAGATGCGGTCTGGTTGCTGGTTTTTCGAGTGCTCATCCGAGGGGGGCCCCTCTCGACGTGCGTACTATTACGCGAACTGTCAGCTTCGTCGTGCGTCGATTGAGACGGTTTTGATAAACCTAGAACAAACAACTCGCACCGGTTTGGGTGACCGGTGCGACTTCGGAGAGTCCATTTTTCCCATTTCTGAGACAGAGAGGTGGATGCAACCTGCGCGAGTTTGAAACGCGTTTAATTGACGTCGGTCGGGTCCACCGATTCGGGTATTTTCTGTTAGATGACTGTGCGAGTCACGCTTCGCCAGACATTGCAAACCGCAATGCAGGTGAACGTCGATGAGCCAATTCGCCGGTAACGTTGCTCGGTTGGCAGAATATCGAGGTGCTCGACGGCCAGCAAAGACGTCCATCGTTGGGGCTCTTTAGTTGCATAGAATCGTGCGAGGTTTGCCGATGCCAATTCGCGGCCGAAAGGGAAAACGTGGCAAAAAGATTGGTTCTGCGAAGGCCAGAAAACGTTGCAATCCAGATGTCGCGTCCGCAGCGTTGAATTGCCAGTGGACTTAACCAATAGGTTGGAACTACAATGGGAATGGAACTAACCAAAGTGAAACCCGCAGCCAAGCGGTAAAACGATGTTGGGTGGCCCGGTTGCAGTGGAGACAAGTAATGAATGTGAATTTACCCGTCGAAGCGAACGATTTTGTGAGAAGCTTGGTAGCACAGGGCAAGTACCAATCCGAAGAAGATGCAGTTGTTGATGGCATACGGTTACTAAAGGGCCGAGAAGAATTGCGCGCGAAAATGGCTGTGGGTATAGGACAGCTCGATCGCGGCGAGTCATTTGATGAAGAGGCAGTCTTCGACGAAGTTGAGGCCGAAATCAGACGCATCGAGTTGTTAAGCAATCAGGGATAGGCTGATGCTACGACTCCGGTATTCGGCGGCATCAAAAGATGACCTTAAAGAGATCGCACGCTTCATCGCTATAGACAAGCCCGTTGCCGCAAGACAATGGGTAGAGAAGATTCGAGAGAAGTGTCGGTTGGTTGCGAAACATCCGGACATCGGTGACGACCGACGCGATCTTGGCGAAGGTATTCGATCGACATACGTGGGAAGCTACATCATCTACTTTCGCGAAAAAGACAGTACGTTGGAAATTGTTCGCGTCGTACGCGGCGACCTTGAGTTTCCGTTTCTCTAGGGGCACACAGATGCGATTGGGGTCATCAAAGGGGTCAGGCCTCTTTGGGGGTCATCAAAGGGGTCAGGCCTCTTTGATTCAGAATGTAACTCTGCTGCCGAGGTTATGAATCACCGGGACAATGTTCAGGAGCAATCATTTCGCGTCAAAGAGTCGTTTGTCTCAAACACTCGCCAACCCGAAGAAACCTCCACGCCACCATCAAAGAGGCCTGACCCCTTTGATGCTCCATGAAAAACCACGCTTTCCATCAATATGGTGCTTAGCGTTGCACTCGGGCTGAGCCGCCCTTGGCGAGCTGTTCCAC
>JBIKLJ010000368.1:0-3552 GCA_044359895.1 Pirellula sp.
CAACCATCCTTTGGAGGCGATTTGAAGCTCGTACGATTCGTGTTGACCGTAGGTGTTGCCTCTGGAATCCGCACTCCCTTTCAGCAGTTGAGCGTCGTAGGTGCTGAAGGCTTTGTGGATGGAACGGGACAGGATCCGCTCCATCGCAATCTGATACGTCAAAAGCTCTTTGGGACTTTTGCATTCCGGACTCGCGGTTTCCACCAAAACATCGCGAAGATTCATGGACAGGCCGTGTTCCAATGAAACACATCCACCATTGGCAAGAAAGACTCGATAAGGGTTTCGGAAGCTCTTGGCAATCGGCAGCTCTTGCGAAAGGCACTTCGAAAACTTATCGAAGTCAAACTTCACTTGGTCAACCGTCTCGCCCGGAGTCCGATACAGAACGACGTACTCCGTTTCCAACCCCATCAAACGGGATAAAAGGGGCTGTTCACTCGCCGACGGAGCCCGCTTGGCTCTCTTCCAAATACTTTTCTGGTTCCGAGGAACTATCTTTTTCAATCCAAGTCACTGTACCTTCCAAATCGGACGCGTTCGATAAATCGGGCCTGGAAGCAGATTCAGCGTTTCCAGCTTCCGAAGAGTTAATGTGGGATAAAGCTACATTCGCAGGATCTAGGGGGCCCATAAACGTCTTGTTCCTCGAGGACTCTTCCAACAACGTCTTCATTATCGTGGTGACAACAGAAGCAAATCAAGAGATTCTTGTCTCCAATCACGTAGATTTTAACGATAAACGCAAGAGCCCCACGGAAGATCTTTTGCTTTTCCCTCTTTTGATTTTCGTAGCTTGAGTTAGTATCTCGTGGAAATAAACAGCTTGGAAAGTAAGTTCTGCTACTTCATCTGCGTCCGCGAATCGGAATGAGATTCCCCGACTTAGGTTGATTCGAACCAAACTTTCCTACGTTTCTGAACTGCGGGTTGCAGTTCGGGTGCTGGAATTTTGGTTTACATCCCTAATGTGTTATCGAGGAATTTTATGAGCTCCCAAGAGCCTAGTGTTGGTATTTCTGCGCCCGTAGATCTTAATCCTGTGGATTTGGTTGCCACCGATTCGACACCTGCTGATTCGACTCGGGCTGAATTAATGCCCATCGAATCAGTGCCCGTCGAATCAGGGCCGGCGGTTCTGGACCCTAAGCAAGCCGATGAGCTTAGCATGATCGCCAACGATCTTTTGGCCGGAATCTCGGACGAGATCACCAAGCCGTCCAAGAAACAACGTGCTGCTAAGGCTTCCTCCCCGAAACCGCAGTCCGCCGCGCCAGCGACTTCTGCCGCGCCAGTCGTCCCCACATCCGCCAAAGCGACCAAGCCAAGCAAGCCATCGGACGCTTTCGATTCCGACATGGATGCGGATGTTCTTTCGGACGAACCTGCGGATGAAAGTTCCGAAGAAGTTAACGACGGCAGGATTACCTTTTATGACCTAAAACTGCCTAACGAGATTTGCAGTGCTCTGAAGGCTTCGGGATACGAATATCCGACAGCGATTCAAGCTGCTACCATCCCGGCCATGACCGAAGGTCGCGACGTTTTGGGGCAGGCTCAAACCGGTACCGGAAAGACCGCAGCATTCGCTCTACCGTTGCTAAGCCGAATCAATGTCGAAAATCCTGCAACTCAAGTGTTGGTGCTGACGCCGACCCGTGAACTTGCCATCCAAGTTGCCGAGTCCTTCCAGCGTTATGCTCAGCACATGCGTGGATTACGAGTCGCGCCGATCTATGGCGGCCAAGCGTATTCCACTCAGATCCACGCTTTGCAACGCGGGATCCACATCGTTGTTGGTACCCCCGGTCGAGTCATGGACCATATGCGTGAAAATCGTTTGCGAGTCGATACGCTGCAATGCTTGGTCTTGGACGAAGCAGACGAAATGCTGCGGATGGGATTCGTGGATGACGTTCAGTGGATTTTGGACCAAACACCACCTGGCCGTCAGATCGCTTTGTTCTCTGCCACCATGCCTAATGCGATTCGTGAGATTGCCGACAAGCACCTCAAGAACCCGCATGTGATTTCGATCGACTCGCAGCAAAGAACGGCAGAAACCATTCGCCAGCGATTCGTGTTGGTAGAACACCGAAGCAAGTTCGAAGCCCTTCTGCGTATTCTGGAAGCAGAAGAACGCGAAGGCATGATCATCTTCGTGAAGACTCGGTTGGCAACCGTCGAACTGGCGGACAACCTGACCAAAATGGGACATGCTGCCGTCGCATTGAATGGCGATATCGCCCAGGCACAACGTGAACGAACGGTCGATCAATTGAAGGAAGGCGTCTTCGATATCTTGGTGGCTACCGACGTTGCCGCCCGTGGATTGGATGTTCAACGGATCACTCACGTTATCAACTACGATCTGCCGGTTGATTCGGAAGCCTATGTGCACCGTATCGGTCGAACGGGCCGTGCTGGTCGAAGCGGTGCTGCGATCGTCTTCATCGCACCACGTCAACGCGGTTTCTTGCGTGAAATCGATCGGGCGGCGGGACAAATGATCGAGCCGATGGCGATCCCCACCGCCAAAGAAATCAATGCCATGCGAGTCAGTCGCTTTAAGAGCAAGATCGTGGCGGCCTGTGCGGAGAACGCAACTCCTAGCCCGCAATTCACGATGTTTGAAAAACTGATCGAGCAGTGCATGCTGGAAAACGATCTGACCGCCGGGAAGATTGCAGCTGCCATGGCCATGGTGGTGCAAGGCAATAAGCCATTCTTGGTCGAAGATGCAGGGCGCTCGGGACGTCGCGATGTCTTTGCAGACGAAAGCGGTCGCCCCGATACGATGACGCGTCGCGATGGCCGCGGTCGCGATGGTGGACGCGAAGAACGACCAGGTCGCGATTCAAGAGCCCCTCGCGATGATCGAGGACGTGATGATCGCGGTGGACGTGATGACCGTGCACCAAGAGGTTCCTTTGATCGTGGGCCAAGAAGCTCCGAAGGATCCCGAAGCGACACTCAACGCAGCGATGCACCCCGATCCACCGGCGGTTCCTCGGGCGAACTCGAACGATTCCGCGTCGAAGTTGGCCGAGTCCACGGCGTAAGGCCTGGTAACTTGGTAGGCGCGATTGCGAACGAGGCGGGCATCGATTCTGCCAGCATCGGACAGATCGCGATTTTTGACGAGTTCAGCACCGTGGACTTGCCAGCAGGAATGCCGCGTGAAGTCTTCAAGACTTTAGGCCGAGCCTGGGTCGTTGGTCGTCAGCTTCGTATTTCCAAACTGAGCGACCATCCAAGCGTTCGTGGCGGTGGCGGCGGTGGCGGCGGTGGCGGCGAGCGAAGCGATCGCAAACGCCGATCCAAGCAACTGAACTAGAGTAACGGATGATCACAGAACAGAGCGACCGTCGGGCATGCTCCCGACGTGTCGCAATAAGTTTGGTGGCTAGTTGAAGCAGCACCGTTCACACAGTTCGCACAGTTCTGAATCATCGCGTTTACATCATCCCGCCCACACCTTGAGGTGCTTTTGCTGGCCTATTCGAACGGGAAGGTCGGATATGCTCTTTGGATTGCTTGCTCAGTAGCCGC
>JBIKLJ010000369.1:0-3547 GCA_044359895.1 Pirellula sp.
CTCCAAGCGACGACTACAGACCTCCACAACTCGTGTTTTCGGGTCAGGCCGTAGCCAATTTCCGATTCCTAATTTGACGACATTGCAGACTGCTTCGTACGAAGCTTTTTTGCAAGAAGATATTCCGTCGGACAAGCGAAAGAATCAGGGGCTTGAGTCCGTATTTCGCGAAATTTTTCCGATTGAAAGCTATGACAAGACAGTTGCGCTGGAGTACCTGCGTTACGAATTGGGGAAGCCAAGATATACCCCCGAGGAATGCCGTCAGTTGCGGCTTACCTACGGCAAGCCGTTGAAGGTGTGGTTTCGTTTGAAGCGAGATCAGCCGCTCGAAGAAGAAGTGTATTTAGGTGATATTCCAATCATGTTGGGGGGTGGCGAGTTCATCATCAACGGTGCGGAGCGAGTGGTAGTTAGTCAGTTGCACCGTTCGCCTGGCGTGGACTTTGTGGAAGAAACAGAAGGTACGTCCGAGCGCAAGATGCCTTCCTGCCGAGTGATTCCGGAGCGTGGTAGTTGGATCGAGGTGAATGTCACCAAGAAAGACTCGTTGTCGGTCCGAATCGACCAGAGCGGTAAGTTTTCGGTGATGACCTTGCTTCGTGCAATGTCTCCTAAGTTGAGCACTGATCAAGATTTGCTAAAGGTGTTCTACGAAATCGTTTCGGAGAAGATCACGGACGGTCGCAGCGTTGTCAAAATCGAGAATAAGATTGCGGGTGATGACGTTGTGTATCCATCGGATCACGAGCGTGCGGGCGAAATCATTATCGAAGGTGGTCAGAAGATATCGAAGGCGATTGCAGAGACAATTTGCACGGTAGGTGTGAAGAGCATCGAGTTGATGGAAGCCCCGAAGGTTCCTTACATTCTCAATTCGCTCGCTGAAGACAATACGAGCTCGCACGAAGAGGCTTTGCTAAGGATCTATCAGAGGTTGCGTCCGGGGAATCCTCCTGCGTTGGAGAAGGCTCGAGTTCTGTTTCACGAAAAGTTCTTTGACGTCAATCGCTATCGATTGGGTCGAGTGGGTCGGTTCCGAGTGAATCGAAAGCTGGGTACGAGCGTAGCTGAAGATGAAATGGCTTTGCGGCCTGAAGATCTTATCGCTTCGATTCGGTACCTGATTGACTTGTTTGACTCGGAAGCGGAAGCTCGCTTTGATGACATTGACCACTTGGGGAATCGTCGTTTGCGAACGATCGACGAGCTTGCTTGTGAAGAGCTTCGCAAGGGATTTTTGAAGCTTCGCCGAACCGTTCAAGAGCGAATGAGTTTGAAGGAAGTGGAGGATATGACTCCGCGTTCGCTGGTGAATCCTAAGAGCATCAGTGCAGCGATCGAATACTTCTTTGGGCGGGGTGAGTTGTCGCAGGTGGTTGACCAGACCAATCCGCTGTCGCAGTTGACGCACGAGCGTCGTTTGTCCGCTCTTGGGCCTGGTGGTTTGAATCGTAAGCGAGCGGGGTTTGAGGTTCGCGACGTTCACATTTCTCACTATGGTCGTATTTGTCCAATTGAGACGCCTGAAGGTACTAACATCGGACTGATTAGTTCGTTGTCGATTTATGCGGGTGTTGATGAATATGGGTTTTTGGTAACGCCTTATCGGAAGGTTATCGAGGGCAAGGTTACAGAAGAGGTTGTGTGGTTGCGTGCGGACGAGGAATCAGACGCTTACATCGGCCCGGCCGACTTGGCTGTTAAGGATGGCGCCTTGGTATCGGGGCCAAGCTTGATCGCTCGTCACCGAAGCGACTTCGAAATCGTCACGCCCGAAACAGTCCACTACATGGATATCGCACCGAGTCAAATGATTGGTGTTTCCGCGGGACTCATTCCGTTCTTGGAGCATGACGATGCGAACCGCGCACTCATGGGATCCAACATGCAACGGCAAGCAGTGCCGCTTCTGGTCGCGGAGCCACCGATTGTTGGCACCGGGTTGGAGAAGGAAGTTGCTGCGAATAGTTCCATGGTGGTTCGGTCGCGCCGTGCTGGCAAGGTGACTTATGTCGATTCGATGAAGATCGAAGTCGGCGCGGACATCTACCACATGAAGAAGTACCAAGGTCTGAACGAGCGAACTTGCTTGAATCAGCGACCGATTGTGCAGGTTGGCGACAAGGTAGAAAAAGGTCAGATCATCGCCGATGGTGCTTCGACGCACTTGGGTGAGTTGGCTCTGGGGCGAAATGTCCTGGTGGGCTTCATGTCGTTCGATGGTTACAACTACGAAGATGCGATCATCATCAGCGAAGAGCTTGTGAAGCAAGACGTTTATACCTCGATTCACATCGAAGAGTTTGATGTGGAAATTCGCGAAACGAAGCTTGGTCGCGAAGAGTTCACTCGCGACATTCCCAACGTCAGCGAAAAGGCTCTGCGGAATCTGGATGAGACCGGCATTGTGCAGGTAGGGACCTATGTTCAGCCTGGCGATATTTTGGTGGGTAAAGTCTCGCCGAAGAGCAAGACGGAGCTAACGCCTGAAGAAAAGCTGTTGCATGCAATTTTCGGTCGGGCTGGTGAAGACGTGAAAAATGACTCGCTGGAAGTCAGTTCGGGGATTGAAGGTATCGTCATCGATACACAGAAGTTCTCGCGACGCATGAGTCTTTCCGAAGAAGAGCGGAAGGAATTCGAGAAGGAACTGAAGCGAGTTGAGACAGAAGGCAACAAGGAGATTTCAACCGCGTTTGCGGCCTTTGCGGAAGAGCTTGAGAAAGCCATTGGCGGGAAGTTGACCGATGATGACGGTACTCCGTTGACGGGTGGTCAAGACCCCAAGTACATCGCTGAAAAGGCTCAGACGTTCAATCTGTCTCGGCTGATTAACCGGCTCGATGCGGGGCTTCATGCAGAAGTCAAAAAGGTTTACAAGAACCTTTGGCCAGCGGTCGAAGAAACGCTCGATATCCGCGATCGACAGCTCAACAGCATGAAGCGAGGTGATGAGCTTCGCAGTGGCGTTTTGCAGATGGTCAAAGTGTACATTGCGACCAAGCGTGTTATCAGTGTGGGCGATAAGATGGCAGGACGGCACGGCAACAAGGGGGTTATCTCCAAGGTGTTGCCTGTGGAAGACATGCCATTCTTGCCAGACGGCACGCCGCTCCAAATCATGCTTAACCCGCTTGGGGTTCCAAGCCGAATGAACGTAGGTCAGATTTTGGAAACGCACTTGGGATGGGCTGGTGCCATGTCGGGCTTCCAAGCGATCACTCCTGTGTTTGACGGTGCGACTGAAACGGATGTTAACGAGGCTCTTGAGAACGCTGGTCTTCCACGTCACGGCAAGATCCGATTGTTCGACGGCCGAACAGGCGAGCCGATGGGGCAGGAAACAACCGTGGGCTACATCTATATGCTCAAGCTGCACCATCTGGTCGATGATAAGGTTCATGCTCGAAGCACTGGTCCTTATTCCTTAATCACGCAACAGCCGTTGGGTGGTAAGGCGCGGTTCGGTGGACAGCGGTTCGGGGAAATGGAAGTGTGGGCCTTGGAAGCATACGGTGCCGCTTACATCCTGCAAGAATTGCTT
>JBIKLJ010000370.1:0-3546 GCA_044359895.1 Pirellula sp.
ACCGAGTGGAGCGGATCAACATGGGTGAATTTTCTTTGCCCGCCAGATTCGGCAGCGGATCGAACGAATTTAGTTTAAATTAGACGTTCCTACCTTTGACACCTGTAGCCGTCAATCGAATCCTCCGTGTTGAAATCCTTCCGGCATATGATCCCTCCCCTTCCCGTCCTAAGACCGCAGATCAAATGGTTTTTATTCCTATGCGCTTTTGCACTGTCCCAAAAGTCGCATGCAATTCAGATCGACTTCGAACACGACGTAGCGCCCCTTATCGTCTTGCGGTGCCTGGAGTGCCATAACTCTGTAGATCCATCTGGCGGCTTGGACCTTTCCAGTTACCCGAACATGATTCGGGGTGGCGAAAGCGGATCGCCAATTAGCTCCGAGTCGGAAAAAAGTTTGTTGCTCGTACGTGTTCTGGCTGCTGAAATGCCTCCGGAAAAGAACGGCAATTCGCAATCGCTATCCAACGAAGAGCAGTTGGTGTTGCGAGAGTGGATTCAATCGGGTGCAAAGTGGCCCGAAGGCCGAGTGCTCGATCCTTACGAACGAACTACGGCCAAACGCGCGGGCCGCGACTGGTGGGCTTGGCAGCCAATTGCTTCAACCGATACGACCAGCCCAAATGCCACGTCGGACGCAATCGACGTGCTAGTCAGGAATTCGCTCCATGCACATCAATTGACAGCCGCGCCTGCTGCGGATCGCCGTACTTTACTTCGCCGGTTGAGCTTTGATTTGGTGGGACTACCACCAACTGCGGAAGAAATCGCCGCTTTCGAACAGGATGCTTCACCGAACGCTTACGAGAAAATCGTGGACCAACTTCTATCTTCGAAGCATTTCGGTGAACGCTGGGCAAGGCATTGGTTGGACCTGGCGAGATTCGCCGAAACCAACGGCTACGAACGGGACGAAGTGAAGCCGTTTGCCTGGCGCTATCGCGATTGGGTTATCGATGCGATCAACTCGGACATGCCCTATGATCAGTTCGTCACCGAGCAACTTGCTGGTGACGAAATCCCAAACCGATCTGAGTCGAGTGTCATTGCAACCGGATTCTTGAGGTTGGGTACATGGGATGACGAACCCAATGACCCCAATGAGTATCAATACGATCGACTGGAGGACTTGGTGCACAGCACGACGACTGCGTTCTTAGCGATGACCGTCAAATGCGCCCGATGCCATGACCACAAGTTCGATGCGATCCCACAAACGGACTACTACCGTATCGCTTCGAGTTTTTGGGGAGGACCCGTCGCACAGCGCAATCGCGAATGGAACGGTGGTCCCTCGAAAGAGGAGCTCGGCTTGGATGTGCTCGGCTGGACCGACCTGAGCAACACCCCGCCGGATTTGAGATTGCTTGTTAAGGGGGATATTCACCGTCCATTGCAAGTGGTTGCACCTGGGACGCTAACAGGAGCACCAGCAATCGCTCGTGCATTTGATGGTCCCTCTGCGGATTCAAAAACGTCAACACGCAGGCTTCAGTTGGCTGGATGGATCGTCGATAAGCGGAATCCTCTAACAGCACGCGTCATCGTGAACCGACTTTGGCAACATCATTTCGGTGAAGGGCTCGTTCGCACTCCAGACAATTTTGGATTTCTCGGAAGCCCTCCAACGCATCCGGAACTGCTGGACTTGTTGGCCTCGCAGCTCATGGCGGGCGAGTGGCGGCTTAAGCGAATCCATAAGATGATCGTCATGTCCCAGACCTATCGTCAGAGCTCGATCCATCCCTTAGCGAGCGAGTATTCGGAAATCGACGCCGCGAATCGATTCTGGTGGCGATCAGAGCGACGAAGGCTGGACGCCGAACAGCTTCGGGACTCATTGCTTCTGTGCAGCGGACGGCTCGACCGAAGCATGGGTGGCCCCAGTTTTAAGGCGCCTATCAACGAGGAAGCTTTAGAGGGGTTGTCAAGAAAAGGGGACGCCTACCAAGCTTCATCCGCCGAAGAGAGCAGGCGAAGGAGCGTGTACATGTTTTCCAAACGATCGTTGGCCGTGCCCATGATGGCGGTATTTGACAGTTGCGACACCACTGCACCCACCGGCAGGCGGGATGTATCCACGGTTGCACCGCAAGCTTTAACGCTGCTCAACAACGAATGGGTGCATGGCGAGAGTTACGCCATGGCGGCCCGAGCCATAGCCGCTGGTTCGGATCGAAAACAGCGTGTTTTAGCAGCTTGGCGAATCGTGCTGTCGCGTGAGCCAACCGAACGGGAGAGAGACGCCTCCATCGAATTCGTTTCGCGATGGCAATCGACTTCTGGCTCTGGGGCAGGTAGCTCCGATGCCGATCAGGAGCTGTTTGCGATCGCGGCGCTGTGCCATACTCTCATCAACACCAACGAATTCATCTATCTGGACTGATCATGAACGAACAACTTTTTCCGTGTGGTCAAACTCGGCGTCAAGCGCTCTGGCAAATGGGAGGTGGATTTGCCGGTCTAGCGTTAACTTCCTTGCTGGAACAAGATGGCTTCTTTGCAAAGCATGCGGCCGCTGCGGAATCGACAAATCCGTTATCCCCTAAGCCTACGCACTTTCCATGCAAGGCCAAGAGCTGCATCTTCCTTATGATGAACGGCGGACCAAGCCATGTGGATACTTGGGATTACAAACCAGAGCTACAGAAACACGCTGGCAAGTCGATGCCTGCGGACAAGAAGTTCATCAACTCTGGTGGACGTGCGGTGGGCTTGCTGTCCCCAGCGGTCCGACCATTTAAGCCGGGCGGCGAATGTGGAACCTTGGTTTCCGATTTCTTTCCTCGCATTCGCGAACATGCAGACAGTTTGGCAGTCATTCGTTCGTGTTATACCGACACGCACGCTCATGGATCCGCTTCCGTGCAAATGAACACTGGAAAGCCGATCATCGGGCGGCCATCGTTGGGAAGTTGGGTCACGTATGGTCTGGGTTCAGAAAACCAGAACTTACCTGGCTATGTCGTCATGCTCGACAAGCGTGGAGGGCCTATCGGAGGGCAGCCCAATTGGTCAGGCGGATTTGCACCCGCTTCCTACCAAGGCACACTTTTTCGTCCACAGGGAAATCCGATCTTGGACTTATCCTCGCCAAGTTCTATTTCGCGAACACAGCAACGCGAGCAACTCGATCTGCTCGCAAAGTTCAATCAGGAACATTTGGAAGCGCGTCCGGGAGGCACTGAATTGGCGTCGCGAGCCGCTAGTTACGAGCTGGCGTTTCGCATGCAGGCCGAGACGCCCGACGCCGTTGATTTGAGCGGTGAGACCGCAAGCACGCTTACGGCCTATGGCTTGAACGATGCGAAAACGGCTGAGTTCGGAAGAAATTGCCTGATCGCGAGGCGACTGGTTGAGCGCGGAGTGAGATTTATTCAGTTGTATTCCGGAGGCGGGCATTTGGAAGAGACTTGGGACGCACATGAAAGCGTGGAAAAGAATCATGGAAGGCACGCAGGTGAAACGGACCAACCGATCGCGGCGCTTTTGACGGACTTGAAACAGCGAGGGCTCCTCGATTCTACGCTGATCGTTTGGGGAG
>JBIKLJ010000027.1:0-36951 GCA_044359895.1 Pirellula sp.
CTTCGAAGACGCAAACACCTCGCTCGCCAGTCTTCAAACTCCAGGCAGCTTGGCAGTTACCAGTTCGGGGGCGATCACTGACATCGCGGGAGCTAACATTCAAGCTGGTACGTTGAACGCAACCGCTGGTACGTTTCTCTTGCTGGCGGATAATGCAACCGATGTACTAAACCTATCAGGCGCTGTCTCGTTGGTAGCAACCACAGGTAGCGTCACGATTGCTAGCCCTGGGTCGGTCTCGCTAGGAGACATCACCGCGAGCGGAACCAGCATCACGCTCTTCGAAGACGCAAGCACCTCGCTGGCCAGTCTTCAAACTCCAGGCAGCTTGGCAGTCACCAGCTCCGCTTCGATCATCGACATCGCCGGAGCCAACATCCAAGCGGCCACATGGAACGCAACTGCTGGGACGTTTGTCTTGCTTGCAGATAACGCAAAAGATCAGATTGCAATTCTGGGTAAAACTCTGTTCACCGCAGCTGGTACGATTGACATCAGCTCACTGGGCGTTGCCAACTTTGGCACAGTGGGATTCGTTGGACAAGCCGTTCGTCTCTCGGAAGACAGCGGCACGCATTTGGATGGGTTGCAAGTGGCATCGTTATCGATTCAGTCTCGTGATTCTATCACGCAATCTGGCCTTGATACCGGAGCAGGCACCTCGATCTTATCGATTAATGGCCCATTGGACCTGTCCCTCGCCGACTCTCCAGGCTATGTGGACCTACTTCGCGCAAGTGCCGACCCGACATTGAATACATCTGTTGGACGCTTGCTTGACAACCGAATTCATGGGGTTGTAACCGCTGATGGAGTTGATGGTAACTTTGCACTCCGAAACGCATCAGGCCAAGCTCGAATTGGGCTGCTTGAAGGTCGCTTTCAAGACTTGACGCTTTGGCACACTTCCAACGCCATCGCTCTTGTCGACCAAGGATACAAGGTTGATGGAAATTTTATCGCGATCGCAGGGGTCGACGTTAGCGTGGCCGCACCCTTTACCAACAATCCGATCGATAGAATCGTCGCACCACTTGCAACGATTACAGATTCTGCCAGCCGAATAAATGTGCTGGGCAACGCCAATTTCTTGGCTGCAGGTTCTATTGGCTTGAGCGATCAAATCGATGAGCAATTGCGAGTGAGCTCAGGAGTTACATCCTTGGTTTCGCTAGGTGGAAGTCGTATCTTTTTGGGGGGATCTGGTACAGTCGTTCTCTCAGCAGTGGGAGCTTCCAGTTCTTCTATCTCAGGCGGACAGAAAGGGGACGTGGAACTTCGATTGAGCTCGTCGGTTCTTCTCACGAATCCAACGATGCCTCGGCCCGATGGCCATATCCTGGATTTCACTACGGCGAATCTAAGTTTAGGGGTTCAGGGCAATCTTGGAACAACCCCTGGAACCCGAATGGATATTGCGGGCAACCTCACTGGAGTCGCCGATGGGGCGATCAACATTGCAAATTCAAGTTTCGAAATTCTGCGAGTGGATGGAACGACGAATCTATCTTCTACCTCAGGTTCGATACGTATGGGCCAGTCTGGGACTCTGCAACTGCAAGATGTCACATGGTCCGCAAACGCTGGCTCGATCGAGGTTGGTGGACAAGGGGATACGAGTCTAGGATTAATAGAGGCTTATGCGCTTCAGATTTCCATCCAAGAGGATCGCGACATGCTAGTGGTAGCTGCGATCGCTTCCAATCAAATCTCCCTTGCAAGTTCCAACAGCATCGTCAACACCCAAGCGTATGATCCCACGGGGGGCCAAGGAATCGCTACGAATTTGCTGACGCTTGATGCGGGTACTTTTGCACACCTTGGTCCGGTTTCCGTTAATGCCCTGCAGGCAAGTGTTCAGGCCAACAGCCGCTTGAGCGAAAATGGGCTCTTTGTTCTCAACGCATTGGCAGATCGAATCGGGCAGTCGTATCTAGATTCTGTCAATCAGAATTTACCATTCGGCATAACGGTCAGCGAACAGCTCCTAAGCGGTGAAAGCCTCACGGAGCTGCGTATGCGGGCTTCATTCATTCAGTCATTTGCTCGCGATTATGGGCTATTCATCCAAAACGATCGATTGCTTACAGTTCATGGAATTAATTCGATAGGCGATGGTGTTCGAATCTATGTTGAAACGGTAGGTGCCAGCGATCTGGTACTGGAAGGCGCCGTGGTCCAGCAGTTCACCAATCAGGATCCTGGTGGCGTCGTACTAATTGCAGGTGGTCAAGTCGTGATTGGTCCCCTGGGCGGCGTGCAAATTCAAAGTGCGGTTTCAGATGCTTCCACAGTCCGCTCCGTTTTGCAAGTCAAGTTAGTTGCAAGTGCGTTCGATGCAGGACAAGGGCCTATCGGATACCAATCGACTCGAGATGTTCTCTATAGTTCAGATGCGTTTGCCGATTCGGGAACGCAGAACGTCTTGCAACGTGTATCGACTCAATTAGGAGTTGCATCCGAAGCGGGATTCCAAACCTTGATTCGCTATGCAGACGGAAGTTCTCAGTTGTTCGACGAAAACCAAGAGCTTGATGCATCACTTCGTTCGGGTATTCCTGGTTCTCTTCGCCCAGGCACGATCGAAGCACATGTCGCTACTCAAGGTGATGCTGCAGTCACAGAACGAGCTATTCCATTTGAGGACACTTTTCTGGGATCGCAACAGACGATGCCTACGATCGCAATCTTTCGAAGATCGGCAGAGTTTTTTATCTTTGAACAAGCCGGCCAAAGCGATGCTACTGTCCTTCGAATCGATGGCATTCCTTTCGCCGACCCTGTCAACGGAGTACTCTCGCCAGGTCGCAAGATAAGCTTGCCGATGACGACCGAAATCGTGATAACCCCGACGATCTTGATTGAACCCATTCGCGACGGCATCTTAACCCCGACGAATTACTTGATGAACAATTCGGATGTGGAACCCTCTATCCTTTCCGACGCAAAATTCGAGGTGTTTATTGTAAAAGTGGGGTTCGAGGATGCAGACCGCGACGGCCAGCCCTCGGATCGTGAGCTTCCCGCAAGATCAGAGATTCAGATCATGAAGATCCTGGAATCACGTGAAGAAATTCCGAACGAAGCGACTGCGGAAAAATCAGCCGAGCTTTCAATGACACTGAAGGCCGGTGAACCCAAAATGCAAACACAAGAAATCAAGTCCAATCAGGTCCCTACTCCGAACCAGATTCAAAGCTGGATCGACGAATATCGAAATGATCCATCCAAACCATCCGGTGCCTATGCTGTTATTTTGATCGATAGCGTCTCAGGAGCCAAGGTGCTTAAAGTGTTTGCCGTCCGAGATTTTGATAGCCCGTCACCACAAGACCAAGACAGCTCTGTCAACGACGCGTCCCCAACACCACTACAACCCATAACACCCGAAGGTGACGACCAACCAGCCCCTAATAAGGCTCTGTTGAAGGAAAACAAATCTACCAGCATGATGCTAACCGAGGACGCTTTAACTAAACTTGCCGAATGCGAATCGGAAACTCAGGAAGGAACCGCTCTTGGGTTAACCGCAGGATCGATTTTGATCGCAACCAAAGACCAGACATGTCGCTTTGGGAAAATTGCTCGGCGTATTCGAAAAGCACGCCTTACCGGAACTGGGATCCCCCATGAGTAAATGCCCACACTGCCATACAATTCCTCCGCACGATAACGAACCTGAAGCGTTATGCGTTAACTGCGGCAAACCATTTTCCGAGCTGAACCTCACCGTCGCGGATGTCGGCGCCACGCTTGACGAAACCAACCCTAGCACGATGGGTTCAAGCAAAATGGTCGAACCTTCCGCCAAAACGGTCAGCGACACCATCGATGAAGTTGTCGTTCCAAGTTCTTCCGCCAAAACCATGGGCCAAATGGACGCAACCATGGACGGTACGATTGATCTGTCCAGCGAAATGGACAAAGTCGGTGATGTTGATCTAAGCGACATCGGCGCAACTCTTGCAACGATAGCAGATCAACCCAACCTAAGCCCGATGGCGACGATTTCTTTGGGCCCATCCGGCATCACAGTGGGGGGATCCAATGCGGCGTTGCCATTCCCGCCATTGGGAGCAACACGCTTGGGTGGACTTACCGACATAGGACGCGGTCAAACTGGGAAGAACACAGGAAACAATCTTTTCGACTCAGGAATTGATTTCGATCAGTCCATTCTGTCGACAATCAGCAAACGTTCTCTGGCCGACGGAGACGATCCGCTGATATCCTCTCCCGACTATCGCATCATCAGTAAATTAGGCGAAGGAGGAATGGGCGTTGTCTACAGCGCCATTCAGAAAACTCTCGAGCGTAAAGTGGCTGTCAAAGCCATCAAGTCCAAGAAGTCCGTATCCGACGAAAGCCGAAGAAAGTTCTTCTATGAAGCTCAGATAACTAGCGATTTAGATCATCCGAACATCGTACCGATTCACGAGATGGGCTCCAATTCGGACGGGACCTTGTTCTATTCCATGAAAATGGTCGACGGAACCCCTTGGGAGAACGTCATCCGTGACAAGACGCGCGAGGAGAATATCGAGATTCTCATGAAGGTGTGCGATGCGATCGCGTTCGCTCATTCTCGCAACATCATCCATCGCGACTTGAAGCCCGAGAATGTGATGCTTGGAGCATTCGGTGAGGTCTTGGTGATGGACTGGGGACTGGCGATCAATCTGTCGACAACGAAGAGCTTTGGATTGAGCGGAACGCCTGTTTACATGGCACCCGAAATGGCCTGCCACAACATCTCCAAAATAGGCAAAACCAGCGATATTTACATCATCGGTGCCATCCTGTTTCAGATCGTTGTCGGAAAGGCTCCTCACGTAGGCAAGTCCATTCGAGAATGCATGGCCAATGCCATCAAGAATAACAACATCGACCCTGGGTTCGAAGATCCACTTTTGGATATCGCCTACCACGCTATGGCGACGGAACCGGAAGATCGCTTTGCAACGGTGTTGGAATTCCAAGATGCCATTCGAGAACATCTTCGATTTTCGCAAAGCGTCGTACTCACCAAGCGAGCGGAAGTCTTGCTGGAGAACGCCATTCGCGACAAAGACTATCAAGGCTTCTCACGTGCATTGTTCTCGATGCAAGATGCCATCGATTTATGGTCCGACAATGAAGTTGCCAAAGAAGGTCTGCAAAATACTCGGATTGCGTACGGACAGTGCGCCATCGAGCGCGGTGACTACGATTTATGCTTACAAACAGTTGACCCGAGCGTCGACGCCGAAGCTGAACTTTACAAAGATGCAACTCGACTCAAGTCGGAGGTTACTCAACGGGCAACCCGCGTCAAACTCCTTCGCAGGGTATTGGTCGGTGTCATCATGGTCGCTGGAACTGCGTTAACTCTAGCAACCCTTTACGCTCGTCGCCAAACCACGATTGCGATCCAAGAAAAGGCACGGGCCGTCGACGCAGCCAAAGCGGAGAAAGATGCACGCGAAGAAGAAGCAGCAGCCAAGCGAATTGCCATCGATGAACGGAATCGAGCTCAACAAGCCGCCGAAGATGAAAGAACTGCACGCAACCAAGAAGAAATTGCGAAAAAGGTAGCCAATCAAGAACGCGATCGAGCGGTCGAAGCACAGCGATTGGAGCAAGAGGCCAAAATACAAGAAACGCGAGCGCGTGAACAAGCCGTTGCATCCGAGAAAAATGCGAAGATCTCAGAACAAAAAGCCATCGCCTCCGAAAAAGTAGCGACACAAAATGCTCGATTCGCCTTGCTGGGTAGTTTCCAATCGGGCATCAATCTCGCCCTCAACCAGTCCGACCAGTTTGACGTTGTACGAAGCGAGCAGCTACTCAGCGAAATCTCTGCCATGGAGTCAAGCCTTTACACTACTCAGTCCAAGCCGTCCCTGACCAACTGGGCATTTCGCCGAATTCAATTGCTGAATAACATCGATCTTCCAAGATTCAAGGTCGATAGCGCGGTAACTTCGCTTCGAATCGCATCAAACTCAAAAGTCGCGACGGTCGGTACTGCAAATGGCAGCGTTCATAGGATCGACTTGAGCCAGGAAGCAGATCCTCTGCATGCAATGGATTCGATCGATCTCCCAGCTCCGATCCAAGCTGTCGCCATTGCACCCGATGGAAACACGATACTAATTGCAACGCAGAAGAATGAGACCAATCATTCGGTGCATTCTTGGAATACGATTACGAAGTCATGCTCGCCAATCGAGATACTTGAACGTAGGGAACTGCAAGAGCTAGGGTTTAGCCCTGACGGAAAATGGTGTATTGGTGGAGTTAATGGTGGTTTGTGGGTATGGGAACGAAAGGAAGATGATTCGCAACCGAAGCCTTTTCTCTTGGATTGCCGAGGCAAACTGACGAGTCTTCAGTTTCTCAGCAAGGACTCAAGCGACGTATTCGGCTTGGCTCAACTTCCCAACGCGACCCAAGTTGCTTTTCTTGCCAATCTGGAACTCCGCACTCTCCAGTTGCTGACGATGCCGCCAGGTATGGAAACAGCGGTGACGGCCGCCGCTTCATCGCCATCCAAGGAGTCTATCTACCTTGGAACCAACGACGGCCGATTGTTGGTCGCAGCGATCGAGCCAAAAGTTCGCGCAACATCGATCCAGGCAAAGAACGTTTCCTTCAATGCAAGCTCGACGGAATCGCTTCGCGTCGTCAGCGAAATCTTGCCTAAAAAACATGCGACAGCCATTCGCGAGATCGTCATTCACGCCGATGGTACGATGATCACAAGCGGGGACGAACCGGTGGCATTCGTTTGGAGAACTGAGACTGGCAACCAGGTTGCCTATTTTAGCTTCCTGAACGGTTTGCAGGGAAACATCACATCCGCCCAATTTCTTAATACCAGTAACGAGGTCATCGGTTGTGACAATCTTGGCAACATCCTCCGTTGGAACATTGCGAACCAAGAAGCTCGCCGCATGCTGAGCAGCAATACGGTACAGCAATTACGGAATCAATCGATCTCGAAAGAAGGGATCCAAGAAAGTATCGACCGGGATGGTGTTCTGCGTTCCAGCATCAGTGGCGACAAGATCGGGGATGCAATGGTTAGTTATGTTGGGCACACACCCAAAGCGCGATTAACCGACATGGCGGTCGGCTCAAGCCATCCATGGGTTGCAACGGTCGCTTCCCTTCCTCGCGATTCATCCCTTACCCAGTCGTTGCCTGTCGCGAATACAGAGGTTTGCATCTGGGACCTTGCTAGCCAATCCATGGCAAACCGATTGCAATTCCAATCTCGAGGAGCCTGTCGAATTGAGTTCACCGATGGTGACGATTCCCTTGTCGTGGGGGATGGCGAAAAGACTTTCGTGCTGCCATCCAGCCCTGGTGCAGACGTCCAAGTCGAGTCGCGTTTTGGTACTTCGATTGCGGTGGCTCATCCAACTCAAAAATCGTTCTGTGCTTATATCGCATCCTCAGGATCCGTTCAAATCGTGGACTCGGCAGATGCGTCATCCTGGGACAATTCGCAGTATCGCGAATTTGATATCGCGATCAATAGCCAGTTTGTTCCGATCGAAGCCGCTTGGTCGTTGGACGGGAAACAACTTTTTATCGTTTTTGAAAATGGCCGAATAGCGAGACTCGCTTGGGACGGAACGAAGCTGGATGGACTCAGTTGGTCGGATGCGGACAAGTCAATCCAGTCTACGGAGCAGCAAGAACCTTGGCGGTTTTTAGACATGGCGGTCGAAACGTCTGATCCAAACACGGACAGAGTCAAGGTAGTCGTCCGGTCATCGGATGCATCCGCCGAATGCCATTTTGTTCAACTCAACTGGAGCCGCAGCACGTCCAAGCCGGTGCTTGACCGTAAGGAAACGTTCCAGAAAAGTGTGCGTATCATGCCACTGGAACCCGATCCGGTGCCCGAATCGAAAATGAATCTCGCCCTGGAAAGCGATCGAATCCTGGACATCCAAGCGTTGGACTCAAAGCATTCTATCTTGGTCGATCCTATGGGTGCGGTCTATCGGTTTGACAATAATGCGTGGAGTCTGGTCGTGGGGCGCCCCCCATGTGTACGGGCAGCCCGTTCCACAATACAACAACGGTGGGTCACGAAGCACGAACTTGGGCTTGTGATGGTAGCCCTAAAATCGCAAGGGGATCAGTACCATTGGCAGAAAGTAAAGCATCCGTTTCAAACGGTGACGGAAGCATGCCTCTCCCCCGATGGAAAACAATTGGCTCTGGTAGGTATGCTCGCGAACAAAAAATCACAGTTGTTGCGTTGGAACATCGACGAATCGAATCGGTTACAAGAATCGGACCAACCAGTAGTTGATGGTGTACTGTTCGCCAGTTGGCACCCTCAGGGTGAAGGGCTACTGGTTCTCAACCGAGATGGGAAATGGAACCTCATCAGCGAATCCGGCGAAAGCGAGCCATTGGCTACCAGCAATTGGACATCCCGCGCCTCGGGCTCGGGTTTGGCACTGGATTTGGCAGAAGTCCTATGGCTTCAAGAACCGTGGCTACCAGAAACCACGAATCGCTGGCATGTGGCCATTTTATCGCACGAGCCAAAAGGGAGCCGTATCGATTTTATCAGTCTTGACCCCAGTTCCAACGAAAACTTCTCACCCATCCTGTCTACGTCGAAAATCACATCGTTCACGACTTCACCCAACGAGAACTTGCTTGCGATCGGCGATGAAAATGGAACGTTGGGTGTGTGGTTTGCTGCACCAAGTTTAGATCGCGGTGCTCGCGAATTGTTCACGCTGCCTGGGCATCGCGGTGCATCGATTGGTCAAGTCAGTTTCTCGGACGATGGAAATGCGATCCTATCGAGCGATATCAACCGCAAGAGTATCGTGTGGAAGAGTGTTAAGTAAGGATATCTCGGATGACGTTTCCATGAACGTCGGTTAGTCGAAAATCTCGGCCAGCATAACGATAGGTCAGTTTTTCATGATCGAAACCAAGTAGATGCAGAATGGTCGCGTGCAGATCGTGGACACTGGTAGGCTTTTCGACCGCTTTGAATCCAAACTCATCGGTTGCTCCGTACACGGTTCCCCCACGAATGCCGCCACCTGCCATCCAAACGGTAAAACCGTAATGATTGTGGTCACGTCCCGATCCACCTTCGGAAACGGGGGTTCGACCAAATTCTCCACCCCAGATCACGAGAGTGTCGTCCAGCATGCCGCGCTGTTTTAGATCGGTCAGCATGGCGGCTAGGGGTTGATCCAGCTGCCCACATTGTGTCTTAAGGTTATTGGCAATATCGCCATGATGGTCCCACGGCTGACCAGCACCATGCCAAAGCTGAACATAACGCACTCCCCGCTCCAGCAACCGGCGTGCGATAAGAGTTTGTCGTCCATGAACACTTTCGCCATACATTTCCCTGGTAGCCGCGGTTTCTTGCTGAATGTCGAACGCATCGGAGGCTTCCATTTGCATACGAAACGCCAGCTCGAAGGATTGAATGCGAGCTTCGAGTCTCGGGTCGCTTCGCTGTGCCATATGCAACGAATTCATTTGGCGTACCAAGTCCAATTGTTGACGCTGAGTTTCCTGGGATGCGTGGCTGCTGCGAATATTCTCAATGAGCTTTTCGATTTGACTGTGTTGAGGATCAACAAAGGTCCCTTGATACGCTCCAGGCAAAAAGCCCGATTGCCAGTTCGCTTTATCCGATACTGGGTATCCACCTGGACACATGGCGAGAAATCCAGGTAAGTTTTGGTTCTCACTTCCCAATCCATACAGCGTCCAGGACCCAACGCTCGGGCGGGGTTGGACCGAATCGCCGCAGTTCATCAACATCAACGAAGGCTCATGATTAGGAACCTGAGCGTACATGGAGCGGATCACAGCAATCTCATCCACGTGCTCGGCAGTTTTAGAAAACAGATCGCTCACCTCAATTCCACTTTGCCCGTACTTCTTGAATTGAAACGCAGAGGGTAGCAACCCACCCGTCTTGCGCTCCGTCGGCAGTGGTGATGGAATCGGCTGGCCGGCGAATTTTGCCAGCATAGGCTTCGGGTCGAACGTGTCGACATGCGAAGGCCCACCATTTAAGAAAAAGTGAACCACTCGTTTTGCCTTCGCCGCGAAATGAGGAAGCTTCGGCGCAAGTGGTTGTTTACCCGAATCGGTTCCTTGTGCGAATGCGACGCCGTCAGGATTGGAGACAAGGCCAGCTAAGCCTAACATTCCAAGCCCAACACCACTGGACTGAAGCATTGTGCGTCGATCGATAATTCTTTCATTCATAGAAATCGTTCTCAATCCACAAAGATAAATTCATTGGACATTAGAAGCGAATGCGCCAGTTGCTCTAACGGTTTCAAGCTTAGGGACATTGTTTTCGTGAAGTCGCGGCGACTATCCCAGGTAACGCCGCCAATCTCTGGCGATGGTGCCTGTGCCGAGCTCTGGGGTTTCCATTGGATCACGGCAGGCCATTCAAACTGGTCGGTATTGAGTTGCTCTGCGATGTCTACAATAAAATCAAGGGTGTCCCCGGCTTGGATCGCGAAAGAGTCCACCGACATGGATTCGGTCCGATGGTGTACCTTGGCAGACTTAAGTACACCACTGCGACTGGATGCAATCCATGCTGCAACACCATCGCCCACTTCGTGTCGATGGATCAATTCGGAAGCAACAGAAACAAAACCTGGCTGCGGGGCTGTCCAACGCCGAACCACTGCATGATCATGATCGTTGCCTGGATGCCCACCGTTTGCCTCTAGGTAAACCCAACCAAGGCTAGGATCTGGGACCGAGATGCCACCTTGCCAAGAAGTACCGGTAAAATGCGGTAGTTTTTGGAACGATTCCAAAACGCCCGTCGCTGGGTCGATTTTTCCATAACCGTACGTCCAATTGGCTCGAAACGGTTCCGCAATGTCCGCGTCGGCTTCTTTGCTTTCGAGGGATTCTGCTTGCGTTAGAAACAAATCCATGGCCTGCAATTCATCAGGCAATGGTGTACGACCTAGAATTGCTTCGAATACCAGTTTCGCACGCTCCGATTTGGCTGCTTGATTCGTAATCATGACAGCAATGTCCTTGGCACGCTCGATGACGAAGGGATGGTTCATTGAGAACAAGGCCTGCTGCGGAATGGTTGTCTCCGTGCGCTGCGAGGAATGCAAATCCGGATTTGCCATGTCAAAAACGCTGAATACATTCGGAAGGAATTGGCGATCGATGGAAAGGTAGATGGACCTTCTTTTTCCAAACAGTTCGCCTCCTAACCCACCTCGCGTTTTGTCCAATTGCCCAGACACCGTCAGCAAGGTATCGCGATATTGTTCAATGCTGAGCTTGCGTGGATTCATGCGCCAAAGCAACCGATTCTCCGGGTCGATCTCCGTCGCCTTAGCCATCGGGGACGCGGATGAGCTAGGTACTCGAGAAGCTTGCATGTAGGTCTGAGATAGAAGAATCTCGCGATGGAGCGCTTTCGTACTCCATTTCAGATCCACTAATTTTTGGCTTAGCCAGTCCAGCAGTTCCGGGTGACTTGGTGCATTCGCCCTGGTTCCGAAGTCGCTTGGGGTTGTTACTAAGCCTGCCCCAAAATGATGCGCCCACACTCGATTGACCCAGACTCGAGCGGTCAGCGGATTTTCAGGGGATACAATCGACTTAGCCAACTCCATTCGGCCACTACCGACTTGAAAGTTAGCAGCAACAGGCCTACCAAGCGAAAGCATATGACGCGAAACAACCGCTCCTTTGTTGGCAGGATTTCCTCGCTTGAAAATCTGAGGTTCCTGCCTTTGGTGTCGATCGGTCAAAGCGACAACATGGGGGGCTCCGGCAATGGAGTGAGGAGATTGCAACAACCATTGGTCGATCGCATTGCTCAGCTTCCACAGTTCGTCTCCTGTAGCCGTGTCCCAATACCATTCATGGTTAAGCAGCGATCCTTCAGGCATCACACACGAGGAATCCACACCATGAAAAGCCTGCCGTAGTTGCTCGAGGTCTGGATCATCAAACTGCGAGGGCAAAGGTCGATTCAGTTGCCTAGCCCGCTCGCAATCGATGGTCCATCGCTTGTCGATTTCGGAAACAAGTGCCTGATATCGATTGGCAACTTCCTGCAATGACTTAGGCGGATGGCGAAATGCATCGCGAACCAGCGGATTCCAAAAAGAATTCGAGCCACTCAGTTGATCATGCCGTTTGGGGGCCTCTGTCTCGAAGGCTCCGTCCGGTATCGAGGCATATGCAATCCAGGCACTGAATACCGGATGAGACTCATGCTCTGCCTGAATCAAATAGGCCTGCCAACGTCGAACTAACGTTGGTATCAAATCCTCCTTGGGAACAATTTGGTTGAATGTCATTTCCGGATACAGATCGAGCTTCTTCTGCGCCATCAAATATTCGCCCAACCGATTTCGAAGGCGTTCATTGGCTTCCAATCTTTTTTCCACCAATGCTGCGGAAAGCTTTCGCTTTCGTTCTGCCAGTTCCGTTTCGTAGGTAGCATCGGTCTGGTTGTGGGAGGAAGGACCTGTGGATGTAGGTGGGATAGCGGTCAATTCGTCGATGCTGTTTTCAAACACACCATACAGAGAATAGTAGTCCGCGGTCGGGACTGGGTCGTATTTGTGATCATGGCATCGCGCGCACCCCACCGTCAGTCCAAGTAATCCACGACTCACGACATCAATGCGATCGTCGATGATGTCAGGAGCGATTCCAAGAAAGCGACGTCCGAGGGTTAAAAACCCCATGGCCGCCAAGTCGCGCCGATCCAAATCCGGTGCTTGGTCGGCTGCCAGTTGAAGCAAGACAAAACGATCGTACGGAAGATCTCGATTGAAGGCCTCGATCACCCAATCTCGATAATGAGTTGCATGCACAAATCGCTTTTCTTCTCGACCGTAAACATACCCTTTTGTATCAGAGTATCTGGCGACATCCAACCAATGCCTCCCCCAATGTTCGCCGTATTCAGGTGAATCCAGCAAGCGATCTACCAACGCAGCATAAGCTTCCGAGGACGGGTTCTGCTTGAAGGATGCGATTGATTCCGAGGTGGGTGGAAGTCCTGTTAACGTATAGGTGACGCGTCTCACCAGATCGCTAGGATCCGCTTGAGGTGAAGGCGTTAGCTGATGTTCCCAAAGCTTGTTAAAGACAAATCGATCGATCGGACTCTGTTGCCAAAGAGCAAAGTCTGCTGTGACGCTTTCCGCTAGATCGGGAATCTGCGAACGGACTGGCTGGAAAGCCCAATGCTTTTCCCACAAGTCTTTTCGATTCCCCTGCGAGGGTTCAACCGTTGCTGGCCAAGGGGCTCCCATCGCAATCCAATGCTGCAGCAAACCAATCTGCTCAGGATTCAGAGAGGGGCCCGATTCGGCTGGAGGCATCCGAGTCTCGGAGTCCGACTCTAGGATTCGGACTAGAAGTGCACTTTGATCCGGGTTCGCAATATCAATGGCAGGCCCGCTGTCGCCACCCGCTATCATGGCATGTCGGGAATCCAAGCGAAGATTAGCCCATTGCTTGGCGTCGCCATGGCACTTGATGCATCGATCGATCAAAAGCGGACGAATTTTCTGCTCGAAAAACTCGACCGCTTCGGGCGTCAGCGAAGGCTCCTGAGTCGATTGCACGCCAAACACCATCGATTCAATGACTGCCACCAACAATAAACAACTTAGCGTAACGCGACAGTCAAGCGAGACAGGGCAGTAGCGGTATCCAGCGAAACCTAGTCCGATCATCGTTTTGCGCAAAACGCCTTGAGGTGATTCCATAGTTTTGGCATTCAACCGAAACCGGTCAGTATCTTGGTTGGGAGGGGATGTAGGCGGGATGGAAGGCGGCGGGTCAATACATTCTAGTCGTAAAGTTACCGTTGGAGCAACGTATCGCTTAGGACTAACCCGAATTATTCGCAGCTCTCCATCTGATTTCCATCTGACTTGGTTAGGTAATTTTTGCACCAAACAATCGCCTCATTCATGCCATATTTGACTGGACGCGACGCGGATTCCCGATCCAATGAGGACCGGCTTCTCATGAAGGCAAGTCGCTCCCGTAAACATAACTCACTAAATTCTCGAACTCCCGATGATCGACAACGAAAAACCGTCAGACAAACAAGAACATTCTCACACATTCCTTCCAAGGCCGAGAGCTTTCGATCAAACAATGATCCGCATCAAGTGTCTGTTGGCGCTCGTGATGATGACTCAATTGGTATACCAGAACGCTTCCAGCCAAGAGATTACCGAACTTACAGAATCTGATCGCCAAGAGTGGATCCAAGACAACCATTTAGCGCAATACGCGTCCGCAGCGGAAAAGTGGGACAACGACGTCCGGCAATTGTCCAAGTCGAATCGTACGGATGGCGGATCAGATACCGTCTTGTGCTTGGGTAGTTCAAGCTTTCGACTTTGGGATTCGATCGATATCGATATGGCCCCTTACCCTGTATTACGACGAGCTTACGGCGGAGCAAAGTTTTGCGATCTTGCAATCCACATCCCGGAACTAGTGCATGGCCTTCGTTTCCGGTCCGCCATGGTCTTTGTAGCTAACGACATCACCGGTTCCAGAACGGATAAGACCCCTCAAGAGATAAAGCGGCTTGCAGAACTGGTCATTCACAAGGTACGTGAACAAAATCCGACAGCCCCCATATTCTTAGTCGCAGTTACTCCCACTCCATCACGATTTGATTTCTGGCCCAAAATTCAAGCTGCAAATCTTGCTCTTCAGGAAATCGCCACTCGTACTGAAAATGTCTTTTTCATTTCGACCCAGGAGCATTACCTTCTCGATGGCGAACCTCGCGGCGAGCTATTTACCAGCGACAGATTGCACCAAAACCAAGCAGGTTACAAGCTTTGGTCGAGCATTTTGAAGAAGTCGTTGGATCAATATATCCACACGAAAAAGTGAACCGCCATCTGATTCCGAATTTGACAAGTTCCAGTTATTTGTATTGTAGGCATTGCAGTGCCTAGGATTCAAGATTTTGAATAGCAAAAATCCAAAGCTTGGATCGATCGAACTCAAATTCAATACTAAATTTCTTTTAGTTCGAGCTTGAACGATTTTTAATACTTTTTCTCTTTTGTTTATCGTCCGGAAAAATGAATTTTCAAACCGAAGCAGCTCAATATAATCCTACCTGTTCTCAAATAGGGCGTGCTGAGATCATTGAAAATAGAAATCGACCGATTTACGATTATGCAATTTGGTGTGTTCGTGCTGGTCGATTCGTTGAAGCGGGGAAACTTTGCAGTCACCTGATTCAAGCCAGTACGCGGCAAGGGGATGCAACTCATTTCTATGCTGGGCAATTCGCACAACGCCTAGCGGGGTTTGACGAAGCCTTCATTTTCCCCAATGATGCCATTGTCGATTCCGAGAATCCGAGATCCAAATGGATGCTTGAACTCAACGCTGCCATGCACGATTTTCAAGCTAAGAACTTTACCGACGCACGACTCAAGTTTGCCAACATCTGCGAGCGACTGGGCACGTTTCGCAACGCGGATCGATACACCGCTTGTTCCTTTAACTGGTTGGCTAGCTCCATACGACTTGAAATTCTGACTCGTACCCAAAAGACTGGTTCGAACAAAGAGAATCTAAAGCCGAAGTGGACACGAATCGTACAACAGCTCGCCAAAATGGGCGAACGGTTCCAGGAAGAAATTCCACATGCCCATCGCGAAATCGCTTGGTATTATGGAATCAACGGCAATGCAGCTTATGGCGGCTCTTATTCCCGTCAATTTGCACTACGATCGTTACGTCTAAGTGTTCTGAGCGCACAACGCATGGGTATGGCTCATGAAGAGTATCAAACACTTTTGTGTTGGAACGCCTGGATGAACAACAAAGACTTCAACGTTCCAGTCATGAATCAAATAGAAGCTGATCGATTTAAGGAACTTGAAAGCAGACAAACTCCTGTAGCTCCCGCCCCCAAAGTCAATCACCGATCTGAATTTTCACTTATTGAAAGCCTTGAGGAAATGCTCTCGTTTGACAAATCCGTCAGTGTGCCCAATGATGCACCCGCTGGATTCGACTTGAGCGATTTTTTGGGAATGTCCAGATAGACAGGTGATGAGAATGATATCGCCTGGCGACCTGGGATGCGAAATTGCGTTCATCCAAGGAAGATTCTAAAAACCCAGCCGAAAACGATTCGATACGTCCCGCCGATTTTCAGACGCGATTGCGGAACCACCATCCACAAGCACCAAGGGCATTGAGGTACCGAATTCGATCCACTTTCCAACCAGCCTCTACCGAAGCAGTTCGCAAACTAGGGCAAGAGTATCGTCGATGCGTTGCCCTGCTGCAATAATCAGTGAAATCGATGGTAGATCGGTAGAGGACGTTGTTTGCATGCAGATTTTTCAAGAACGTCGATGGCAGAGAATCTCTTTGGTCAGCACCAGCCCTTTTTACGAGCGACAACAACAGACTCCAGGTCTACCATAGTCCAAACGTCAGTCGACGCGTCGCTGGTTCGATGCGACGTCTCCTTAAAAGGAGGTTTTGCATGCGATCTCCGTTCGCCTTCGCCTTCTCCTGCTCCTGCTCCATTCTGACGATTGAGCTGATTGATCAGCAGCAACACATCGAATGGGTCGACGGTACTGTTTTTATTGATGTCAAAGGCATTTCTGATTGCCTGCGACAAACTGGAATCTGAAACATTGAGATTCAAGAAATTGATAACCACCAAGGCATCCAAATAGGATACTAAACCGTCTCGATTTGCATCAAAGTCGAAGTTGTCTTGAGCAGGAATACGGTCCGTCATCAGATCGAGCTTTACGTTTTTATCCACGATTGTCGCCGTTCCTAGGCCAAAAATCCGGTCACCCGTTCGAGAGACGACCGTATAGGTCCCAGAGGGTACGTTCAGTCGGTAGCCTCCGCTGGCACCGGTCGCTGTGGCATAAACATCACCGGATGCCGACCTCGCCTCGATTCCAATCCCCGATACGCCTTCGCCAATCGAATAAAAATCATCATCGATCAGATCGTCTCGAAACGCCACACCAGTAATCGAGCCAGCATGAAACACATGGGCACTGGAATCGCTGTTGCCGAAAACCTCCGTTTTGAACAGGGCTGCGAATGTCTGCCCACCGTCCAAAGGTGGATCGGTGAAGTCGCCAGCAACAACCCCAATGCCGACCGCATCAGAGTTGTCTGCGAGCATATTGCTGCGGTGCCCCGTAACGCTCTTGAAGAGATTGGAATGCAATTCGAGCACAGAATCGAGCGTCGACCGTCCATCGGTGGATACATAGGCAATGTTCTCGGCAACGTCGGGCCCGAACCCTACACTTGTTGCTCGATCCGATGGCGTACTTCCATTCGGTGCTGGGGCCTTTGCATCGTGAGCAAAATAATCGCGATCGATCATGTCTTGCGAATGCCGTCGGGCCGAGTGCGCTAGGCGACTATCCGGGTAAAGAGGTTGCTTCGGTGATGCCGTTATGAAATTCTGAGACGATAGACCATCGTTGAGCCCGATGCCAAAGCGGGCCGCTTCCGCTTGGGGATTTGCGCGTGCACGGTTCACCAGCTCCAGCGATAACTGCTCCAAATTGGTAAGCTCGACAGGAATCTGCTGAAAGACTTGACCTGCCATCAGCGAACGAACTTCAAGCGATTCCAAGGATAACTTTCGTTTAGCCTGTCCACGTTTTACCAGTTGACTTGCTTCTCTATCTCTGCTCGTTTTCCACATCCTGGAAAGATAATATTCAAGCACGTTTTTATACATTCTAAGTCCGAGCCTTTATGAATTCTGACAGACCCGAACAGCCATGGCAGATGGCATCCAACACTCATGGATGAGGAACTGTTAGGGTTGTTTGAGTCAGCCAACCGACTGCTTACGCGAGCATTCTCTCTTGGTCGCCGCACGGAAGCAAGTGCCGAAGGACACATTTGGGCGTTTATGCTATTTGTCCGAATTCGATAACAAACCAGCGGCCCGCCATGTTGACCAGCATCGTTCGTCACGATTGTGGGAACGAGCGTTGCTGTAACACTCGAACAAATCAATCGGTGGGAAGAAAAACCCAAAGCGATGGCCGACCGCAATTGCAATGGACAGCACGTCCCAGCAATCCAAGTCCTGCACTACTGATATAGATAGACGTACGAGCGGCATCCCAGAAGCCTAAGACCTGATGCGAACGCGGCCCATCCAGTCGATTCTCAATGCTGGGTACCGGATGAAAAATAGTCTCGACGATCGATGGCCGAACTGGCTCGCCATCTTGCAATCGATCGAGTCGTTCTGTGACGTCGCGCATTAGCGCGACTGGATAGCCATCCGCTTGCGTTCGCTCGTCAATTTCGATGACTCCTCGACGGCTCAGTGTTGGCAATGTCAGCAGGCCGACAAACGACCACAGGCTGAACCATAGACTGAATTGAATTATCCCCCAAGCGGTGCCAAGTTGTTCGCCGCCAACGAGCAGTGATGCGGCCAGCAACCCAGTTGCCGTAAACAACAGCGCAAGTACACGACCACGTAACCAACTTTGGGTCTTCACCGCCAGCGTCCGCCGATGCAATGCAAGAGCGGTCCCGTCCGGCCCAAGCACTTCTCGCCAACGAGTCGAAAACAGCTGCTCCTTCGGAGCGAACACACCGGTGAACCCGCCGGTAAATCCTTCATCGTGGCACTGCACGTTGAGGACAGTTTGCTGGGCAACCATCTTCCCTTCAGCTGACCGAGCCGAATCAATGGTGACATGCAACTGGGATACCCATTGCGCCAATTGCAAACGAAAGTAGAGGAGCAAAAATGCAATCGATAGGCCTGCGAGAACGCTGCCTGCACTACCTACGTATCTGCCTGCGACCATCAACACACACGCACTGCTCAGCAAGAGAGCGCCGTGAACCAACGCGCCTCGGAGCAGACTGCTCACAAAAAGTCCTAGCGACGGATGAGCACGTCCAAATTTTTGGGGCAGCCAATACCCCCCCAGAAAATCAAAAGGAAACTGGATCAGAATGTAGATGGCAAAGAAACATACCAATCCCAACGTCTGACTTGCCATGGAAGCTTCTGCTTCAGGCACAAAACTTGGCCGGAACCCTGTAAAGAGCATAAGCGAGGCAAGAGTTACCATGGTGCCGACACCCGAGATCCCCAACCACAAACGTGCGCGTCCGTAGCCCGGTATAGTCTTCGAGCCCTCTGCCGAGGCCACTTTTTCTGGCGTGGCGTTCCGGACCTTTACATTAGATGGTGTCAAAACAGCATTGTTCAATTGAGATTTCTCCGCAGCTTTTCTTATACCCTTCAGCATCCCACCAAACACGATATTGTGGAGCGGGACGACTGAGTACCAATACAAAATTCCCAATAACCCTCGGGGGCGATACCGAGCGGTCATAGTCAATCGAGTCCGAGCGATCTCCCCATCCGAATGGAGACTGAAGTCGAGCATTGCGACCCCAGGTAATTTCATTTCCGCCAGCAATGACAACGACCGGTCGCGATCGATGCCAACTACCCGCCAAAAGTCGAGCGTTTCTCCGAATTCGACTCGTTCGCTATCCCGACGCCCACGACGAAGCCCAGGGCCGCCGACCATCGTATCCATCCAACCGCGAAGGCGCCATAGAATATCACCGGCGTACCAGCCGTTTCCTCCGCCAATTCGGCATACCGCCGCGAAGACAGCCGCAGGATCTGCGTGAATGACCACCGAGCGTTGGTCGGTAAAAACTTTCCCTCCCGCCCAATGGGGATCGCCTACAATCGGTCCAGCAACCGACCACCGGGTTTCGACTTCGTTCGACTCGATCTTTTGCAGCGCCCGCCTGATTGCCTCGCGAACCCCGAGCGATTCGTGCGGCATCATGCGTTGGGTTTTGTCGTCCGTAACAACAACCCGATTGCGAAGTCCTTCCGCAAGAGGCCGTGCGATTTTGTACGAAACCGGTGTCACCAAACTGATCCAAAGCGAACTTAGCTTCGGAGTCAGAATGGGGACAGGCACGATCCATCTCTTTGGGATGTGCAATTCTTCCGCCATGATTTTCATCAATTCGCGATAAGGCAAGATATCGGGCCCGCCAATCTCCAGCGTTTGACCGAGAGTCTCAGGGACTTGCAGGCAACGAACAAGCCAATGCAAAACATCGCTAATGGCAACCGGTTGCGATTCGGTGGTCACCCACGAGGGCGTTACCATCACGGGCAGGCGTTCCACTAGATAACGAAGAATTTCAAAAGAGGCGGAGCCAGATCCAATAATCATGGCGGCGCGAAATGTTGTGACAGGGATCCCCGTCCCGCCTAAAGTGTTTTCGACCTCGCGGCGCGAACGAAGATGCTGACTAAGACCATCGCCCAGTTCCCCCAGGCCGCCAAGGTAGATGATCCGTTGTACTCCTGCTGCCTTTGCGGCCGCTGCAAAATTGGTAGCTAACAACAGATCTCGTTCGGCATACTTTCCTCCAGACGCCTCCATCGAATGAACTAAGAAATAGGCGACAGAACAGCCGCTCAACTGCTCCGTGAGTTCATCCACGTTCGTGAGGTCACCTGTGACAACATCGACGTTAGGATCGTTTCGCCAAGGCCTCGCTTCCAGCTTACGTGGCTCGCGGGCCAAACATCGAACTCGGTAGCCAGCACGAAGGAGCGATGGAACAAGACGCCCCCCCACATAACCCGTGGCGCCTGTAACAAAGACGGAGGTTCCACTCACTTCTAAATTGTTCAATCCGATTCCATCCGTAAGCGTTCGTAAAACCCGTTCATCAAGGAAAACGAGATTAGATCAACAAGCATGTCCAAATGGCAAGAGCTGACTGTTCGAAAGCAGGCTTGTTGGGTGGTTGAGTCGCAAATCGGCACTTATCAGCAACAACGATCAACAGCGAGTAGCCGGCCAAGCACGGACGGTAATTGGCTGGGCAGAAAGCAGATGCGGATGACTTCTCAAATCAAAACCCAATGGATTCCCCATGGAATTCTCCCTTGCTTGCCACGTGGCGGACGAAAGCGACCACGGTGGATGGTCTATCTCGCCTCGATACAAACGATTTTTACGATCGGCAGAATAGAGGCAATATCGAGCCGTCAACCAATACTCGAGTGTACCCGGCTTTGCAAAAAAAGGTTCCCCGACTGCCTGGTAGCTCGCATCCAAGTTCGCAAGCGGTTCCCCACGGTGCGTTCTGGTGCTTCGATACAATATCGTGTCAGTATCGTCCCTGCGCATGGACATGGTCGCATCCATGTACGGCAAATTGAACGTCGCCCTTGCAACCCTGACCGCGATCGGGTTTTCGGCGTCGAGCGAAAAGAACCACACTCCGGGCTTGCCTTCATGAATCACATAGGTACGAACATTCAGTTCCAGAAACCGACTGAGTTTGGGAATGGGCGGGCAGCATCTGGGAGCAATGTTTGACATCAAAAAAGGAACGACCCCAACCCAGGCGCTTCCCTTTCGAGTATCTAGAGTCAATTGCGGCGGCAATAGAGGCGAAATCAAATTGGGATCAACTTGCCAATGGGCGAATAGTAATTCGGACCAAGTCATCCGCATGACCCAGGGGTAGTTTGGCACCGGCCAAGTGCGATCATTCAAGTAGTTCATGTGAAAACCGCCTTTGGGTGACTTCATCCGCTCCAGACAAATTTCTTTCAGTGATGAATACAACAGGCTTACACCCACGAGAACGGTAGCCAGCACTGTTAACGTCATCTTAACCGGATTGTCGGTGGGGGATATCACAAACCAACCAGCCTCGTTCCGCTTCTTGAATCGCACATCAATTCATAACACGAACTTCATCGTTTTCAGCGATCAATTTTGGTCCCGACTGCAACAATGTGAAACCAAGTAAACGGAGATCGATCGCGCAGTTACCGCGTCTGGGCTAGCAAAGCGAAATCCGTTGGAGTGGATTGTTCGTTGGCTAGGAGAATGTTTTGCGATGGTTAGTTGCAGGTGGTTTGTATGCAGTTTGCCTTTCATTATTTTGGCCTCCGCGGTTGGTTGTGGGCCCCCACCTATGCAATCCGTTCAGGGAGTCGTGAAGCTTGATGGCAAACCAATTGACATGTGCAAGGTTGGCTTCTTCCCGGATACGGAGGTGTTTGATTCGAATCGGCATGGGTTTGGCTTTGGAGTTACAGATGCTGAAGGCAAGTACACGATGCAGCATCCTCAGGGGGATGAGGGCATTTGGGCAGGTAAGTACAAAGTAACTCTGGTTGCATGGGTTGATTCTTCCGGAAAGCCGCTTGGGATCGACACCAAGCCTAGCGAGGTTCCTGGTGGTGTGAAGAATCGATTTGCTGAAGAATACGAATCCCCTGGTACTACCCCCGAACGCGCTGTCGTCACCAAGGACAACAGCAAGAATATTTTTAATTTCGATATTACATCAACGAAATCCAAGTAACCATTTAGGAGAAGAAAATGATTTTCAATTCAAAAAAACACAAAGGTTTCACGTTGGTGGAACTGTTGGTTGTCATCGCTATCATTGGGATTCTTGTCGGACTATTGTTACCTGCGGTCCAAGCTGCTCGCGAAGCAGCCCGACGGATGCAGTGTCAGAATAACGTGAAGCAACTGATGCTTGCGACACTCAATTTTGAGTCGGCGACTAAAGGTTTTCCCATGGCGGCAGAATTTGAGGTTGGGACAGCTTGGTCGTCGCTGATTCTTCCTTACATGGAGCAAAGTGCAGCGTATCAAATAATGACCTTTCAAGAAGATAGTGCAGGCAATTACCAATGGGCGATTGGGATTCCTGGTGTGCCAGTTTCTGCAGTCCGAGATAACATTGGTGGTCGATATCGATTTTTTCAGAACATTATTGTTTGCGAGATGCGAATTCCTGCGTTTCGTTGTCCATCGAGCAGCTTTCCTGAGTCGGTAGCAGATACCTCCGGTGACAATTGGATGGTACAGCGACGCGCCCCGACCAATTATCTCGGTTGTGTTTCTGGCAAGTTAACAAATGATCGGCGACGGCAGGTCGCGAATGTTCCGTGGGCGCCGGGTAACTCAGCAGCAACGGAAGTGATTCATGATTTGGATGGTGTGTTCATCAACAAAACGGCTCATCAAAGAATTTCCGTGAACGGCAAGTCTCTTGGTTTGACTGGAATTGCAATGGCCTCCATCTTGGACGGAACATCGAACACGATCGCTATCGGTGAGGCGGAACCTGATCTTCGTGTCGTTCCAGAGATGGGCGTTGTGCGTGAGATCAATCGGCCTAACTTCGGACGTAAGGATCACTGGCCCTTCGGTGGTGATGATGTCGACACCAATAACCAGGGTGATATGTCAGAACATCTGGGTTCGACCGGTGTCGGTATGAACCTGAAGCCGGTTGGGCAAGGTACAGATGCATTCGCAGCCTACGAAATCAGCTTTGGAAGCCGACACACCGGGGGGGCCAACTTCGGACTTGCCGATGGTTCCGTTCGATTTATGGCAGATGCAATCGAGGCACCTATCTACAGTGCAATGGGAACGAGGAACGGCAACGAAACAGTATCGTCTGTTGACTAAGCACCGGCTGGGGTGCTTTGCGGCCTTATACTTTAACTAGTTAGCCGCTAGCCTCACCGCGAAGCGAGTGGACGTCGGACAAAAACCGCACGTCCATTCACGCTTTTGGGCCTAATACGGATATGACTTCCCCTATTTTTCGAATCTCTTCCCGAAAGACTAAATCATGACGAAGCGTTCGTATCTTCTGCTGCTCAGTATGGCGCTCCATTGCTTCGTATTAGCCTGGAATGTCTCTGCGCACGAAGGGCCTGATCCAAGAGCATGTTGGCTGTTTGATGAAGCATTCTTACAAGATCAAAAGCTTCGTTCTCAGTCTGGTCCCAACCTGGAAGCTAAGGGGCATGTTAGAAATGAGAAGGTTGGTAAGCTCAATTGCCTTCGCTTGGATGGGATCGAGAATCTGTTTGTCGCGGATGCTCCATGGGACAAGGTTTTGGAGATTCTACCATCCGACTCACTCACGCTCTCCGCATGGGTAAGCGTGGATTCGACTCTTGCTAACGGCGGCATCATTTCCGCTTTTCAAGATAATGGTGATGCAGAGACGGGTTGGGTTCTTGGATACAACGAAAAGACTTTTTCGTTTGGCTTGGCAAGCGAAGGGGCCAATGACGGCGATGGCAAAATGACCTATTTGTCCGGTAAGACTTCGATTGAGCCAGGCAAGTGGTATCACGTTTGCGGCGTGTATGACGGAACAACCATGCAACTTTGGGTGAATGGCGTACTGGACGGTGAATCCTCAGAGCAACATGGGAAGATTCTCTATCCAAAAAACGCGAGGCTAGCGCTTGGGGCCTATTTGGATCTGAATCAATCCTTTCCACTAGCCGGCCGTCTGGGGCAAGTCGTGATTTATGATCTGGCCGCAAAGCCAGCTTGGATTGCCCATGATTTTGAACATCAAAAGCAGTGGGTTTCGTTGGCTCCAAAGCTCGACCCCTCCAAAGAATTTCGGTTTTTGATCAAGCCCTATCTTCAATTCGCAACCAAAGATAGCGTAAGGATCATGTGCGAAGTCAATAAGCCATCCAAGGTGTCTGTTCGATTCGGAGAAACAACCCAGTTTACCGATCTGTCAGTGGCGGTAAGCGATGATCGACTTTTACACACCGCAACCTTGAGCGGACTTAAGCCCGAGATGGGCTACTACTACCAAGTACTGGTGGACGAAGAGGGAAGCGAAGAAACCATTCGTACGGAAGTTAGTTCTTTCCAAACGGTTTCATTACCCTCAACCCCATTTGCTTTTGCGGTGACGGGTGACACGCAGGGAAATCCCAAAGTAAACGGGAAACTCGCAGAATTGATATGGGCGTTGCGTCCTAATTTTATGGTCATCCCTGGCGACCTTGTCGACGATGGACCCGTCAAAAACCAATGGGTGAATGATTTTTTTGCTTCGATGAATCCTTTGTTCAGCAGAGTCTGCTTCTACCCTGTTTTGGGGAATCACGAACGGAATGCCGATCACTACTACCGCTACATGGACTTACCACCCCCTGAGTACTATTACTCCTTTCAGTATGGTAACGCCAAGTTCTTCATGCTGGACTCCAACAAGAAAGTGGATCCCGAAAGCGAACAGTACCTTTGGCTTGAGAGGCAACTGCAGGAACTGCAGAAGAAAGAACTAGCCGGCGAATCCGATGTCGTTTGGAAGTTTGTCAGTTATCACCATCCTTCGTACTCGTCGGACGAGGATGACTACGGCAATATGTGGAAGGGGAAAAGCACTTGGGGCGACATGCGGATCCGTCCATTGACAAAGCTGTTTGATCGTTACGCTGTGGATGTTGTTTGGAATGGACACATCCACTCTTACGAGCGTACCTGGCCTATCGTCGATGGCACGCCTACCGAAACCAATGGGACCGTGTATGTGGTCGCGGGTGGTGGTGGAGGTGGTCTAGAACAAGCCGGACCGATTCGGCCTCCGTTTCAAAACAATGTCAAACGAGGGCATCACTTTGTTTTTGTGGCCATCAATGGAAAAACGCTGGAACTGAAAAGCTACGATTTAGACGGTCGACTTTTTGATACTGTAACCTTGCGCAAACCAACTCTCGCACCGTAATGCTGGTTTCATGATCTACCGACTTTGTTTTTTGATTTTGGTTTGTACTTCTTGTGAGATCGCGCTCCCACAGGAAATGAACTTTCAATCTCCTTCAGGCAGCCAATTTGCAACGATCGCCCCCGGTGGAACCACCATACTTCCGAATGGTAGGTTTCTTTCACCTCTCGGGGAACGTTTGTACACAGGTGAAGATCTTTGGAATGCTATTCCCAGCCCCGATGGGAAGTTGGTCGTTGGACTTTGCGATCCGGGGATCATGATCTACCCAAGCCAGGATGATGGATCCCGACCCAGCGCATTTCGAATCCCTTGGACCCGCGCAGCATTTTGCGGTGCCTTTACTGCCGACGGTTCGAAGCTGATCCTGTCTAGTGGAGACGCCGGACACGGGATCCAGGTTTTCGAAACAAAAGGATGGTACGGTAAAGCTTCGGAGCGATTCGAACGACTCGACCAAACACCTTTGCTTTCCATCCAGGCCGACGAAGAAACTTACATCAACGATATTGTTTTATCACAGGATGAACGTTTTGTTTTCGGTGCGGATGTGGCCCGGCAACGAATCGTCGTCTTTGATCTAGAAAATAAGAAGGTTTTAGCGGATGTGCCTGCTGGAAGAGAGCCTTTTTCGATGGTTCTGTCTTCCGATGGAAAGCGACTGTACGTCGCCAATATAGGCGTGTTCGATTATTCCCTGATTCCTACCGGGGATGGCAATCCACGCGGGATCACTTTTCCTGCGTTCGGATTTCCATCTTTGGAATCGGAAAAAGGAGTGGAGCTTGAAGGAAGAAAAGTCCCAGGTTTGGGCGATCCTTTGGTTCCCGATGCCCACTCCGTCTGGATGTTTGATGTATCGGACCCATTGAACATTGCCGTTTCAGCGAAAGTCAAAACAGGGATTCTCATTCATTCCCCTGCGGACCAAGGGAAGGCCATTGGCGGAAGTTCCCCGAATGCCTTACTTCTTTCGGAGAAAACACTTTTTGTTACCAATGCAAACAATGATACCGTCCAGCTCTTGGATCCTAAGACGCTCGAACTTCAACGCACCATCAAACTTGCCCCGCAGCCCTTGTTGGCAACGCTCAGGGGTGTTATCCCAACAGGCATGGCTCTCAACGCTAACGGTACAAGATTATACGTTTGCGCTTCTGGTTTGAATGCGGTAGCCGTGGTGGATGTTTCATCAGGAGAAGTGGAGAACTGGATTCCGACGGGTTGGTTCCCAACGTCCTGCAAGCTGTCTCCCGACCAAACCAAACTGATCATTGCAACTCAAAAAGGCCTAGGGCAAGGCCCTCGCGGTTCGAAGCACAAACGTCCCGAAATGGACGAACGCTTTGGGTTGAAAGAAATGCCTGGCATGATCTGCATTGTGGACCTAAAAACGTTGCCAGCTGGGTTAGATTCCGTTCTTCGGAACAACGGCATGATTCCGAGTCAAACCCCTTCGAATCCATTTCCCAAAGAGATTGAGCATGTCGTTTTCATCACCAAAGAAAATCACACGTTTGATGGAATTTTTGGTGGCCTAAACGGATCGACTAGCGAACCGGAATACGCCGAGTTTGGAATGAACGGATGGCTGAAAGAAAATGGCAAGGAGGAGAGATTGCCAATTATGCCAAACCACGTTCGATTGGCGGAACAGTTCAGCATCTCCGACAATTTCTACATGGAACCTCAAGCGTCAGGGGATGGGCATCGATGGTTGGTTGGGGTCTACCCAAGTCTTTGGACAACTCGCGTTTTTTACTCGGGTTGGGGCTTCAAGAAAAGTGAAACGGCCAAGGGGCGAATTGTCTCCTTCACTTCCAATGGTTCTCAGATTCCTGAAGACTATTTGGAAAATGGTTCGTTGTGGGAACATCTGCACCGAGGTGAAATTCCATTTCGGAATTATGGCGAAGGGTTTGAGTTTGCAGACAACGACGAAGGACCTATGGAGAATCGAACGGGTGCCTACACCCAGGTTAACTTCCCGATGCCTAAAGTGCTCTTCGACAACACTTGTTTTGGCTATCCTGCCTACAACACCAACATTCCGGATATAGCTCGGGTCGATTGGTTTGTCGAAGATTTGGATCGATATCGCCAGGAGCATGACGGCAAGATTCCTAGATTCATGAATGTCACCCTATGCAATGACCATGGTGCAGGAGCCAACCCAGAGAAGGGCTATCCGTACGTTGCAAGCTACATGGCCGATAACGATCTGGCGCTGGGGAAAATGGTGGCTTACCTAACGAGCCAACCGGAATGGAAATCGATGGCGATCTTTGTGACTCAGGATGATTCAGGCGGAGACAATGATTCCGTCGATCGTCATCGGTCCTTTGTGCTGTGCATCAGTCCGTGGGCCAAGCGTTCCTATGTTTCGCATCAACATACGTCGATCATGAGCATCATCAAGACGATTTATGGGCTGTTTGATCTTGGGCCCAACAATTTGTTCGACGCGACGGCAACGGACTTGTCCGATATGTTTACAACGGAACCTGATTTCCGCCCCTACAAGTACGTACCAGTGGATCCAAGGGTCTTTAAACCAGAAGACACATTCGATCCCACCGATCCCAACTTTGAACGAAGACGCAAAGAAGGCCCAGAAGTAAAAATGGATGATCCTGACTTCGTCGAATCGCTTCGAGATCGTTAAGCGTCTCGGGAATACCAGGCTATATTGGTCCAACTATGTTGGCCCGATTTATGTTGGCCAGATCTATGTTGGCAAATGAGCCAATGCGGATTCGTTCGACGAAAGCCATCGCAGGCCGCGTTGTACTTCGTCTTGAAATTTTTCTGTCGACTGGGCAATCAGCTTTTGCCGAAAGGCTGTGTCGTATTTAACGTCTGGCCTTTTTGCGTAACGGTCCATGGTCGTGCTGGACAAGATCGAAGACGCATCGGCTTGGATCGCGAGGTGCTGAAGACAAAGACTCAATTGACGTTCGGGCTCTTTCAGAAAGTGTTCAAAGTGGACCCACATTGTTCTTTCTGGATGGTTTTTCGCGACGTCAGCCAGCGACAGCATCTCGGAGAGCCAGCTCATGGCCACGCACTCCCCAGGCGATAGATCTGCCAGGATCAAGTCCCTACAAAATCCACGATTCTGAAGTCGAGCGAGTCTTGAATTGGCTTCGTTGGTGATGTCCGACATGGCACCGTCCAGTAAACTTGGAAGGAACGTTTCTGGCGGAACATACATCAGCAAGGCTCTCGAATTGAGAACCAAATTCATCAACTCTGACCCGATCTCGCTCACAAAGCTTGTGGCTTTAAGGATCGTTCGCTGCTCTGAACGAAACGTTCTGGACCAAAGACCTAAAAAGGTGGACAAGCGTTCCGAGTACTGTTCTTGCACAAGCAATCGAAGGATTGCGGGTTCACGAACCGAATGGCAATGGGAATGGTTCCCTAGTAATCGCGATAGAAGGGTGGAGCCTGCATGCGAAATATGGAAGATGAAGTCGCAGTTTGCCGTCAAGCCCACTGCGGCCGCAGCAAGTTCCTGCCAGGGGATGACAGCCAGACGCGAGTTCGGCTTAATCGCTCGATTGTCTAAAAAGCTGGCTTCACGATAGTCACTTTCCGAAAGGGAAACAACCTGAACGAGCGTTCCTGTCGCATCCAAATTCAATGGGAAAATGGTAGGTGAGCTGCATAAAGCGTCGCGAAGATTCACGTTTCAAATCTCTTTCACGCTGAACGCCATGTGGCATTGAAAGCGATCGATATTCGTTCCGAGTCCGAATCGCTCGGGTGAACGAAATGATACAACCAGCTGGGGAACAGAACCATCAAGCCAGGCGTAGGGCGGATCTGAACACGTTGGCCATACGGCGAACCTGGGGTCTCAACCATTTCCGTAAACGGTCGCGGATCATAAAGTTCGAGCACTCCGCCGGGTCCCTTGGCGACCGTGTCTCCCGTTAGATAGTAACAACCAGACCAAGAGCTACCTGGGTGATTGTGCATTCGATGGTAATTGCCTCGTCGGCTAATGTTACCCCAAGCTGAAATTCGAAAGTTCCCTCGCGGGGGGGGCAAGTTTCTGCCTGCTACTTCGGGCAATTGACCAGTGGCCTGAATCATTCGTCCTAGCGATTCCGAAATCCAATCTCGAAGCAAGCTAATTTCCGGAGTGCCCCAATCAAGCAAATCGCCCGCCGAATGCCAGCCGCCTAGATTCGCGTAGTCCACGGACGGATGACTTGCCTCGCGTTCGAGCAGCAGTTGCTTCAGAGATTGATTGGCGGCTTCGCAATTCGAAATTTTGAATTGGCCAATCAATGTTGGAAATGCTAAAGCAATTTGGTGTTGGATAGTATGCGGAACGGTTGCGGACATGGAAGAGCGTTCCCGAATGAATTGTTTAAAGCGGCGTTCGCGTCATGCAAACGATCTGTTGGTGATTACTAGTTGACCATCCCACAGTGGATCTGGCCACAGTTCCCTACACGAACATCTTTCGAACGCACCAAGCCGTTTTGACTTGTCCATTGCACTCAGACACTCTCGGGATAGTCACGGTGAGTTTCCGCCCTATCTTGACCGAAAAGAACGCTTTGTTGCAGAGATGTTCCGGACTCGCAATGAAAACTTCACGATAACTTCACGGTTACCTTACACTTCGAAACGATCTGCAATTTTTTTTTGCTCTATCTTGGTCAACGCGAATCAAGGGTTGTAGCTCAATAGCAGTGCTATTTTTAGGGATTATTTCGGGGATCAGTGGTCTAAATGCCGTCAGAAGCCAAATTCGGATTAAGTGGAACTCAGGTTTGGCCAACCATGTTTTTTCATCGTTTGTGGCATTTGCATCAGGAGCAGAGCGAGCGAATCCTAACCTTTTTGAAAAACCTGAAAGCGAAGCAAGAGAGTCGAATCGCCAGTGGAGTGGCCGTGGGCGCTAAATCAAGCCAGGGTCTTTACGAAGGGAACTTTGATCTGTTTCTGGAATCCGACGAAAGCCTTCAAAAACTTGTTTCGTTCATACGAGCAACCTTGGCGTCCGCGGTGAGTATCGCTAACGGTAATGAGACGCCAGCCAATAATATTTCCGTTCGATTTATGGATAGTTGGTACCATATCACGAACGATAGCGGATTTCACGACGCACACTTCCACCACGGTTGTTCCTGGTGTGGAATTTTTTATTTGAAGCTTGGGGCGAGCGGCGCTCGCGAGGGTGCAGCCGCTCCTAACGGAGGCAGCCGATTTTACTCGCCGATTGGACTAGGCGGGGGTTATCGCGATTATGGCAACAAGTACCAGTCGGCAACCATCGACGTTCCTTTGACGGAAGGAATGCTACTTCTTTTTCCGTCCTACTTGATGCATAGCGGTCTACCCTACCGAGGCGAAGAAGACCGTGTGGTGATAGCGTTCAATGCACAAGCGCATTTGATTGTCCCCTAGGACTTCGTTGAAGAGCGATCTCAGCTTGAATTGCCAATCGCTTGTGTTTAGTTTTGAACACGAGCAACTCCATCTGCTTGCATTAACAATAAACTGCACCGAAGAATGAGATATTCAGAAATCTGAACACGATCTTCGTCATTCATTGATCGTTTCTTCTTCGTTTCTAAGTTGGCCATTGTCCGTTTGTGACAACAATGCTTGCACTGCGGATTGTACGGGTCGTACCAAAACGTTTACTCAAGCCGCTGCGAAGAATTGCAGCCCTAGGTGAACGTTCTGATGCGAATCGAACTTTCTATGTTATTGCGTCAAGATTGATTTTTGTTATTCAAGCGGAGAATTACGATGGCTTTTCGAAAAGGTAGTGCAATTTCAACCCTGTCCCAAGCTCTCAGACGGCTCGTTCGTCGCGGCAAGGTTTCCCGATTTGAGCCAAAGCGAATTGCGCGTCGGCGTTTCTTGGAGCAACTGGAATCACGTCAGTTGATGGCTGTTAATATCGTTGGACTAAGTCCAGCAGACGGCGAAGTGAACTGGCCGTTAAACACGGATTTGACGCTGACCTTTGACACCGCAGTGGTGAAGGGGCAAGGAAATATCCACGTCGTACGCAATGATACGGGGACGCTGGGCGTTGCCGTTGATGTGAAGTCTGCGAACGTTTCGATTTCTACAAGCGGGACCGTGGTAACCATCGACTTGCCCGAAGATTTGTTGGCGGGGGAGGCGTATCACGTACTGCTTGATAACGGAACCTTCATCGATCCCGCAGTTGGGCCGACTGCGAATGCAACGTTGCTTGAGCAAAATTTTGACCTGCTGCCTCTGTTTCCATTCTTCACTCAGGGTGGCGGCGACGGGACGGATTACACGTTGGTTCCGCCCCTTAATTTCTCCGTGGATAACTCGTTGATGGAGCCAGACGGAATTGCAGGCGTTCCGGAATGGCGAGGTTGGAGTTTCGCAGACAAGGGTTCTTGGATACGACAAGGCGGTCAATCCCGTGATTCGTTCACCCTGGGCAGCGGAACGATCGCCGTCGGGGATCCTGATGAGTACGACGATGTGAATGACCCTGCTGCTTTGAACAGTACTCTCTACTCTCGATCTATTGACCTGACAGGCGTGGCAGCCAACAGTGTGGTGCTCGAATTCGACTCAAGTTTCCGGCCGGAAGATGCTCAAGTTGGGATCCTTGAAGTTACGTTTGATGGCGGATCCACATGGGAGCAATTGCTGCGTTTAGATGCTTCAAATACGAACAACGACCCCAATAGTCCAACCAACATCAACAGGAATCTCAATGAACATCTCACGTCGGGTGTCGCTACTGGAGCAAGCTCCGGGGGCTTCGGCAACATTCCTTTTCGAAGTGTCAACAACCCGGCAGGTGCTGCTTCTGCTCAGTTCCGTTGGAGCCTCGTTGGGGCAAATGACTGGTGGTGGGCTATCGACAATTTAAAGGTCACCGGACAAACCGCTGGAACACCATTTTTGGGAGTGAACAGCTCCACCGTTTGGAACTTGGATATACCAACCCTCACCGTTGACATCGCTCAAGCTTCCATCAGTGAAAATGGTGGAACGGCGATTGGTACTGTTTCGAGAAACGGATTGCCGGATCCTTTGAACGACTTCGTCGTCAATCTGGTAAGCAGCGATACGACCGAAGCGTCGGTTCCTGCTACGGTTACGATTCCGGCCGGCTCGCTTTCAACCACCTTCACGATCACTGGAGTGAACGATACGGAAAGCGATCGCACTCAAACTGCAATCATCACGGCATCCGCTCCGACGTACGAATCAGGTTCCAAGAGCATCGATGTTCTTGATGACGAAGGCCCAAAGATCGTCACTCTGAGTCCCGCCGATAACGCTACAGGTGTTGACTATCAAGCCAACTTGATCATGACCTTTGACACGCCAGTTGTCCGAGGAAGCGGTTTGATTAACTTGGTTCGCACCGATGGAAATCTTCTTGTCGATAGTATCGACGTGAACGACATTGCAAAAGTAAGCGTGTCGGGATCGACAGTTACCATCAATCCGTCCGTTAATTTGAATGGTTTGACGGATTATTATGTCTTGATGGACGACGGCGTCCTTCTTGACGCATCGACCACGGTAACTCCTAACGCAGTCGTTCACACCCAGGACTTCAATTTGCTACCGCTGGGTCCGTTTACCGCTGGTACGGCCGGAGATGGCACCGACTTCACCAAAACGCCACCGCTTGGCTATGTTGTCAACAACGCAGCAATGCCTGGACCGACGACTTCCGATTTTTACGGTTGGACATTTGTTGACAAGAACGCTTGGGCCGCGAGAGGTGGTTCAGGCCGAACCAACTTTGCGAACGGAAGCGGTACCATTGCGGTCGCTGATGCGTCGCTATGGTCCACCAACGGCACGGACTTGTTCACAAGTAGAATGACAACTGCTCCATTTAGCCTTGCAGGTATGGATGCCGATTCTTTGACACTTGAATTCGCAGTATCCAATCGCGGAACATCGACTTCGTTCGCTCGGGTGGAATCCAGTTCGGATGGTGGCGTGACCTGGACGAACCTTGTAGAGTACATCGGTGATAACGTGGACAACTCGCGAATTGTCATCGACAGCACAGGTTTGGTTAGTGGCACCGGATTCTTCCCTGTCTCTCCTCTACTAAACCCAACTTCGGGAACAATGCAATTCCGATTTTCAGTAGTGGATGCAACAGCCGGCTGGTTCGCAGTCGATGGAATCAAGGTATCGGGAGCGAAGCAGGGCGTACCTTTCCAAGGGATCGCCACAGCCTCTGACTGGAATTTCACAACGGATATCGCTCCAACGCTGACGGTATCGACCAACAATCCATCGATGAGCGAGAATGGCGGAACGCTGACGGGAACGGTAACTCGCAACATTGTCACCAATGTGCCTGTTACGGTCACTCTATCCAGCAGTGACACAACCGAAGCAACTGTTCCAACAACCGTTATTATTCCTGCGAACGAAGCTTCAGTGACATTCACCATTACTGCAGTGGATGATACTGTAGGTGACGGTAATCAGCCCGTGACCATCTCCGCCTCGGCTTTCGATTTCTTCAATGAATCGACCACTATCAGTGTGTTGGATGATGACTTTCCAAAGGTCATTTCCTTCAGCCCATTGGATAACACCTCGGCGGTTCCTGTTGCATCCAATTTGGTCGTAACATTCGACCAAAATGTCAAGAAGGGAAATGGCTTCGTACATATCATCCGTGCATCTGACGGAAAGAGCGTTGAAAGCATAGACATTCAATCTGGGGTGGTTTCCATCTCGGGTGCCGTTGTTACCGTCAATCCCTCCGCAGACCTGCGAGGACTAACGGATTACTACATCTCGTTTGAGCCGGGAACCGTTTTAAACCTTGCCGCCTCCGCCAATATTGGTACGACTTTGCTGAGTCAAGACTTCGAACTTTTGACCCTGGGACCAGCGATCACAGAGACTTCGGGGGTAACTCCGAACGGAAAAGACTTCACCCTTACCCCACCGGCTGGTTACGAAGTTGACAGGACTTTGATGCCTGTTGGGGGAGTGCCCGAGTGGAATGGCTGGACATTCGCTGCGAAGAGCTTCTGGCAAACACAAGGTGGACAAGGTAGAAGCAACTTTACCCGAGGTCAGGGGACCATTGCGGTTGGTGAAACTGACGAATGGGATGATCTGCCTCAATTGAACAACAGCTTCAATAGTTTCTTTACTACAAGCCCAATCAATCTAGGTGACGTTGCAGCAAGCAGTGTTGTTCTCGAGTTCGATTCAAGCTTCCGTCCAGAGAATGTTGCAAACGCCAACAATCAAACTGGGGTTCTGGATGTTAGTTACGACAACGGAACCAACTGGACAAATCTTTTTGTTTACGATCGAACGAATACCGGAGAGCCTGTTACGTCCTTGAATGTGAACGAACGCAAGGTTGTAAATGTTCCAAATCCGACATCTGGAATGATGAAATTCCGATTTGGCTTGACTGGCACCAACGATTATTGGTGGGCAATTGACAACATCAAGGTGACTGGGAATACAAACGGACTACCAAATCTTGGAGTTGCCAACACGGATGCTACGACCTGGAACTTTACGACTGCAGAAGCAAGCACTTTGAGTCTAGCTGTTGCATCGACTCCAATCGCAGAGGATGGCGGAGTTGCGTCAATGACGGTTTCTCGAAACCTAGGTACTACAGGGGCTGTCATTGTTACGCTTGTTAGTAGCGATCCTTTGTCAGCGACGGTTCCTGCGACAGTTACCATCCCAGACGGTGAAACTTCAGTCACCTTCGACGTGACTGCAGTAGATGATTCCATCGGGGAAGGTTTGAAGAACGTCTTGGTAACGGCCACAAGTGCAGGCTTTGTGGCTGGTACAGCATCGGTTTCCGTAACTGACAGCGAAGTTGCCGATGTGATCATTTCGGAACTGATGTACCGACCAGGTTCTAACGGCGTCAAAGCCGAATGGATCGAAGTCGTGAACCGTGGATCGGTACCAGCGGACTTGAGTGGATGGTCCTTCGACGATGAAGACCGTACCGATTGGGGGAAGATTCCTTCCAACACGATTCTTGCACCTGGGCAGGTCGCCGTTTTCTTCAGCAACATTGCTTTCGGCAACGCGGCTAGAACGGTTGCACTAGATGCCGCTGGTTTCCGTGATCTTTGGAATGTACCCGCTGAGGCCCTTGTTGTCCCCATCTACTGGGGTGATCTTGCCGATACACCATCGGCGGTAGGGACGTTGAACGAGGATCTTGTTTTGAGGGACACATCGAACGCAACGATCGATCGAGCAAATTACGATGACGTTGCTCCATGGCCGGTCATCGCAGCAGGCGTAAGTATTTACGTCAAGAGTATCGCATCGGATAATGATCTCGGTGCAAACTGGGTAAGTTCTGTTGTGGGCGTGGATGGCGCATCCAATCCTGATACGGTCGTAGCACCAGCTGTCTCGGTGTTTAACGTCAATGATCGAGGTTCACCTGGTATCATACCTGTTGCAACAGTAACTCCTGTAGTTACGATCACTTCAGGCAATGCCGTATACAGCAACGCTGCATACGTTCCTTCCGCTTCGATCACCGGCAATAACGATCCGCTGCCAGCCCTATCGTTTGTGTTCTACAGCGATGCGGCCGGAACAACGGTGATCGATGCTCCTGAAAATGTTGGAACCTACTTCGTTCAAGCCTTCTCGGCCGCCAACGCAGGTAACAACGCCGCTCAATCTGCCATCGCAACCTTTGACATCACCCCGTTTGCTCTGACCGCATCCGGAACGGCCGCCGACAAAGTCTACGATGCGCTCGACGGAGCTTCGGTGACCGTCAATCTTTCTGGTGTCTTCTCCGGCGATACCGTTACCGGTACCGCTTCGGGGACCTTTGCGGACAAGAACGTTGCCAATGGCAAGACAGTCACCATCGGAACGGTCACACTCGTTGGGGCTGACGCCCTGAACTACACCGTGGGGGCTGCTGGAACGGCCACTGCCAACATCACTCAAGCAGCTTTGACCGCAGCCGGTACTGCAGCGAATCGCGTTTATGACGCGACCACCGGTGCAACCACAACGGTTGTGTTGTCTGGAATCTTGTTGAGCGACGTGGTCACTGGTTCGGCATCAGGCGCGTTCGATACCAAGAATGTTGGAGCGGGTAAGACGGTAACCTTGACCGGCTACGCTCTGTCAGGGGCTGACGCAGCGAACTATTCGGTTACCGGCAACGAAACAACGACCGCGGACATTACTCCAGTTCTTCTAACAGGCAGTATCACTGCGTCGAGCAAGATTTTTAACGGAAACGATACCGCAACGATTGTGACTCGGTCG
>JBIKLJ010000147.1:0-12567 GCA_044359895.1 Pirellula sp.
CGCCTGTGGTTACTCTCCACGACCATCGTACGGCAGCCTGTTTACTATTACAACTCGCTGTCGAGACATGGTTCGCCTGGGAAATCGTCACGCGCATCAGCGACATTACTAGGAACAGAAAACGAAAAAACCCTGTAATCCTTTAGGAATTACAGGGTTTTCGCTAATCGGGCCGGCGGGATTCGAACCCACGACCTCTACCACCCCAAGGTAGCGCGCTAGCCAGGCTGCGCTACGGCCCGATTTTGCTCAACATGGTCTTCGACTGGAAGTCTTCAACCATGTCCGAGTGACCAGAGTTTAGCCGAAAAGATTCCGTTAGCCAAGGTTCAACTGGCGAAGGTTCATCCGAATAAAAGCACTTACCTGCTCCGGAAAAGACAAAAGTACTTTGGCAATGACAAATTAGAAACAGCCGGCAAAGGCAGCAGCCATGCTCCGCCGTGCCGTCCGCAATCCAGCTTTCGCTGGAACGTCGAGTGAACGGCAGATGGAATGTACCAACTACTTTGACTTTTGCCGGCTGAGTCAATTCAACCAAAATCCCAATCGCAATTTGGCTACAATAGGTCTCCCGACTCAGCCTTTGGTAAGTGCAAGTACAGACCATGACCATCGATGAATCTTTTGATGAGCTTTACAAGCTTCTGCGAGGCTCGCGGTGCGCTGCTTCGCTTTTACAAGCCCGAACGTACTTCGATGCCGGTGAGGTAAGCCAAACACTTATCGAACTCCAAAAGATCCGACAAACGTACATCGAAAGTCGGAAATCACTGCTTGATGGGGAAGCAAACATCGAACTTCCAAATGTTCGCGATTCGCAACAGCGAAAGCGACAGAGTAAAGCCTCCGACGCTGTTGAACATTTCGACGAGCTGATATCTTTATTGACAATTCAGTCGAAAAAAACAAAACCAAGTGCGCCAGCAGCAAACATCTCTTTGCCCAAGCCAGAGCACTCGCCCAGGCCCGAGTACGCAGCTGCGAGCGCCCTGAGTGTTTCGCAAGCCGAGAAGTTTGAAAATCAATTGCGACAGGAGCTTGCCTTGGCCACGTCGGAGCAAGAGGTTCGCGAAATTCTCGAACCGCATTTCGAATTTGTTCCGGTCGATGCCGAACATCAACTAGAAAGCGGCAAGCGGATGGTCCTGTTTTCAAACGGTTTAGGGCATGTGATCCAAATCGATGATCCAGCTTTCATCGATAACTCCGTTCGAGTTCTGACTTGGTTCGATCAAAAGCATATGCTCCCTATACCAAAAGACAAGTTCCTGAAGTCAGCCGCCAAGGGACGTATTCTTCGACTCGTGTTGCGTCAACAAGAAGGGAACGAGTCGACTAGCGAAGAAGCCAATCGAACCGACTCCCATACCAAGGACGAAAACAAATTGGTGTCCGAGACTGCGGAACGGGACAAGATCCTAGACATGGGGGCCTTCACTCAGTTGCTCGATGCGGCGCAGCGAAGTGGTATCGTTCCCGGTTCCAACATCATTATCCAAGTTCGCGATTGTGAATACCGACTCGGAAAATACAACAAAGCTCTGCAAATGATGGAGACGCTTTACACCACCTTTCTTGGCTCCGAGTCGCAGCGGAATCAGAGATTGCAACGCGAAGAGATGGAGATCGCAAGCGGACGCAAGAAGATGTCTCCTCGCGAGCTTCAGTTGAAACGATCGCAAGACAATCAAGCAACTCAAGCGGTCGATCGTACCAAGGTTCGCTTCCAACGCGTGCTCGAAGGGTTACGAGGCCTGTTGCATCTGGAGCACACCGCGACTGCTCAAGATTAGTTGTCGCGCGATCGTACGGTACGTAACGATCGATCTATGTGTCCGCATTGCGCCCAAGGTTCCGTAGACGTCTAGGCTTATCAATCCGTTACATCTTTACATGACAGGTTGCCGATAACTTGGGTGTCCGGGGAGAATCCGCTGCAAGGATGCAACGAGCGTTTTCGATCGCTATCCCCTCATAGCAGGAAGGAGCCTGAAGCACTGCATTTTTGAGATACCTACGGAGCTGAGTCATGGCAAAAAAAGATGTTTTCCGAGTCGTTACACGAGCTCAAGATGGCTCGCTCAAGATCCGTGATTTTCATAGTGCGGAAGTTATTCTTCATACCCATTCCCAAACCGGCATCGATGATAGTAGTACCGATCTCGATCTTCGCGGAATGCCAATATTCAAAGGCCTGATTGGCCCGATTCCTGAAGGAAAGAATATTGTTCGGTACGAAAGCCCAGAAGTCTTTGAGGCAATGACCAAAGAATGGGCTACCAATAAGCCACGCCGCCGCCGTCGTGCCAAGGCGCCCGTGGATGCACCGGCAGTGAGTGAATGGGTTGTTCCAACGCAAACAAGCTGAGCATTTCGAAACCCTCCCCGAGCGATTTACCGCGAAAAGTGTCGGCGTCTTCCATCGTCATCAGATGCAAAACGCCGAGCCATAACTTAGCGAAATTGAATCGCCTTCGAGCTAGTCCGAACCGCAGCCTTTGGCTAGAGTAGAGCCTACCCCAACCAACCTCTACCCATACCGTTGCTTCATGCCTGACTTGATTGCACAAGGACCAACCCCTTCCGATCGTTGGCGCCGACCACTTCCCAAAGAGAGCATTCCTCCCAAGCCTGTCGTACTTGGCCGGACCGCTACGGGATGGTCGGTGCCATGGGACGATCGTATTTCTCGCTGCCATGCCTCGTTGACTTGGAATGGGGCTCGGTTGCAAGTCGTTCGCACGTTAGATGCTCGAAATCCAATTTTCTACAAAGGCCTGCGACAAGATGAGTTCGCGATTGGAATCGGCGATCACTTCGTCATAGGCCAGACGACATTCAGTTTGGTGGATCAGCGGGTCCGGGTCATGGCTCAACAGGAAGACGCACCGGCCCTGACCGAGCACACCTACGCTTCGACTCAATTGCGTCAAGCTCGTTATCGCGATGCCGACCGCCGCATTGAAGTACTAAGCCGAGTACCCGAAATCATCTCCAGCAGCGCCAGCGATGAGGAAATGTGCGTTCGGGTCGTAAACGTTCTTATGCAAGGCATCCAACAAGCAAACTTTGTTGCCATCGTGGCGGACCAGCGCAGCGATACGACGGCCTGCTCCATGGACTTTAATAAGCCGGCTCCAGTTAAATCTCTCAGCGAAAATAATCCGTTCGGAATTCGGTTGCTGCACTGGGATTCCAGGAATCTTGGTGGGCATCAATTCTCTCCCTCGGCACAGCTTATTCACCAGGCGACCTCGAGCCGCGAGAGTGTGCTGCACGTCTGGAGCCGCGCCATCGAAGCAACTCAGTCTTCCTACACTCAGAGCGAGAATGTGGATTGGGCGTTTTGCACCCCAATCAATAGCGAGTCCTGCCCGGGATGGGCGATCTATGTTGCCGGAGATTTTTCCAACCTGCTTCCTCAAAATGCACGCGACGCTACCTCGGCCATTGCCGTCGATTTGCAAGATGACCTGAAGTTTGCAGAACTGACTGCGACCACCTTAGGTTCGTTACGGCAGACACGAATGCTGCAGCGCCGTCAAGATTCGCTTCGACCGTTCTTTGCACCGGTCGTTCAACAGGCGCTGGCGGCCCGTGACCCAGATGAAGTGCTAGCCCCGCGCGAGGCAAATGTATCGGTCCTGTTTTGCGACCTGCGAGGATTCTCACGCCAGAGCGAGGAGTCCGGGGACAAGCTCTTGGAACTGCTTCGACGTGTTAGCGATGCTTTAGGGGTGATGACCCACCACATCTTGGATCGAAACGGAGTTGTCGGCGATTTTCATGGGGACGCTGCCATGGGGTTTTGGGGCTGGCCCTTAGAACAAAAAAGCTCGGTTTTGCAGGCAGCTCAAGCGGCCCTTGCAATTCGCGCGGAATTTGAAGCGTCTGCCATTATTGATAATCATCCGTTGGCCGGATTTCGTGCGGGGCTGGGTATTGCCACAGGTAAAGCGGTGGCAGGTCGGATTGGAACCGTCGACCAAGTGAAGGTGACCGTGTTTGGTCCCGTGGTAAATCTTGCCTCGCGTTTGGAAAGCATGACCAAGCAATTGCGAGCCCCGATCTTAATGGATGAGGCTACTGCCAGTCGCGTTCGAAGCGAAGTGGATCCCAGTATCGCACGCACTCGTCGAGTCGCTCGCGTATTGCCGGTCGGAATGTCGACTCCGCTGATGGTCAGTGAATTACTTCCCCCCGAGGGCCCGAATGAACTGCTGAGCAATGCTCACATCACCGCTTATGAAAAAGCCTTAGATGGACTGCAAGACGGAAACTGGAGCGAGGCCTTTCGAATGCTACATCAGGTTCCTGCCGAAGACAGAGTGAAGGACTTCTTGACCGTCTTTATTGCACAACATGGTCGATCAGCTCCCACGGACTGGCAAGGTTTTATAAGGCTTCCCGAGAAATGACCCGATCTGATTTGATCACTCAAAATGGCTCAGCCCCTTGGAGCGATTGGTGGAAGCCTGCGTTTCAAATTGCCTCCTGCATTCTTGGCCTTCCATTGATTGCAACGGCGACGATCAGCGGTAAAAGTTCGACCGAGAAGCTTTTAACTCTTTTTGTCCAACCTTACTTCGTGTTACTGATGGTTGTACTTTGGGTTGGTTTGGTTTCGTTGCGAAGAGGTCAAAAAGGAGCGGGCTGGCTTTTGATTGGTTTGGTTGCATTTCTATGGATCGCGAGTATTTCGGTTGTCGCATCACCTGTCGTTCGATACTGGGAAAGTTTGGTTTCCACGAACATACCGACGTCGGATAAGCCGTTCGATTATGTGGTCGTGTTGGGTGGCGGCACCGGAAAAACTCCAGATGGTCGTGCCCAATTGAGTGACGCTGGCGATCGAGTTGGGTACGCAGCCATCCTATTCTTGCAAGGCCAAACTAAAAACCTGATTGCCACTGGAGATTCCATGGCGATCCGAGGCGCTTTGTCAGGTAGCTTTGAACCGGGGAACGATCCCAGCGAGCAAACGCGAATCATCTGGAATGCGTTAGGTATTCCAGACGAAAACATTTTTGAAATCCCGGGACAAAACACTTTTTCTGAGCTTGCGTCGTTACGAGATCACCCGGAATGGTGGAAGGACTGCCGTTGTGGCCTGCTTACCAGTGCATTCCATTTACCTAGAGCGATGAGACTCGCCGAACAAGCCGGGGTTCAGGTAGAGCCTTTGGCGGCTGATTATCGAAGCGGCTCGGGCCCGTTGCTTGTTCAAGACTTTTTCCCCAGAGTGAGTGAATTAGAAAAGATCAGCATGATTCTTAAGGAATGGATCGCGATTCGGATCCGGCGGTAATCATTTATGCTTGTAGGTTCCATATCCTAGCGGCTACAATGTAAGAACGAAGGTAATCTGGTGGGAGAGATTTTGGTCAAGTCGGTCACGACACGATTCAAAACGCCGAAGGCGCAAGGGGCCCTGAACCGCTCAGGCAAAAGAACCGCCAGCACTTCTTCGTCTCTGGAGAGCGATTCCGCAGTTCACTCAACTGCGAGCAATCCACCGAAGGGGAAAGGCACGCGTGCCGAGATCTCTCAGGTAAACGGACAGAGGGGCGAGTTGGATACCGAAGCTTCATGAGGAGCAAAAGGTGTTCGTTGATGCGCATTCGAGGCTGGCTGAGCTGGCTTGCAAATGGGGTCAACCTGATCGTCCCAAACCGTTCTCTATCCCCGTTTTCATGAGGCAAGTTCATGGCTCTGTCGAACGCACATTCTTTGTTTTCGCCCTTTGTAAGTCGCCATATTGGTCCACGTCAGCATGAAATCGAAGCCATGCTCCATGAATTGGGATACCATTCGCTGGACGAGCTAACTTCGGCAGTGATACCATCCAACATTGCAGACAACACTCGCATGCAACTGCAAGCCGGCGTCACGGAAGAGCAGGCTTTGGAAGAACTGCGATCGATTGCAAACAAGAACCGCGTTCTCAAGAGCTTTATCGGGCTCGGTTATTATGGGACGTTTACTCCCAAGGTCATCCAACGCAACGTGCTTGAGAATCCAGCGTGGTATACGGCCTACACGCCATACCAACCCGAGATTTCCCAGGGGCGGCTTGAAATCCTGTTCTATTTCCAAACCATGATTTGCGAATTGACCGGCATGGATATCTCTGGCGCATCGTTGCTGGACGAGGGGACAGCAGCCGCGGAAGCCATGGCTCTTTGCCTTCGATCGAGCAAGCAGTCTACCGCAACCTGCTTTTTGGTTTCCACCGGATGTCATCCTCAAACCATTGATCTGATTCGCACGCGAGCCGAACCCTTGGGAATTCAGGTTCAGCTTTTCGACCAAGCGAAGCCAGTGCCCGTTTGGACCAATGTATTCGGAACTCTGGTTCAGTACCCCGCAACGGATGGATCGGTGGGCGATTTCTCAGAACATATCGCAGCAGCTCACCAAAATCGCGCGATGGTGGTCATGGCTTCCGATGTATTGGCGTTGACTCTGCTAAAATCGCCCGGAGAACTGGGTGCGGATGTGGTTGTCGGCAATACGCAACGCTTCGGTGTACCCTTTGGTTTTGGTGGCCCTCATGCGGCATTTCTTGCGACCAAGGATGCGTTCAAGCGAACGTTGCCTGGACGGCTGGTTGGACAATCGATCGACGCGCATGGCAAGCCCGCATTCCGGCTGGCGCTTCAAACAAGAGAGCAGCATATACGTCGCGAAAAAGCCACCTCCAACATTTGTACGGCGCAAGCCTTGTTGGCCATTATGGCGACTCTTTATGCTTGCTACCACGGCCCGGAGGGACTGCGGGCGATCGCTTCTCGAGTGCACGGGCTAACCATGCGGTTGGCGAGATCCCTGCGGAAGCTCCATGCGAAAATCGTCTGCGACCAGGTGTTCGACACGCTGACCCTCGAAACCGGCGCATCCACGGATTCTATTTTGAAATTGGCCCGCGACGCTGGTTTCAATCTACGCAAGTACGATGCATCGCACATCAGTATTTCGCTCGATGAGACAACTTCGGAGCAAGAACTTGTTACGATCCTAGGATTTTTCGGAGGGAATGAACTAGAGGCAAACGATCAATCCGTTTTGCCGAATGAAGTGTTTCGAGATGACGAATATTTGACGCAATCCGTCTTTCATCAATATCGCAGCGAAACCGAAATGATGCGATACCTTCGCCGCTTGTCGGAAATGGACATCGCTTTGGATCGAGCCATGATTCCGCTTGGGTCTTGCACGATGAAGCTGAATGCAGCCACGGAGATGACACCGGTGACATGGCCTGAATTCAATTCGATCCATCCCTTCGCACCCGCGGATCAGTGGACCGGTTACCGCGAAATGATCGATCAACTGGAGTCGATGCTGTGTGCCGTTACGGGTTACGATGCGATCTCGCTTCAGCCCAATGCGGGCTCGCAGGGGGAATATGCGGGGTTGCTTGCCATTAAGCAATACCACGAATCACGCGGAGACACCCAGCGAAACATTTGCCTGATCCCAAGCAGCGCCCACGGCACAAATCCTGCCAGCGCACAAATGGTCAATATGCAAGTGGTCGTCATCAAATGCGATGAACAAGGCAACGTCGATTTGGCTGATTTGGATGCAAAGATTGCAGCGTATCCAGGGCGAGTTGCGGCAATCATGATCACTTATCCATCGACCCATGGTGTGTTCGAAGAAGTAGTGACGGAGGTATGTGCGAAAGTTCACGATGCAGGTGGGCAAGTCTACATTGACGGCGCGAATTTGAACGCGTTGGTCGGAGTTGCCAAACCTGGCAAGTTTGGCGGCGACGTGTCTCACTTGAACCTCCACAAGACGTTCTGTATCCCTCATGGCGGTGGCGGGCCAGGGGTGGGGCCAGTCGGAGTGCGAGCGCATTTGGCGCCGTTCCTTCCTAAAGATGGCACACATCACGATCGGCTCGGACCCGTCGTCAGCTCGGCACCATTCGGCAGCGGTAGCATTCTGCCGATCTCTTGGATGTATATTCGGATGATGGGTGCAGAAGGATTGCGACGAGCAACCCAAGTCGCGATCCTAAACGCCAACTATATCGCGCACCATTTGAAGGCGAATTACAAGATTCTGTATACGGGCAACCATGGCTTGATCGCTCATGAGTGCATTTTGGATACTCGCGTCATGAACGATGAGGGGCATGTCTCCGTGGATGATATCGCCAAGCGTTTGATCGATTTTGGTTTCCATGCACCCACCATGTCGTTCCCCGTTGCGGGAACTCTAATGATCGAGCCTACCGAAAGCGAATCGCTCAGCGAGATCAAGCGATTTTGTCGCGCGATGAATCTTATCTTTACCGAATACGAAAAGGTGCGAGATGGGGTTTGGCCTGCGAACGACAACCCGCTTTGCAATGCTCCTCATACCTTAGATTTCGTGCTGGACGAAGAAGGCCTGCGGAACTACTCGCGTCGCGAAGCGATTTGCCCAGATCCAGATCACGATTATCGCGTCAAGTATTGGCCACCCGTTGGCCGAGTGGACAATGTGTACGGGGACAGAAACCTAGTTTGTTCCTGCCCACCTATGGAGACCTATTGTGAAAGCTCGAGCCCCGACTTGGTTTTAAGGCAGCCGGACAATCAAAAAGTACCAACGAACCCATTGCAGTTCGAGAACCGCTAGCGATTGGCTTTTTGAGTCAGGACTCCCAAGCGTCTTGTTGAAACATCCGATTGTCGATCGATCGTGTTTTCCGAACTGCTTAATCGAGTTTGCGGACAAGCGCCAAATTGCGATGGAGCTAGTTTACTACCCTTGATAAGGTCGTAGCTTAGGCAGCACGTCGATCGTCTTGTTGCATTCGCTTGAGTCGTTTTCGTTCTGCCTTGCTTAAGGGGCGACCGTTTGAAGTGAAGTCATCGTAGTCATCGTCCTCCTCAACATTCGATTGAGTGGACGGCAAGGTTTGGCTTGGTTTCACGGGGACTGGGCCGCTAGCTACCGATTTTGTGGGTCGCGTTGGATCTTGAGGATTTTCTTCACCCGGCGGCTTCAACTTGAGGCCGTCAAGAAGACCAAACAGACGGCGCATAACGGGCCTGTTTTGGCCTGATTTGGGTTGCTTCTTGGTAGCGAGTGAGACAGTTGTTTGCCCGCTACCGATGGATTTGGCTTTTCGGGATACAAAAGATAGCCACGAAGATTTCTGACTTGGATCCTTCGCCTTCTGAGCAACGCCCGGTACAGCTTGCTTTTGGCGTCGAAGTCGAGACCAAATCGATTTTTTGGCAAGATCGGAATCGTCTTGCGAATCATCATTTGCCTTAGTGACAGCCGCTACCGAAGAAGAGCTTGGGCGGCGTGATTGGGAGTCGGTCGATGGGACAATACGTTCGGCGCCGTTAGGTTCGACGCTGTTACGTTCAGCCTTTGAGCGGTTACCGCCAATTCCGAACCAGCCCGGCTTTTTCGTTAATCCGTTGTCAACTTCCGGGCCTTCGTCGATTCGGATCGGTTGTTCTTCTAGCCGTTCGTTTTGTTCCGAGCGATTTGGAATCAGTCCGAACAGCCGCGACTTAGGTTTCACCGACCGAGTCTCTTGATTTTCGGAGGGCTCCAATTTCATCTTTGCTTTGGTCGAGGTGGAGCGATTTTCCGATGGGTCTACGTCTTCATCGTCTTGGGAAATATCATTGGATCGGCGGCCCCAAGGCATTTTCCAACCTTGCTTGGCAGGCGTCTCGTCAAGCTTATCTTTGCGTGATTTTCGATCCGATGTACTCTGTTCGTTTTCGTCAGAATCGTTTTTCTTTCGTTGGAAAGGTAGTTTGAGCTGAGGTGCCTTGAAGCGAATGGGTTGAAGGTTCATTCCGTTGCGTTCGAGGAATCGCTTTTGGGCAGCAATGTACGTTTGCCTTAGATAAACGCCAGTTGCTTGAAACACCAACAGAATGCCACCCAGCCAACACGAACCCACGATCAAATCCACGGTGGCAGTATTCCAAGATGTCTTTAGCAATCCCGTGCCCAACAAGGCTGAAATAGCCCAAGCCAAGAGGCCAGTCAACCAGAATGCGACACTTCCCGGCACCGTCCTTAATTCATTGCACAATCGGATACCAAGGATGCCAATCAAGGAAGCGAACGTTGCCAACACCAGCGGCCAGCCGCCGTATCCAATCTCGCTTCGCGTCCATCCGTCGATGCTCATACCAAGCAGGTATAAAAAAGAACTGGAGGCATCGAAGCTCGAAAAGAGAGCGGCACAGGCTAGGACAGCCCAAATGCGATAGCGTGCGCGGTAGTCATCTAACTTGTGACGTCGAAGCTGGAAGTTCATCCATGCAGCTAAGGCAGTCAGCATCCACAACTGGCATGTAAGCCAATGCGCGATACTGTTGGAAGAGCGAAGATTAAACAGCTCGAAAATAGGCAGCTTGGTAGACACGCTAGCAGCTGCCTTAACTGGCAACGATGCAGAAGCAGTCGATACTGACGCCTCAGGTGCGACTGCAATCGCAGCAGCTGGAACATGGAGCCAATAATGAGCCAAAACTAGCCCGACCCAAGTCATCCACATCCCAACAAGAACTACCGTGAGGGTTCCTCGGCGAATGGGGATCAGTTGCACCATCCGCTGTTGGCAAGTACGTCGAACGGCTTGGCTGTAGCCTGGGTCACGATACTTGGTTCCGTTGAATGGATCGTCGAACGAATCCTGTTTCTCGCGTCCGAGCGAACGTTTTTTGGCGCGTACACTTTCTACTGCATATTCTGCATCCGCAGCGACGGCATCCAGCATAACGCGGCGCCTTCGATCGATTCGACTGGTTCTGGAGAATGCCATACTAGAATTTGTGCACGAAAAGCGACCCACGGAAACACAAACGCTAGGGAATCGCAAATTGACGAATGCAGGTCAAGATCAAAAGGACCAAAAAATAAGCACCGCAGGATTTCGGGACTTTCCGAATGGCCGACGCAAGTAACGCCACCCAAAACACCTAAACTACGTTTAGGCTAGGATATCGCGGATGACTTGGCCGTGATCCATGTCCAACCGCTTTCGACCAGGTATTTCTAGTTTGCGGGAATCCAGCCCCAGCTGATGCAAAATCGTAGCGTGAATATCGGTGACGTAATGTCGATTTTCAACGGCATGAAAACCAATTTCGTCCGTTGCTCCATGGACGATTCCACCCCGAATTCCCCCTCCTGCCATCCACACGCTGAAACCATAAATATGATGGTCACGACCGTCGGCACCTTGAGTTCCAGGAGTCCGACCAAACTCGCTGGCGAAAAGGACGATTGTGGAATCAAGTAAGCCACGTTGCTTTAAATCTTTGAGCAGGCCGGCAATCGGCTTATCCACAGCTTTAAAGTTCTTTTCGTGATTTGCTTTTAGGCCTCCGTGAGCGTCCCATACACCTGCCCCTCCCGCACCATGTTGAACTTGGATAAATCGAACGCCCTGCTCCAGAAATCGTCGTGTCGCCAGCATTTGCATCCCGAATTCCCGTGTCTCTGGTTCATCGATTCCATACATCGATTGAGTCTCGGCCGTTTCGGCATTCAAATTCAATACGTCTGGAACTGAAGTTTGCATACGAAACGCTAACTCGTACGATTTGATACGTGCAGCCAGGGACGCATCATCAGGATATTCCACTCCTTTGTGGCGGTTCAGTTCCAAGGCCAGATCAAAGCCGATTCGTTGCTCTTCTTCGGACATCCCATTCATGGGTTTGGCGAAATCTAATGGGTTGTTAGGATCTACCCGAATGGGAATCGCATCGTGGGCAGGCCCAAGATAGTGCCCATCTTTGACGTTCCAATACTCGCGGTTACCGATCGAGATAAACTGAGGCAAATTTTCGTTCAGGCTTCCAAGACCATAATGAACCCAGGCTCCCAAGGTTGGGAATTCGCCATCCAGCATGTGTCGTCCAGAATGAAACTGCGTTTGGGCGCCGTGATTGTCATCCGTTGTCCACATCGATCGAATGATCGCGATGTCATCGACACAGCTGCCTACATGCGGTACCCAATCGCTGAGCTCGATTCCAGATTGACCATACTTTTTGTAGCCGACTTGCAAAGGATAAAGTGTATTGCGTTGTTGACCATTCGCGTCATTGATGACGGTAACCCGCGCGAGCTTGAGCTTCTCCGGATTTTGAGCATCGCTGTAGGGAGATTCCGCAATGGTTTTGCCCGCGTGCTTGGTCAGCTCCGGCTTGGGGTCGAAGCTCTCCATGTGCGACACGCCACCATTCATGAACAACCAAACTACATTCTTTGCTTTCGGTGCAAAGTGAGGTAACCCGTTAGGAGGCTGCCATGCGTGGGTATCCTCGGATCCATACACTCCGTCTTTCGCGAGCATGGCACCCAGCGCCAGTCCAGTAAATCCCATACCAACATCGGAAAGAAATGATCGTCGATGCGACTTGCAATGGACAGAATGAAAGGGATTCATTTCGTTTTTACCTTATGGTGATAAAGTCGTTGTGATTGATCAGTGCATGGATCAAGTTGACATGAGCCAGAGTCTCAGGAGTTGCCTTTCCTAACTGAGACGCAACTTGAGTCCATCGACTCAGACCACGT
>JBIKLJ010000028.1:0-36851 GCA_044359895.1 Pirellula sp.
CGACTCCGTCGAAGTAGTTGGTCATGACAGAATCTCCTTGACCACTCGTCCATGCACCTCAACGCCTGCTGGTATCAAGACGGAATCCACAGCTACGACAACATCCACATTGCCACCGCAGTCGACACACCAGACGGATTACTTGCTCCGGTCGTACGCGATGTCGACCGCCTCGCGCTTCATCAGATAGCAGATCGCACGAGGCAGCTGGTCGCACAGGCGCGCTGCGGCCAACGCATCTGCGAACGTCTTCAGATGCCCAACGGACTGGAAGTCCGTCGTACCGCCTTCTTGAGGCCATGCTCTGGGCGATGGAACGCTTGCGACTCGCCGACGGTGTGCTAGTGATTCTCAAGCATCGGTATGTGGTTGATGAACATGGCCCGAAGTTAACCAAAGCGCAAGCCGAGGGCTCGTTTTAGTGGGAACGCTCGCTCTCTACCGTACAGAGTGCGAAGATATTCTGGAGTTTTCTAAAATGGTTCGGTCGCAGTCGATCTGTTTAGCTTGAGTCGGATTCACGTTGAAGCGTGATCGTTGGTTGAAGGCTGATCCGAAATGTCGGGAACTAGCGGGCCAGCCTTGCCATTGCCGCTGGCGTGTCGGGACGAGAATGAGTCAGGGTCGGCGATTTTGATCCGACTTGGTGGCTGCCACGATTCAAGGGATTCAAGCCAACCTTATCAGACCTTTCACGACTTAATGTGCTAGAATAATGTTCACCATACCTTCAGGTAGTAGCTGCAAACCCAGAAATAGGTTGCCGAACTCACAGACTGCCTTAGCAAAGCTATTGTTCAATATTCTTGCCCCGAAAAAATATACGGAAGGACAAACTCATGAAATTCACAGCCTTTACAAAAGTAATTTTCGCACTTTTGCTTTTCATTAGCGGTGGAACACTCTTCGCATCTGAAGTCGACGAGTTGCGAGAACGGGCACAAGCAATGCAAACCAAAGCGGCCCTTTTGGCAGAACAAGGGAACAAGGATCAAGCCCAGCGTATCCAGGATGAAGCTGCAAAACTCCTGGAAATGGCGGAGCGATTAGAAGCGAACTCCAGCGGCAGGCGAGAAAAGGAATTCGCTCTGGGCATCGACAAAGAAGCCTTCCAGCTCAAGGACCGGCTGCAAGATCTGCTTAACAAAGAGCGAATCATGCGAGACGAGCACGCCGATGAGTCGGAGTTGATGAACGTTCGCGGAGAAATCGCCGACATTGAACGAGCGCTCAAGAAAATCCGGGATCAACACGCTAAGAGAGGCGAACATCGCCCTGAACTTCGAGCACAAATAGAAAAGCTCGAAAGGGTCGGTCAACGTTTGCATCATCTAAGAGTTGCAGCCGAACACCTCAAGTTCGCCGAGGAGCATGATCTGGCTCACAAGCTCATGACAAAAGCAAAAGACATCGAGCGCGACCTGCATGCAGCCAAAAAGCGATTGGCTGCCGAAATGCAGCCTGAGCCTGAGCTGGAACGCAGCAAGGCAGATAGGCCTGAATTTGGAACTCAGCTCAAGGAAGAAAATGAGCGATTGAGAGCCGAACTTCGAGAACTCAAACAGAACCTCGACAAACGCTAAGAGTGGTCGTCAATAAACCCGTCCCTGTTCAATGCCATTCGCAAATCAATATGCACTGATCAATATGCACTCACCGTGAGTTATATTCCTTTCAACTTTACCCACCACATTGCTCAGCATACCTACTTTGGCATCTTCCGAGGTTCGTAATACCGTAAGTGTGACATCGACCATGACGAGGAGGATGTTTGGGGGTTGCCCCGAACGCGGGGCGGCGTCTGCGAACGACGATAGAATCGCAAACAGCATTAGGATGGGTATCATGGTTTCGCTTATTCTCATTTCTCATCGATTCCTATCCTTCAACATACAAGTGGGCGGGCTGCTCAAGGAGAAATCAATGGCAGCCGTTTTAGCCAGATTTCCATCTGCTCACCGCAGCGTGAGCGTGCCTCCGTCTACGGGGTAGGCGCTGCCGGTGATGAAGCTGGCTTCGTCGCTGCACAAGAAGAGCGCTGCGGTGGCGACTTCGTCGGGCTGGCCCATGCGGCCGATGGGTACTGTCTTGCTGAGCTTGTCGAACATCTCGGCTTCTTGGCCTGGATAGTTTTTGGCGATGAACCCATCCACAAAAGGTGTGTGGATACGCCCGGGGAGGATGGCGTTGCTGCGGATGCCTTGGGCGAGGAAATCTTTCGCGATGGAGTAGGTCATGGCGAGCACCGCGCCTTTGCTGGCGGAGTAGGCGAAACGGTCGGCGACGGCCGTTTGAGCGACAGTGCTTGCGAGATTCAGGATGACGCCACCGCCTTGCGTGGTCATGTGCCGCAACGCAGCCTGGGTGCAGTGGGCGACGCCGTTGACGTTCACGCGCTGGATTCGTGCGAAGTCCTCGGGCGTGGTGGTGAGGGCGTTGCCGACATGGGCGATGCCGGCGTTGTTCACGAGGATGTGCAGGCGTGCGTGCCGCGAGAGGATGCGTGCAAAGGCGGCGTCCACCGAAGCGGGCTCGCTGACATCGCAACACTCGCCATGCGCGCAGTGGCCGGCGGCGCGAAGTTCGGCCACGGCGGTATCGAGCGCGGCTTGTTGGAGGTCGAGGATTTCGACCTCCGCTCCATGCGCGGCGAAGCGCTTGGCGATGGCGAGTCCGATGCCGGATGCGCCTCCGGTAATGACGGCGGTTTTGTGGGACAGGTTGAAGGAAGTGGTGTTCATGGGGCTTGGTTTTCTTGATTCGGGATTCGGCCAATCATCGGATATTGCAATCGCCTCGAGCGGCATCACGACCGTGCAGGCGCATGGCGTGGTGATTTGCGGTCATGGGCAGGCGACGGCGCGCTGTTTCGACTCGCCGAGTCCTTCGATGCCCAGTTCCACCACGTCGCCAGGCTTGAGGAAGACGGGCGTGGGTTTCAAGCCGAGGCCGACACCGGGCGGCGTACCGGTGCTGATGACATCGCCGGGCAACAGAGTCATGAACTGGCTAATGTAACTGACAAGCTGCGGTACGCCGAAAATCATTTGCGAGGTACTGCTGTTCTGCCGTGTGATGCCGTTCACTTTCAGCCACATCGTCAGCGCGTGCGGCTCAGCGATTTCATCGCATGTGGCGAGGAATGGGCCGAGTGGGGCGAAGGTATCACAGCTCTTGCCCTTCACCCATTGTCCGCCGCGTTCGAGCTGCCACTCGCGCTCGCTGTAGTCGTTGTGCAGCGCATAACCGGCGACATGCCGCATGGCATCGGACTCGCTCACATAACTGGCGCGCTGGCCGATAATGACAGCCAGCTCGACTTCCCAATCTGTCTTCTGGGAGCCACGCGGGATGACAACTTCATCGTTTGGGCCAACCAGGGAGGAGGTGCTTTTGAAAAAGAGAATCGGCTCCTTCGGGATGTCAGCGCCGGATTCCTTCGCGTGATCCGCGTAGTTCAGGCCGATGCAGACAATTTTGCTCGGGCGAGCGATGCATGGGCCGAGTCGCGTGCCTGCGGGAATGGTGGGAGCGGAGGCGGCATTCTTTTCGGCCCAGATAGCGAGACGGGCGAGACCATCGCCACCGAAGAACGATTCGTCGTAATCGCTGCCAATGGCCGAGGCGTCGATGTGGCGGCCATCATGGAGGATGAGGCCGGGCATTTCATTTCCAGGTGTGCCGAAGCGGATGAGTTTCATGGGTCGCTTGTTTCTTGTGGGTTTCGGATTTCGTGTTTCGGATTTTTCTCAATGATTGTGCCGCGGCACCTTGGCGCAGACGGCTCGATATTCGCAGGCGAAGTCGAGACACGCGCCCGTGTGGAGCTGGCCAACGTGGTTGCGGTAAAGTTGCTGCCAGGGCGTGGCGTTCGGCGGTGGAGTAGTGAAGGCGGCGGTGCTGCGTGCTTGCCATTCCGCCTCGGGCACAATCGCATCCACGCGGCGGGTTTTCAAATCCACGCGCACACGGTCGCCTGTGCGCAAGCGGGCGAGACCGCCGTCCGCATAGGCTTCCGGCGAGGCATTGAGGATGGAGGGACTCGCGGAGGTGCCGCTCTGGCGGCCATCGCCAAGGGTGGGCAGTTCCTTGATGCCGGCCCGCAGCAGCGCATCGGGTGGTTGCATGTTCACCACCTCGCCACTGCCGGGAAAGCCGAGTGTTCCGGTGCCGCGGATGACGAGCATGGTGTCCGCATCGATCGCGAGCGCGGGATCATTGAGCCGTGCGTGATAATCCTCCGGTCCTTCGAAAACGACCGCCTTGCACTCGAAGGCGTCCTCATCGCCGGGCTTGCTGAGGTAGTGGCGGCGGAAGTCTGCGCTGATAACGCTGGTTTTGATGAGCGCAGCTTCAAAGAGATTGCCGGATAACACGAGGAAGCCCGCTTGGGTGCGCAGTGGCGACTCGACGTTGCGAATGATGCCACCATCCGGCGCGGGCGCAGCAGCCACATTCGCGGCGGTGCTTTGGCCCGTGATGGTGAAGGCGTCGCCATCGAGCAAGCCGTGCCTGAGCAACTCCTTCATCACGGTGGGCAGGCCACCGGCTCGGTGAAAATCCTCGCCGAGATGCTGGCCCGCAGGCTGAACATTGACGAGCAGCGGCAGATCGTATCCCGCCGTTTCCCAGTCCTTGATTTGCAGCGCCACGCCCGCGTGTTTGGCGATGGCGAGCAGGTGCGGCGGGCAGTTTGTGCTACCGCCGAGTGCGGTGTTCACGCGGATGGCATTCAGCAGTGAAGCGCGGGTGATGACCTGCGACGGTCTCAAATCCTCGCGCACCATCTCGACGATGCGTTTCCCCGCCGCGTGCGCCATCTGGCCGCGCTCGCGATACGGCGCGGGAATGCTCGCGCTGCCGGGCAAGGCCATACCCATCGCCTCGGCCAGGCAGTTCATCGAGAGCGCTGTGCCCATCACATTGCAATGGCCCGCGCTGGGTGAGGATGCGGCGAGCAGGTCCATGAACTTCTTCTCATCAATCTCGCCAGCGCCGAGTCTGCGCCGCGCTTCCCAGATGATGGTTCCCGCTCCGGCGAGTTCGCCATCAAGGTAGCTGTTGAGCATCGGCCCGCCATTGAAGATGATCGCGGGCAGATCTGTGGTCGCCGCCGCCATCAGCGCAGCGGGCGTGGTTTTGTCGCAGCCCGTGGTGAAAATCACGCCATCGAGCGGATAGCCATGCAGCACCTCGACGAGGCCGAGGTAGGCGAGATTGCGGTCCAGCGCCGCGGTGGGCCGCCGCACGGATTCCTGCAAAGGATGCATGGGGAAGACAAAAGGTACGCCGCCCGCGTCCCGCACGCCATCGCACAGCCGCGTGACGGTCTGCAAATGCGCGCGATTGCACGGCGCGAGATCATTGGCCGACTGCGCGATGCCGACGACAGGTCGCCCGCTTTGCAGTTCTCCCGGCGTGAGTCCGTAGTTGAGAAATCGCTCCAAATAGAGCGCGGTCATGCCCGGATTGGACGGGTCGTTCCACCATTGTTCGGAGCGAAGTTTCATGATGCGATGATGGGTTTCGGCATGGAGATCACCTGGGTTTCGAGGAACTCGCGGAGGCCTTCTTCGCCCCCTTCTGCGCCGATGCCACTCTGTTTGATGCCGCCGAAAGGAATCTCGGCTTTCAGCGGTCGCCATTCGTTCACACCGACAATTCCGGCCTCGATGGCGGAGGCCACGGCGCGGCATTGCACGAGGTCGCGGCCATACACATAGGAGGCGAGGCCATAGGGCGTGTCATTGGCGCGGCGCACGGCGTCGGAGACACTGGTGTAGCGCAGCAGCGGGATGACGGGGCCAAAGATTTCCTCTCGCGCCACGCGCATCTCATCCCGCACACCGGTGAGCAATGTAGGCGGGAAAAAGCTACCTTCGCGCAGAGTCGTATCCCCTTCGTAGCTACGATTTTGGACCACGATTTCCGCGCCTGCGGCCACCGCTTGCTCGACGAGTCCGCCGATCTCCGTGCAGGCCTGGCGATGGATGAGCGGCCCGGCTTCGATGCCGTCGGCGAGTCCATTGCCGAGACGTACGGCGCTGATTTTTGCCGCGAGTTTCTCCACGAGCGCGGCCTCGGCATCGGCGTGAACAAAAACGCGATTGGCGGTGACGCAGACCTGGCCGGAGACGAGCAGCTTCAGACGCGTGAGCTGCTCGGCGACGAAGTCGAGATCAGCGTCCGGCAAAACGATGAAGGGCGCATTGCCGCCAAGTTCGAGCGAGAGCCGCTTGATGCTCGGCGCGGCGGCGACCATGAGCGCGCTGCCGGTGGCGGTGGAACCGGTGAGGCTGAGCACGCGCACCGCCGGATGCTCCGCGAGCACCGCGCCGACCACAGAGCCACGCCCGGGCACGATTTGCAGAACGCCATCCGGCAGACCCGCTTCACGCATGAGCGGCCCGGTGGCGAGAGCGATGAGCGGGGTGAGTTCCGCAGGCTTCCACACGGCACTGCATCCCGCCGCGAGTGCAGCGGCGATTTTCTTCGCACCCTGCGCCAGGGGAAAGTTCCACGGCGTGATGAGACCTGCCACGCCGGCTGGTTTGTGCTCGATAAAAAACTCGCGCCCCGCCTCGGGATGCGCGGCGATACGACCATAAACACGCCGTGCCTCCTCGCCGAACCATTGGAAAAAGCTGGCGGCATATTCCACCTCGCCCGCCGCCTGGGCATACGGCTTGCCCTGCTCGGCGGTGAGCAGCCGCGCGAACTCATCCTTTCGTGCCAGCAGCAGTGCGGAGGTACGTTTCAACACCATACCACGCTCGACGGCAGACACTTCCCGCCACTCGCGCTGGGCCTTCACCGCGCCCTCGATGGCGCGTGTGACGACAGCGGCATTCGCACGCGATACGTCGGCGATTACATCCGCCGTGGCGGGATTGCGAACGGTGACGGTTTCGCCCCCAGGATGCCATTGGCCGTCCATCCACGGAAGCGGCTCGAACCAAAAATCGGGAAGTGTTTTCATGCTCAGAAGTGTTTTCATGCTCATGGGTGGAGGAGGTGGGTCACGATGGCTTGGCCCATCTCACTAGTGCTGAGGGCTGGTGAATCACTGGCAGCGCGGATATCGCCGGTACGGCAACCAGCGGCGATGGCATCCGCCACGGCGCGCTCGACGGCATCGGCCGCTTCGCTCAAACCGAGGCTGTGCCTAAGCAGCAGCGCGGCGGACAGGATCTGAGCGATGGGATTGGCGATGCCCTTTCCCGTGATGTCCGGGGCAGTCCCGCCCGCAGGTTCGTAGAGGCCAAACGAACGCCCCGCGTTGCCACCCACGCCGAGGCTGGCGCTGGGCAGCATGCCGAGCGAACCCGCTAGCGCCGCGGCTTCATCGCTGAGCAGGTCGCCGAAGGTGTTCTCGCACAGCAGCACGTCGAAGCGGCCCGGGCGCAGGATCATCTGCATCGCAGCATTGTCCGCCAGCATGTGCTCCAGCGTTACTTCCGGGAAATCGCTGGCAACACCACTGACCACTTCACGCCAGAGCACGCTGGATTCGAGCACGTTCGCCTTGTCCACGCTGGTCACATGCCGGCGCCGTGCCCTCGCTTCATAAAACGCCACGCGAGCGATGCGCTCAACCTCACTCGTGGTATAGACCATCGAGTCCACGGCGCGGCGTTGACCGTCGGAGAGCGTCTCGGTGCATTTCGGTTGGCCGAAGTAGAGGCCGCCCGTCAGTTCGCGCACGACGAGCATGTCTACGCCGCCCGCGATGCGTTCCGGCTTCAGCGGGCAAGCATGTGCAAGCTGTGAATAGAGCCGCACGGGCCGCAGATTCGCATACAGTTCAAACTCCTGTCTCAGTCGCAGAAGAGCGGCACGCTCGGGGCGCTGCTCTTTTGGCACGGTACCATCACGGTCAGGCAGGCCCACGGAACCGAAAAGGATGGCATCGCTTTTTTGGCACAAGTTCATCACATCCGGCGAGAGCGCGTGCCCTGTGCTGTCGATGCCCGCCCAACCCACCGGAGCCTCGACGATCGTCAGGCGAATGGAAAAACGATTCTCCACCGCCCGCAGCACGGAAATCGCCTCCCGCATGACTTCCGGGCCGATACCGTCCCCCGCAAGGGCCGCGATTTGAAAAGACGAAGCACTCATGAACAAGCACTCATGGGGTGATGGTAAGCACGGTTTGATAGATACGGGCTGCATCCGCCACGCTGACCTCGCGGGGATTCGGGTCCATGAGACGGCGATTCGCCACCGCATCGGCCGCCATCGCCGGGATGACAACGGCAGGAACCGACGTCATTTGCAAAACGGCACGCAAACCGACACTGTCAGCGATGGCGTCAAGCTTGTCCGCAAACGCCTCGGGCGATAGCGTGCCCCAGCCCAGCGCGGCGCTGAACTCCGCAAAGTCCGCCACGCACTGCGGCGCGTTGTGCCGCATCATTTCACCCGCGAAACAGCCGGTGATGACGCCGTGCGGAATGTGAAAACGCCCGCCCAGCGGCAGCGCCAGCGCATGAACTGCGCAGCACGACGCATTCGCGAACGCCATGCCCGCGAGATGCGAGCCGATGGCCATGCCGTCCCGCGCCGCTGTATTTGTCGGCTCACGGCACACGACCTCCAACGAGCGTCCGATGTGCCGCGCCGCCACCAACGCCAGGCCGCGTGCGATGGGCGTCGCGTTCTTCGCGATGAACGCCTCTACCGCGTGAACCAGCGCGTCCATACCCGCTGCGGCGGTGACATGCGGCGGCAATCCATCCGTCAGCGCGGGGTCTACGATGGCGATGTCTGCGAGGATGCAAGGGTCCACCACGCCGACTTTATTTCCCGTGGCCTCATCGGTAAGGATCGCCACAAACGTCGCCTCCGAGCCAGTGCCTGCCGTTGTTGGAATCATCACGGTCGGCAAGCCACGTACACCTGATTTTCGAATGCCGAGGAACTCCCGCGCGGTCTTCCCGTGCCGCGCACAAAGCGCCGCCACCTTCGTCGCATCCATCACACTGCCGCCACCGAGCGCCATGACAACATCCGCACCGCTGGCATTGATGAGCTGCGCGATCTTGTCCACCACATCGATGGGCGGCTCCGGCGGCACTTCGGCAAACGACCATGCGAGCAAGTGCGCGTCAAGCAAGGGCTGTGAAACCTTCCGCAACAGCCCCACGCCCGCCACGCCCGCATCACTGACGAGAAAAACCTGCCGCCAGCCATTCGCGCGACAGAGTTCGACGAGCGACTCGCTCGTACCGCGTCCGGTGATAACGCGGCGGGGCAGATGATTTTCATAGAAGGAAAAAGGTATGTTCATGAATAGCAATTGTAGCCATGAAACAGTGCCGAATCTCGCCGCTCCGTATCAAAAACTGCCCGGATCGTCTCACTACACTCGACAAAGCATGATTCTGGGCGATAATTTCCGAGTAATGGCCGTCCTGCTCGAAAACATTTGCTTCGCTCCCGATGAATGCCTCCGCCTGCTGCGTTGGCAGGGTAATGCACGCTCCCTGCAATCTCTTGAAGCTGGAGGACGCCGCGTGGCCGCGAAGGGCGTGGGCGGGCGCTGGCACAGCCACGCAGAGATGGAGTTTACCATTTTCCAGCGCGGTTCCGGAATACGCTACATCGGCGACTTTGTCGGCTCGTTCAGCGAGTGGGACTGCGTGCTGCTCGGCAGCCATCTACCGCACTGCTGGATGGAGCAAGACCGCACCGATGGCTATGTGCTTCAATTCCATTTGCCAAATGAACACCCGCTCCGCAGCCTGGGCGGCGAGCGCGAAGTGCAGAGACTCTTTGCCACGGCGGATCGCGGTATTTCATTCCGACCTGCCACCGCGCGAGCCGCCATCGTCCTGCTGGATCGTATGGCCGCCGCCAGCAAGCTCTCGCGCGCTGGCCTGTTGCTGGAACTCCTCGCACTGCTTCACGACGCTCCGACGGAGCAGACGGTCACACTCAGCCAGACCCGTGTCTTTGCCGAAGCCGAAGCCGTCATACGCCCACGTCTCGACAGCGTGGTGCAATGGGTGCTCGAACAATTCACCAAGCCGCTCATGCTCGAAGAAGCCGTGAGACGCAGCGCCATGAGCCGCGCCACCTTTTGCCGTCAGTTCCAAAAATACACCGGCAAGACCTTCGTCACCTTCCTCACCGACGCCCGCCTTGCCTATGCGCATCAGTTGCTCACGCAAACCCACCAAAGCGTCACTGAAATCGCCTACACCAGCGGCTTCGGCAGCCTGACGCGGTTCAACGCGGCATTTCGCAGAAAGTATGGCCAGTCGCCGAGAAAGGTCCGAAGCCGTATTTCGCCGAAGTGACTTTCGCGGCAGAGTGGTTGACACGAAGTTCTCTTATTCCAGCGGTGCGTCTCCATTTCCCATGGGTCCTGGACTGAATCCTAGAGAAAAAGTGGAGAAGATCGTTGCGCAAGCGATCAAAGATAGGCTTGAGATTGTCGTCGATGACTGGATTCGGGATGACTTCAGCGATGGCGGATTGCAGTTTGACAATGGCTTGTGCGGCCAAGCGATTGTCAGTACCTGGAAGTTAACTCGCGACGAAAGGTATCTTGCCGCAGCACGGAAGTCACACTTGCTACGTGAAATCAATCGATTCCGAAGCATGCGAAATGCTACGGCTTGATATCGATTGGACGCATGGACACATCTTCATCGGGCTTGATTCGTTGCCATGTCTCGATCATGTCGGACCCGTCCGGCAACTTCGCGCTTTGGATCCAGAGATCCCCTTCGAAACGACAGTCGAAGGGGAAGTCCCTACCAAAGGTATTCTGCTTGAACTTCTCATCAAGTCCGTAACGCATGGTTTCAATGTACTTGCCCTGAACGACTTTCCAGCTTCCGCCCGCCGAACGAAAGATCCGTCGATCGTCGGGTTGGTATCCGATCCAAATGATGTGGACGGGGGTAATGTGTTTGATGGTGATAGACTTCCTGTGCAAGTCGCTCGGGACGCCGCCGAAGGATGCCGATACGATCCTCCAAGAGCCGACCAATTGCTTTCGGATTTCATCATCCGACAGTCTGGTTGGACTCGGGGCATCCTCACGCTGGCCAAGAGCCGATGGAAGCATGGCGAACTGACAAAGCCAGGCAATGGTGCACACGGCAATCAACGAAAACAGCAGGAATCGCATAAGGTTCTCTTGAACTCGATCGATAAGGCAACCGAAACATGAGTTGCATGTGAATGGCATGGGAAGCTCAGCAGGCATGGTACCACATCTCCATGCAATTCTCAAATCTTCAGTTCGGACACCGAGGGGCACGCGGCCGAGAAGAGCGAAAGGACAGCAACGACAGAAACCTCGAAAGCAGTGGGATTAGACTGATCAGCGTGATCCAGTTGCTCGGAATTCCACGCGAAGCTCTCTCTGTCCTAGGTAGGATTCGGATCGGTTTCGGTGAGACGCCGCTTGTGCTGTGAGCAACCAATTGATTTTCAGATCGGTCGCGAATACCATCGCAACGTAATCTGCTACCATTATTCATCCCTTCACGCAGATCGGTGAATTCAGCGACTATCGAAAGTTCGATCATGACGAATAAAAGCTTCAAAAAGGCGAATTCCATCAAAGGATTGCAGTTTCAAGCTTGGTTTGGTCCCGTGCTGATTCTTTGCGTCCTTTCTATATCGATTTCAAGTTTGTTACATAACGATCCTTCGACCTCGAAACGCACTTCGAGCGTGGAGGGTCTGATCTACCAAGTCGCCGAAAAAAGCGAATCCCAAGACCGCTTGGCCACAGGACATCCGGCATTCATGAGCCCGCACGCTTCGCCAATCGTCGTAAGCGGTGGTTTAGTTTATGTCGCGAATACTCCGGCCGACACGGTTGATGTTATCGACACGAACAGTCGCGAGATCGTAGCTCGCGTGAATGTAGGAATCAACCCGGTCGGTATCGCAGTTCGGCCCGACGAAAAAGAGGTTTGGGTGGCCAATCACATTTCCGATTCAGTAAGTGTCATCGACATCGACACAACCAGCCCAACCTATCTTCAAGTCCTTTCCACGATCCAAGATTTCGATCCCGACACCAAGGCGACACGGTTTGATGAACCCGTGGGTATCGCTTTCGCTAGTAATGACAAAGCCTATGTGTCGCTCTCGTCCGAGAACAAGATTGCGGTAATCGATGTCGCAAAACGTGAAGTCGTAAAGCACTTGAACATCAGCGCTCAGGATCCAAGAGCGATCCAAGTCCGCGGTGATCGCTTGTATGTCCTGCCCTTCGAATCCAACAATCAGACTCAGCTTTCAGGAGGAGCAAAGGAAAAGATCGACGGCAAGCTTGTCACCTTTGACATTTGGGACCATTCTATCGCGAACAACAATGTTCTATCCATCGGTCATGTGGTCGATATCGTCAAGCACCCCAAGGTTCCCGATCGGGATCTGTTTGTGTTCGATACGCGAACGGACACGCTAGTGGAGACGGTAAACACGCTAGGCACATTGCTATACGGAATGAGTGTTGATAGTAAGGGACGTGTCTACATCGCGCAGACCGATGCGAGGAACGACGTCAATGGTCGCGCTGGCACCAAGAAGCATGGACTTGCCGAACTCGAGAATCGTGCATTTCTCAATCGTATTACTCGAGTTGAATTCGCAGGAAAGACACCGGAGCCAACATTCTTCGACCTCGAACCGTTGCCACCCGTCGATCCTGTGCCAGGCCAAGCGCTGGCAACGCCATCGGCGATACAAGTGAGTCCCGATGATACGACGTTGATCGCGACCGCATCCGGCTCAGACAAGTTGTTCGCGGTGAACGCCCAGGACGGAAACGTCCTTGGGCGAGTCGACGTGGGAGCAGTTCCGGAAGGGATCGCATTGGAGTCGAGTTCCACCGGCAAACTATTGCGGGCGTGGGTTCTGAATGCCGCTGCTAACACAGTATCGCAAGTGGAGCTTTCCGATCTTACGAACCCCAAGGTCACGTCGACCATCACGCTCGAAGATCCCACACATCCGTCTGTGAAACGTGGACGAATTGCGTTTAGCACAGCTTCAGCATCAACATCTGGTACTTATTCGTGTGCTAGTTGCCATCCCGATGGTCATACCGATCAGTTGTTGTGGGTTTTGAAAACTCCTATCGTGACCGGTGGTGATCAGATCACGCCACGCTCGACAATGCCGATTCGGGGATTGCGTGACACGGCCCCTTTTCATTGGGATGGCATCCCTGGTGACCCCTACGGCGGAAACAATAGTGCCCATGTCTATGAAAGCATCGCTCCGAATTCCCGAAAGGAAAGTCCCGAAAGTACAACGCGTCATCTGGTCGATGGTGGGCTTGCTTCGACCATGATGAGAGTTGGCGACACCACCACCAATGACGAAGGCAAAGCAGGGGAACTGAAGGCGGCCGAGCGCGATGATATGGCCAAGTTTCTTTTGAGCGTCCCTTATCCACCCGCTCAACGACGTGCGTTCACCAATGAACTTTCAACCAATGCGTTCAACGGGTTCAAGCTATTTCATCTAGATGGCGACAACGATCCAAGCAAGCCGCAGCCTAATCGTTGCGGCGATTGCCATCGCATGCCGTTTTTGGTTAGCACCAACACGCCAGGTACAGGAATGGACGCGCCAACCTGGCGAGGGGCCTACGATCGTTGGCTGATTCTACCTCAGGGCCGTCTCAACGTGATCGACCTTGATTTTTTTGAACGTGTGGCTCAGCAAGGTACACCCGAGAAAAGCGTCTGGCAGTTTTCTTGGGCTGGCCGTGAACGCTTTAATCCCGTGTGGGATATGGTCTTAGAAGGAAGTACTGGATTTTCGGGTGCGTTCGCACGCCAAATAACACTGAATGGTAAATCTGCTAGTACTGAGTTAGCCAGACAATTGCTTGACGCTCTCGAAAGCGCCGCACGTGACGGTAGTGTTCTGTTGCAAGGCAAAGGAGCGTTCATCGAAAATGCCAAAGCCAAGATCGTTGAATTTCAATTTGACCCGAAACTGGATGGAGGTATCTATGTCATTCGCTCTGGCGATCGTGAACTCGTACCACGATCCAGGCTCATATCCCTTGCATTAGAAGGTCGCTTCATTGGGACATTCACTGGGCGATTGGGTAAGAAAGTCGACTACGATTCTCCTCAACCAGCACTGTGGACGCTGGGGCCAATCGAGAGCCAACGGGGCAAGCAAGAGTTCCCAAATCTCTATGATGGAAACCAAACCATGCTCCTGAGCGGACGACACATTCTCGATGATGCACAAATCGTCGTAGACGGGCAACTAGCTGACGGATCGATTAGGCGTGATGGTGAGACCCTCAAAGTTTCGCTTTCTAAGTTACCTTCGCTTGGAATGCACTTGTTGCAGATTCAAAACCCCCAGGGATTACTTAGTAATGAGTTTATATTCCATGTTATCGATGCATCGAATCAAGTGGGCGAAAAGAAGCGACAGAAGGAGCTTGCGTATGCTGCGATTCGAAACGCACTTGGTGATGCAATTTCCAAGGGCGATCTTGAGACGACTAAAAAGATTTTGGGAAAAGGTCGGCAGATTAATGCCAGACGACCCGATGGTGGCTCAACGCCACTGAGCAACGCCGCACTTTACGGTCACCTCGACATTGTTAATTTTTTGATTGAACGAGGTGCATACGTTGAAGCCACAAATGAAGACGGCAACACTCCTCTACATGTTGCTGCATTCCTTTGTCGAACGGAGATCGTGAAGACTTTGCTAGAAAACGGTTCTATGCCAACAACCAAGAACAAGCGTGGTGAATCACCAATCGATATTGTTTCGGGAGAATGGAACCAAGGCCTGTCCGACTTTTACCTTGGACTCTCTCAAGCATTGCATCTCAATATCGACCTCCCAAAAATGAAAGCGGAACGCCCGAAGATAGCTGATATCCTGCGAGATGCCGACAAGGAGTAAGTTGTGAAATAAATCGCAATTGCGAAGTTGCTTTTTGCCTTTATCACAGCCAATACATCCCATGCAACTCGTCGCATTGGACCGGTTACTGCGTTGCTCAAGAAAGAGCGTCAAACGCGGACATGAACGGATCGAAATGGATGCCGGCGATCATGGAATTCCACGAACAATCAAAGGACCAATCCAGCGCGTCAGCCAGACGGGAAGACACTTCCAAACTCTTATCAAGCGTTGATTGGTTGAAGAATCGATACGCATGTCCTCGGTGGAACCGCGACGCTCATAGTACTGCCATATCGATGGAAAAGGTTTCGCATTCCACTGCGCCTTAAACCGGTAGGTATTACTATCGATAGTACTACGGCCAAAGTCGAAAGTATGGCTCCCCCTCTCGATCGCGCGAGAAAGCAGCTGATGATACATCCACATGTTGCACCCTGTGGCATTGTAGGCTCGCAGGCTACTAGCGCTGGGGACTTCGGTCACACCGTATTGATGGACGAGCAAGGCAGCAGATAATGGAGTTCCTTGGATAGACACCACGCAAAGTTCTGCGTTGCCTGAGAACTCCGTCAAGATGCAGTCGAACAGCTTTTTTGGAAAAACAGGGGTTCCCAGATCTCGCATATTGCGAGCAAAAACTCGGTAAAAATCCTCTAACAAATCTTGCTTTCCCCAACTCAATTGGAAGGGCTGAGAAGCGACTTTCTTAAGCTGGCTTCGTAACTTCGATTTGTAAGATTGATTAAGTTCTTCCAGTGACTTGGGTAGCGGTAGCCTCATGTGTACTTTGTCGGTCCGCTGCCTATTCAAACGCGGATGCGCCACGGGAATCTCATGCCGTAGCTCGAGATAGCGGACATCCAGTTGATCCGCTAGATCACAAGCGGCGGAAATCAATTCCGATGCAGTTGAGCTATCTTCCGCCCAAACGCCGCCTGTGTTCACATACGTTGTGCTGACTAAGAACCTTCCGAACAACTTGCTATTCACGTAGTGAAGTGGCAAAACACCATTCGTGTCACCGTTTGCTCTGCGATGAACCAAAAGATACGGCTTGTGACTTAAGCCTTGCGCGACCGCTTGGATCCATGCTGCACTATGTGCATTCAAACGAGGATACTGCCACGAAGGAGAAAGGTCAGGCCATGACATTTGAGTTTCGGCAAGCTCAATGGCCATGGTTTCTATCTGTTTCCTTGCAAAAACTGCTGAATCCCGAATGTGAAGAAGGAGAACATTCCGAATGTGGCAAACTCTTCTTTTGCCGAGAATCGCAGCAGGAGTTTATCGCCTGCCTGAACTACCAAACGTTCTCGTGGATCTCGCAGAGCCTTGTCTAAGTCAATCTTGATCGTGACTTGATTACCATCAGGCCCTTTGCGAAAAACAAAAAGTTGAGTGGGAGCCACTCCCGCTAAACCACCAAGATTTCCCCCACTGCCAGCAGAACCGTAAGAATAGCCAGCGATTGACATCGCATCGAAAATGTCAATGTCATAATCGCGAGGCAGCAAGTGTTGCCCCGCAGGCAACGCGCCAGCGCTATAAAAGACCTCTGTCTCACGATTTTCGATGTAAAGAATATCACCCTCATTCAAAATGGAACCTGCCAGTTGAAAGCAGATATTCGTACCCCTGGGAACCGTTAATGGAATGATATGCGGCGTGTCCCATGAGGTCGTTTTTACAACGTCCGATGGAATTGACGTTCCCGGTGGCTGGATCGGTATCACCTGGTAATAACGCAGGATCGTAACGTGATCTTTAGCCTTTTCGCCGGGCAATCCACCGGTCTTGAGAAGCGCATGAAGCACATCATTCTGATAGGCATCCAATTGGATGGACTGACTTCCCATCCCAAGGTCCTGGCGTATCACCGAAACGTTATAGGTTCTTGCCTTAATCAAACTGACAATCGGAAAAATTTTCTCTTCCCGAATGACTCCGGATTTACGATAAGCGTCTGCGATCGCTCGACGGACTTCGTCAACGGTCATCTGGCGAACCGAAAATGGATCAATGCCAGGTAATTGGATCGTACCGTCTTGCTGAACGACTACCGGAAAACCTGTGGAGGGAGGCATCGAACTGCCCCCTTGAGGGAAGTTCACCGGCAGCGCAGAGGGTGGAGCAGTCGGTGGCGTAAACGGGAAGATGCCATCGACGGCGATTCCCAAAACATCCCCAGAATCGATCCGAAAAACTTGAGGGGGATCCTGACTAAGGAAGCGATAATCAATAGGTGTCCGATGATTGCGAGTCACCGGTAGGAGTTCGTTGGGGAGCTCCCGAGCTGGCATGCCTTTGATCCTGAAAAGAATCGAGCTGCAACCCGTCGAAAAAGCAAATTCGAATACCAAAAGCATGAACAGAAGAAAACGTAACATTTGCCCCAACGAGACCGTTTTTTTCGTGCTCAAGATATCATCCCTTAAGTCCAACAGTTGCATCCTGCAACCAGACATTCCTTCAATCATACCTCGTGTACTTTCGACACCCTACAACCATTCTGTCAAGCCATTGTCGATCTTCCCGTAAAGAGTGCACAACCCCTACAATGGGATCCAATGGGGAACGCGTATTGACGCTTCGGACCTCCGTGGTAGGACCTTAGTGACGGGCACCGACCATTGCACCGACCATTGCACCGACCATTGCACCGACCATTGCACCGACCATTGCACCGACCATTGCACCGACCATTGCACCGACCATTGGCACCGACCATTGCACCGACAGTTGGGCAGTTGGGCACCGACAGTTGCGATCAACGAGACGCAGCCGACAAAAGCAGCAGGCACGCTCCGCCGTGCCGTCCACAATCCAGCTTTTGCTAGAACTCCGGGTGAACGATACTTGGAATGTGCCTACTACTCTGCCTTTTGTCGACAGTGTCAACCGAGCGAGTATGCAACGATTGATAGCAAGCGATTGCGCCTAGGATCAACCCAGCCAATGACGGTGTGTCGAGCAAGGAACCGATGGTCGCGATCAAGCAAATGCCGGATAAAGAGATCAACAGCATTCTCCCGTCTTGAACGGCTTCCTGATTGACTTTTTGAATACGCCAAGGGAAAAGGATCGTCGCCAGGAAAAGTAGGCCTGCGATGCCTAAGATCCCTTGCTCGAAATAAGTATGCACCATCGCATTTTGTGCTCGCCAAACAAGAAGATCGTCGCTAGTAAAGATCCAAGGCGAACTGCCTTTCGAATTGATGTCGTTAGGTAGAGAATCTCTGCGATCGATTCCGACGTGGGCAAGCGTTGCGATCCCTTGGCCTTGCATGCTGATGCTTAACGTTTCAGGTCTCCAAATTCGCTGCGTTGGAGAGTTTCCGGAAATTTCGGGCGCAGGCAGTTCCAATTCAAAATGTTGGTCATCGGCATCGCGAGGGATGGCGAGCGCTACCTCCGTTGATTCGTAGGATTGAAGCAGGGCTTGAAAGCATCTGCGTGCAAAAATCGATGCTGGGGTTCCATCGCTGTCGGACTGGGTGATACGCATTGCTAACGATTGTGAATCGTGTGATGCGGGCCATTGAACACGTTCCAAGTAAAGCGGCCAGCCACCTCTTATTTCGATCTTGCCTCCGTCATCACTCCTCCATCGCAATGGTGGGATCGGTAGCTCCATAGATTGCGCCATGAACGTAGGAAATGTTCCTAGGCCATGCCCCAGAAATATCTGCTGTAGGGTGAAATGAGTTGGATCAACGGCCTTTTCCCAATGCTTGACTCGAGTATTCCAATCGTTTTCGCTGTGCGTAAACCTCTCTAAAATGGCTGCCGCCGGCAAGCCCAGCAAGGCAGCGACTGCAACGAATCCGAGGGGAACAGATACCAGAAAAAAACCTCGCCAAGAGATCCGTGGTAGTGAAGTCGCTCGCGTTGGATGCCAAGCTTTTAAGATGACGATCGCCAGCATTTGAAGCATGATGGCAATGATCGTTGCTCGTGACATGGTTGCTATGGCTGCATAAAGCATGAACACCGTCAAGGTGCAGGCCCAGAGACACGCGAGTGACCTTTCAAAACGATCGATCCCAATCCACGCAATTGGAACGGCCAACACGATGAAAGCATCCAAATGATGGTCACCGATGTGCATCGAGAAAAAAGGACCGGTGGCTCGATATTCATGCGAAAAATCAAAGATGGATTCGAACAGCCATCGTTCCAAGAGCACCCATATTCCAACAACCAGTGCCGCGCATTGAACACCCGCAACAAAGCTTTGTCGGTATTTCGTTAATCTCTCGGAGGTGGTTCTCTGAGTCAATAAAAATACAGCAAATAGAATCCCCCATGCATGTCCCTTAGCAACCCGAAGAGAATTGGTATTTGCGAAGTAGAGAGACAACTGATCTCCCCATTCGGTTACCGGAAGAGCCATCCATCCAATCGCCAATCCAAGTCCAACGGAGATGGCCCACAGGATCCAAGGGAGCCACTCTCTGACCTTCGCTCGCTCAAGCCTAATGAATTGCTTTGTTCGAAGAAGTGCGCCCGATACCGCTCCCAGAAGCAATGAATCGTACTCTTGGAACAAGAGTTGACCTGTTGCGGGGTATGCATCACCGACAACCAGTAGAAATGGGAACATACCGGCGAACCACGCTGGTCGTGCCGTAGTTACCGCGAAGCAGATTACCGTTCCGGACAACTGAAGCCATGGCCAAATCGGGTGCTGAGCCGCAATCCAGCAACCAATCAACCCGAGCAATCCAACCAGCAACAGTCGAATCCCAATCACAAGCATTGTCCCAACCACAAGCATTGTCCCTAGCCCATTTGCCTGATCGCACCTTCCCTTCGACGATAACATCATCCAAGCTACGCTAGAGCGTCCCGTGGGAGCAACGTATTGCGTTGCCTGCCGATACCGCAGCTTAGGACGAACACCAGCAAGTATCCCATCGCGTAACCGATGGTATAGATCGCACTATCCGAGGCATCCGCAACCATTGGCGGCAGATACACCTGGGTGATTTCGATTGTGACCCCGAGAAATAGCGAGACTGCCGCGCCGATCCAAAATCTTCGCAAGCTGCATTGTCCTGTTTGAACAAACCCGGCGACCGCCCAAAACATACCCAGCACCCCAAACATCCCGAGCTTGCCAGCCAAGTTAGTCAGGGCGCTGTACTCGCTGGTGAAATAGTATTTCAGTAACGGGGGAGTGAAGAACTCGCTCCATCGATTCCGGATAAGCTCGCCGTCGTGAAGGATACTTTTCATGCGACCGTTGAATGCAACGAAGATCACCACCATCCAACCAAGCGATGCAAGGTTCCAAATCCACGCGAATCGAACCCATGGCAACCAATCATGGCGTGAGGAGACAATCCACCACCCGAGCCAGCCACCCAAGAGTCCCGATAAAAGTTCCCATTCTGTCGCGTATTTCGAATAGATGGGGACTTGGACAATCTCAAGTCCGATGGCGATGAGAGCCAATCGAAATCCAGGAAAATGCTTCGACCGGCCTAAACCAAACCATAGTCCGAAGGGAAGGATTTTACCGGCGGCTAACACGAGGCCTTTGATCCCCTCCCAGGATGCCAAGCGTCCCACTTGGAAATCCCATCGCAATCTTCCTTCGGCTACTTTTTGACGCAGTTCGTCGACGGTCAAAACAAGGTCGAAGGGAAACAGGGTATACACGATACTGGCCGCGCAGAGGGCGGCTAGCACCCATCGAATCCTTTGCTCCATCGACTCGAGGGTGCAGAAAGTCTCGAAGCTTCGAACGATCCAACGCCCCACGATGAGCCACGTGCAGCATCCGAGAATTGCCCCAGCTATGCCTGCAACGATGTCGTTCTGCGAGACCGTACGGGTAGGGAACCATAGCTGCAAAAACTCGATGGCGATCACAATTGCCGATAACCAAAACACGGTCGCCGGCATTGTCATCCACGCTAATCGACGCGGTCGGCCCCAATCGACGGCCCCCATGGCGAAAAACGCAGATGGGATTACGACGAGGGCATTGGCAACCCAATCGGCGCGGCGTTCAATTTTCAAATTGAGCCAAGGGGTATTTTGGAACTTGGCAATGGCGACGTCGAACGTAATGGGGGAAAAATCGAGTGGAACAATGGATGCATAAATCAGCAACGCGATCGTCATCCACATGGCCGCTGCGAGCGTCCATCGCGTCGCCGAATCGATGAAACCAAGTTCGTTCCAACGATCCTTTTGATGAAACCTATCAGCGGTTGGCGATTGTTGGACTTTGCAATGATTCATTCGGATTGATACCGATCTGGGCCATGACTGGAATAAAAAAAGGCTGGCGGGATCACCGCCAACCTTTCCATAAAAGTTTGTCGTTTCGAGACAAAGACCTCGCTTACACGCGACGCCGCCGCCAAGCCAAAAATGAACCTGCCGACATCAGTCCAAAAATCGCCATCGAGCTTGGCTCAGGAACCACTGCTGCTCCGACCGTGGAGTTCTGGGTGATTGTAAACGTTGCAATGTTCCCCACCACGAGAGACGCCGCAGCAGTGAAGAAACTCTGGGGCCCAACATTCACGGTAGCATTGCCACTGATGGAACGGTTCAACTCAGCTGCAGCTTCATTAATGGACACCAATCCTTGATTAATCTGAACGCGAAATTCACTATCCGCCGTGCCATCCGCACTGGTCTGCATCTTCAAGCCTGCATCAAACGCCAAACGATACTGACCAGCTTGGCTGACGTTGACTTGGAAAACACTCGTACCCCCCACGTTTCCGTTGGCAGCCCCGGAGAGTACACCCAAGGTGTTCAACTCTGCAAGCGTTGAGGAGGATAAACTGCCACCAATCACGGTCGTGCCGGACCCATTGGTGTCGCCGATCGCAAACGACCCGCTCGAATTCAGACCCATTCCTGGGTTCGTGTAAGACACGAGGGGAATAGAGCCTTGGTTCGCGGGAAGCGAAAAATCGGAGCTCACGAAGGATTGCGGAGCATTCAGACCCACTACGACGCCTGAAGTCTGGCTGGACGCCCCCAGGGTTGCACTCGATTGGGACAGAATGGTCGTATTGAAAACGGTAGCCTGAGCGGTCGTCGCATTGACCCAGCTCCCGCCGCTAAAATACTGCAGACGCAGGTTGGACGTGTTCAAAATCGAACTACCGAATGCCGCGGCCGATGCCTGGGAAGTTACCCCCATCAAAGAAGCACAGAGTGCAAAAACAAATAAAAATAATCTCATATTGATCTCATGGAAAAAAGGAACACATATCTTCACTACACCGAAGGTCCTCGAAGATTAAATGGGTACCTTGAGGTTTCGCCAGGGAACTTGGATCTCCTCCCCATCCGGTTCCAACACGCAGAGCGATTGGAACTGAATCTGCAACTCGAAGCTTTGATTTTCAAACAACATCGACGAACATTGGCCTGAAGGAGTAGGCAGCCGCATCCCCATGGGACCCGAATACGGACAAACATCAAACGACGGACAGTCCCCATTTTCAGGATCATCCGGCGCCGCGTTTCCCTTCGAATCAAAAGTAGCTTCCGCAGTAGCTTCCCACGACATTTCCCATTGAACTGCCCCCAGTCCCGACTGGCAAAAGCAAGCCGCAAATAGCAGGCTTGGCAGCAATCGAAAGAGAGTTCGGAAAAACATGGTTGAGTACGACGTGAAGGACGGGGGAGAAGAAATACCCCTTCATCCTAATTGCTTTTGGTGCCGGGTAAAGCAATTGTTTTGGGTTTTGGACTGAATTTACTATCGATTTGCTGGGCTTTTACTTGGATTTCGAAGTCCAACGCGTCGATTTCTCGAGCATGTCACGGTAAATCGTTGCGATTTTCTTCATTCGCGCGTCGAACCCAAACCGCTCCACAATATTCTTACGCCCGGCGGCGGCCATTTCCGCACCAAGCTCGGGACTGGAAATTGCTCTCTGAATCGATTGCACTAACTCCAAATCGTCTTGCGGTTCGATGAGATAGCCTGTCCTCCCGGGATTGATCAGGTCGGGGACCCCACCCACTCTGGTTGCGATGGAGGGTGTCTCCAGCGCCTGTGCCTCCAACAGAACGTTCGGAAGTCCTTCGCGTGTGCTATTGAGCACGAATAGGTCCATTGCCTGATAGAACATCCGCAGATCCGCCATCTGACCCAACAGACGAATCGAGCCGTCCGTGGTATGCTGTCCGATGATCCGAGTCAGTTCCTCTCGTTCGGGTCCATCTCCAGCAATCCATAGATCCAGCGGCAAACCTTGTTGCTGCAAAAGCACAACGGCCTGGATGAGTCGGTCGAAACCTTTCTCTTGCGACAGTCGCCCAACGCTTCCGATGAGAAAGCGATCGGGGCGGGCCTGAATCGCTTCTTTTGCAGATACTGAATCCAGTCGTCGTCGAAAATATTCGACATCGATGGCGTTGGGAACATGATGCAACCGCTGCTTGGGAATTCGTAGGCGCTCGCATTCTTCGACCAGATCCGGGGAAACGCAGATCAAGGACTCGAAGTAGCGGAGGAAGTGTTGATCGATCCGCTTGTAGAGCGGCATTCGCCCGGACATGTCGGTCCAACCGTGGAGCATGGTCACGAGTCGGCAACGATACCATTTGCGAACGCACCAAGCCAGCACGTTGGATTTGTAGTCGTGGGCTTGGAGAATATCGATCTTCAGTTCTCGACAAAGCCTGGTGACGCGGGAAATCAGTCTCACGTCGAATGGGCCATGATCGTCCAGAAGGTAAAGCGGACAGTTCGCTGCGGCGGCACGATCGCGGAGCGATTCTCGGATCGGATCCCCCGGTGGGCAGAGATAAGCGACGCTCGCATCGAACCCTTCTGCTTGGATGAACCTCGGCGAATTGAGAATGGTTTTCTCGGGTCCGCCGCCCGTTCCGGCGCAGACTCGCAAATGGAGTACGCGAGGTCTCGAATCATTCGCCATGACGCACCATCGCATGAAAATCCTGCGCCTTGCAATCCCAGCTCTCCGATTGGAGAGCACGTCGGGCAACGCGTTGTTCCCCGGTGACTCCGTTTTGGAGACATCGCTGCACCGCGACAACGAAGTCCTCGGCCGTGCCGACAACATCACAGGCATCGGCCCATGGTTCCGTGGATGGCAAACGCCGCACTACCGCTGGTCGACCGCTCGCCAAATACTCTTTTAGTTTCAGTGGCTGCATGGCTTGCGTCAGGCTCGTTTCGACATAGGGCATAATCAGGCAGTCCGACGCTTGCGCCATCGCAGACAAGTCGCAAGTGGGCGCTGGCGCGAGGAAATGGACGTTCGGTAGTTTTTTGATGGTAGGATCCGGCTGCTGGGTCGGACCGATCAGCACAATGGCCAGATGAGGCATCTTCTTCGCTAGATGGATGAGGAAAGTTGTGTCCAACCTGCGATCGACGACTCCCCAAAACAGGGCAACTGGCCCTTGGATCGGAGCGGGCCAATCGAATCGGGGTAAAGAGGAGGATTGCCACGTGGCCATATCGACCCCATGGGTACATAGCTCCGCTTTGCGTCCCATGGTAGCCAACCGATCCTTCAAAGAGTCGCTGGCCGCAATCAGAAGATCCGCCCGGCGCACTACGCGGTCTTCCATCGCAGCCATCGCGGTTTGATCCAATCCTGGCCAAAGCGAAAAATCGTCGACGCAATAATAGACCCATCGATCCACGGGAAGCTCGTCCATCAAATCGGCCACGATGGGAATAGTCGTTATGGCCAGGGAAGGACGCGAGCCTCGCGACAGAATATCCACCAATTGTTTTCTCAACAGCCAACGATTGCACGATCGATCCCACGCTCGTTTGAACCAAGGCCACATCCAAGGGGATACGACACGTGGTTCACGAGGAGCCGGATTCTCAACCGCCCTTCGCGGTTTCGGTGAGACTGTTCCGTGGATCTTGCCGACCACTCGATCGAGCGTCGCGCGATCGAGTCGCGGAGGACGCATACCTATGGTGTTGACCCAAGTAACATCAATTCGATCGAGTAAGTGCTGGATCAAATACTGACAGCTCGAGGGATGCCGGCCCCAATCATCAGAAAATACCAACCAGTGGTCGCGCTGAGTTGGTTGTGAAACAAGCTTTTTCAGTTCGGTTTGAATCATAGTGCAGGGCTATCGCAACAACCAGGCTGCAAGGATCACGGAACACGCGATTGCGACCAAGGCGGATGCGACCATCAGTATTTTTGCCCGTCGAATCGCATGAACTTTTTGAGGAACAAATGGAATGCGAGGCAAGAACTTTTGTTCCCAAACAGGTCGCGGATGCTGCGTTTGGTCTGCGAGCGATTGAAACCAATTTCGTTGCCACCCGAATTGCAGCATCAGTACGGTGGGGCGGCATAATCGATGGGTAGGCTGCGATTTCAACGTCCTGCATACGTAATCGAAGAAGAAATCGGCACGGGCTCGAAAGCAATCCTTCTCCTCGCGGGTTCCCGGGTCGAGCCAAGCCACGTACTGCAGAATATGCCATTTGCGCATATCTTGAGCAGCCCATGTTTCTGTAGGGTATTGCAATCGCTCGGGATGATCCAGCGTGGGGCTCTCATGCGCGAGCATCCATCGACCGTAATGAACTAGGCTCTTCCACGCATACGCATAGGCACCATCGTTTTGTCCTCGGTCAACCTTGATATCGAGATATCGCATCAAGGCTTGCAGGAACATGGTGTAGAACCATCGCAGCTCTGCGTTGGTCAAATCCATGGCTTCGATGTTGTCTTCCGGATGAATTACCCGTTGGATCAACTTTTCGGCAGCAGCAAGATAGGATCGGTTTTCCGTCAACTCAAAACCGGTTAGCAAGGCGTGCAAAGAGTTGCCTGACGCGCGACCTGGCCCATAGTAATTGGGACTGCTCTCAAAAGACAATCCCGTATCCGATCGTGAAAGCCAACGAAAAATGGTCTTCGATCCATCCTCGATTCGCACTACATAATCCGCTGCAAGGATTGCCGCTTCGCGGTAATCGGACTCCCCGCTAAGGAAATACGCGTGCATCCAGCCCGTTGGGTAATTGTGCGACGCAGATGGTCCGCCACCGATAGCATAGACCTTGGCCAGGCGTTTGCCGGTATGCCCCAAGTCCGCGAGATCCTTGCCTCCCGGCATTCTTCCGAGACGCGATAGATTGCCAGGGTAGCTGCGATGTGTCGCTGTATCGGCATCCGCGTAATGGTAAGTATGCCAAAACAAACCTCCGTTGTAGAGGTTCTTGTCGCGATCGGTATGGTACGTATCGATGTCCCAGGCATGATCCGCCATGGCGATCATTTGATCCCACCACTCTTTGTGACCACTGCGGAGAAACTGAATCGCGAATCCGCCAACACAATCGTACTGATTGTTGTAGTGAGAAATCCAAGGAGCCGAGGAGTTTCCAAACACAGCTTCATGATCGCCATACAAATCGCCATAGTTTCGCCATCCGTATTGATCGATTTTTTCCCTCTTTGTCAATAAGGAATCGTGGCCTTGGATGGCACTATCGACCAATTCTAGATAATCCTGATGGGGATCGACCGCTCGCGGGGTCAGGTAACTCACTGCTTGAGCACGCGTGTAAGACTCAGGACTTAGCGAGACAAAGCTTGGCGACTGGTACCAGGCGAGGGGTTCGGGCTCCTTAGCATGGGTGAAACTAACCGCCCATTGGTGGGTTTTTTGTTCACCACCTTGCAGCTCATGAAGGTAGCCGCTCTCTTCAGGAAAAATACCTAATCGCAGCCGATCCTCGGTCGCTGTCACGCACTTAGGAAAATTCTCCCAGTAGTCGCGCATGCACAGCGCCAGTTGATGTTCCCCGTTCCCAAGTCCGATCCGAGGGGTCGCCCGCTCCCCGCGTTCGCAGGCGTTGTCGCGCCGCAGTTCAAACCCTCGAAATGACAAAGGAACTTGGCCGAATCGATCGACGTGATTGCGCGAGTCCCAGTTCTTGCCGCCGCTAGAAGCCTGAAACAATTGAATGGATTGCTCTGCCGTTTTCAGTTCCTGGTCAGGGGAAAGTTGTACCCAATAGCGAGTCGAATCCAATGGAGATGGCACGTCGTATTCAATCGATAAATCTCGGATAAAAAACGATCCCGGACTACCCAGATCCCATGTGCCTCCCGGATGTGTGGCAGCCTGTGGATTGCGTACTCGCAATCGAATGATGGCGGAACCGATATTCGGGTATTGCTTTACGGTACAGGAAAAGACGAGGGGGCAGGCCTTCGGTGAATCACGCTCGACTTCGAGCTGATATTGCAGTTTCCGAAAAATCGGACCATTCTCCACCACCTTCCCGCTCGAGGGCTTCGCATGCCAAGTGAAGCCCTCTCCATCGACTAAACGGAGCCGAAAGGCAAGGTGTTGTTCGTTCGGACAATTTGGTTCCTTTGCCTGGCCACCGACCAAACACTCGTTGAGCTTAGGATCGCAGGCGTTACTCTTGGACTCATTGTCTTCACCGTGAACCTCTAGGGTTAGCGACTCCGAGTTCGCCTTGGATGTCGCTAGGTGCAACCATTCTAATCGACACCAGCGAATAGAACTGTCGGGCCATCGCTGCAAAATGGTGGGTTGGAATAACAGAGACTTACCATCGACGTCCCTTAGCATCAACTGATCGCATCGTGAGGCAACGCCACTAGGGATTGTTACACTAATTCCTAGTGGCAGAATCGAGGCGTTCTCGAAGGGCTTAGGGTGCGAAATAAAAACTGGTATGCTATACACGGATGCTTGGAACGCTAAAAGAGAAGGAGAACGAGAATAAGAATCTCAATCTGGTATCGATGTCGCTGCTGTCGAGTGATCCAATTGCGACAAAGTACGATCGGAATGTCGGTCCCTATCGGTAAGGCGGTTTCCCCAAGACTCCAGAAAGGCCAGAGACCACAGACGTTCTCCATGATTGATGTGCCCCGACGAGTGCTCGCGAAGCATCGTATCAATCACATCAGAACGAACGTAATTTGCGCAGAAACAGTTAGGATTTCGCAACAAATCATTGACGAGTGTCAGGAATCGAGGTTGCTTCCAGATGCTTGTCGGCATACCAAAGCCAATCTTCGGGCGTCTCATCATGGCTGGAGAAACGAATGAACTAAAAGTTTTGCCCAACAGCGGTTTCACGAGCCCCGCTTGATGGAGTACTTTGTACGGAAATTCACATACGGCTTCGACCAGTTTGTGGTCTAAGAAAGGACTGCGTCCCTCTAGCCCGTGCGCCATGCTCGTCATATCCACTTTGGCCAAGATATCGCACGGAAGATAGTTATGTAGATCAGCTCGCATGGCACGGATACCCGGCCTCTCTTTCGAGTAGGGACTCATGATGCCCTCCAGGAAATGATCAGTCTCCTGGAAATCACAATTTTGTAGGTAATCGGAATGGAAGAGAGATTCACGCTGATACCGTGAGAATAGACTCAACCAATGGACGTAGCGAGAATTTGGTTCTTGGCGAAGCACTTTCATACGGTGCTTGAGTTTTCCGAGTCGCCCTTCTGGGTGGAAAGAAGGGATCCAATCGACCCAAGGGCCGGTCAAAACTCTTTTCAGTGGATAAGGCAAACGCTCAAAGGTTCCTAAGCTATCTACAGTGCGATAGCGGGCATATCCACCCAAAAGCTCGTCACCACCATCACCCGTCATAATGACGCGCACGTGAGCGCTTGTCCAAGAACATAAATGGTAGGTTGCGACAGCACTGCTGTCGGCAAAGGGTTCATCGAAACAGTTGACGAGCTTCTCGAGCGAATCAACAGCTTCGATTTCCGAGCTCAGCTGACGATGCTCGGTTCCGAATCGTTTGGCTATTTGTCTCGCTTGCTGATCCTCTTGGGAACTGTCTCCAAGGAAACTGGCTGTGAATGTTTGGATGGGCGAGGTGGCATGTTGCTGCATCAACCCTGCCACAACGGTTGAATCCATGCCTCCCGACAAGAAGGCTCCCATCGGAACATCGCTTCGCATTTGAAGTCGGATGGCTTCCTCCATCGATTGCTTAAGCCGTTGGCATGCATCATCGAATGAAATCCGATCATTGGTCACCAAATTCGGTTTCCAATACGGTCGAACACTCCAGGACCCGTTTTGGTAGACTCCGAGATGCCCCGGCGGTAGTTTTCCAATCCCCTCATACGCTGTCCAAGGGTGTGGTACGTAGCCGAAACGCAGATACTGGTCGATTGCCGCTGGGCGTAATTGGGATCCGACACCCGGGATCCGTTGCAGAGCTTTGATTTCACTCGCGAATATCAGCCGTCCCGGATCGTGGCAGAAAACAAGAGGTTTTTCTCCCAAGCGATCACGTGCAAGGATCAGCTTTTGCAATCGGCTATCCCACAAACCGATTGCAAACATACCTCGGAGGTGCTCGACGAAATTCTCGCCATAAGCTTCGTAGGCATAAACAATCGTTTCGGTATCAGAGTCTGTCCGGAAGCCATAACCAAGTCGTTTGAGAGTGGACCTTAATTCACGATAATTATAGATTTCTCCATTAAAAGTTACGTGAACCGTGTCACTTGCATTGGACATCGGTTGATGTCCGTTCGCCACATCGATGATCGCTAGTCTTCGATGGCCCAGTGCGAATCCACAACCGTTTTCATATTCCTTCCAGTGGACACCTCGCCCGTCCGGGCCGCGATGAGCTAGAGCATCGGTCATCCGATGAAGCTCTAGTTGCGACAAACGTAGCGACGGATTCACCCACGTCGCTCCTGCAATTCCGCACATTAGTCTAGTTGCCTTTTGACGGGTTCGATTTATAACGACATGACATTTAATGAGCTTTGTTGGGAGAGTGATTTGTTTAGCGTGAAAAGTTTCGCATTAAGACTCTTTGCACGCCCCATAGGTTACGAGTCCAATACTTGGACCAAAGAATCTGTGGCATGGAATGGGTATGCCACGCCTTATTAATAAACAAAACATCTCCCCAAGCATGTTGCCAAATTTTAATGCAAGCGAAGCCAAGTGAATGAAAACGGTTGACAGTCCGGTAAATCGCGTCGGGCGGGGTCAGACCTAGGAAGTCGTGAAACTCGATCGTCGCTTGACCGACGTTTCTCAGAAAATCATCGGAGCAACTGTCAAGGACCTCGATCTCCGCGCCTTCAATATCCATTTTAAGGACATCGATCCTCGGAAGAGATTGATTTTTGAGAAATCGTTCTAGGTGAATGGATTCAACTTCGATGAGACAAGCCGAATCAACAGCTGGTTCTCGAGCTATCGATGATTCTTCGTCATTCGCAGCAAGGCAGAATCGAATGGTGCCGTCGTCGCGCGCAACGGCGTAGTTATAAACCGTCAAACCCGGCACGTTTTCTATACCTGCTGCTAAAGATGGATTAGCTTCGAAAGCAAAACTCTGACAACCGTAGGTTGAGATCATTTGCTTTGAGAAGGCACCACGATTTGCACCTAGGTCCACCACTACGGAATCAGAATGAAGTCCTTTTCGCCACAGAGTATGACCTTGAATCTGAGTCAAGTAATTCATGATACGATCAATTCACAATTGTTAAAAAAAGAAGAACGACATTTTCCAAAATGCTTTTTGCTTGTAACAAACACTCGAATTCGAGCGATTAAAGGCAAGGTGTTAGTATTTTGGTGATTTCTGTTTGATGTACATACTGGTGATAAAGCCAATCTCCGCTCATCTGCTCGAAGGAGGTAGGAATCGCACTTGTAGAGAGTTGAGACAGATAATCAAAAAGAATTCGCCGCTGTATCAATAATCGCTCAAGAGTACCTGCGCGGATAAAGAGCGGATCCCACTTAGAAGGTTCAATCCTATGTACCGCATCAGCGATAGCGGACGAGTTTGCTGCGACTACGAGATGATTTGATTGATCCAGCCAGTACTCGCGACCGCCACGAGAGGGTGTAGAAATAACAGGCTTGCCGCAAAGGAGATATTCGGTGGCCGCTAGCATCCCACCCTCTTTTTTTGATAGAGCTAGGCCGCAATTCGCTTTATTTATCTCAAGTGCGATCGATTGATAATTGAGGAATTTCTCGTTGATGTGTGCATGGTCACATCCCCAAGGCCGTAACCGTTCTTTGTCCAATGGGTTGGCAGTGATGATCCGCAGTTTGGGAATATCGCTTGCCAGCCATAACCTTTTGTAGGCATCGAGCCTTGCAATGTAGATAGCGTCATACTCGATGGGGGTAGCCTGAATATCAAATATATTTTCATTGCAAAACAAATTGTGATGGCAGAAAGTCGCGCGCTGGCCTAACATTCGCAGCATGGTCACTTCAGCTAGTGCATTGCACATCCAAGTTACCCGTGGAAATTGTGCACGAGCGAGAATTCGCAAGGCGGCTATTCCACCTCGCAAATCACCTCCATACCACGTGCGGAAAACCAGGAAATGTGGTTTTATGCCTACGCTTCGGGCGAGCTTCGAAGCTGTTGCTAAGGAGTTGTCGGCGACGCCCAAAACCCAAGGTTTTCTCGCCAAAACATACACACCGGAGAAGAACATAATGGTAAAGTGATTTACGGCGGGACAGGTGAATGAAGTTCTTGATGGCTCTCTTTATGCAGCTCTAACAGCGATGATCTCTTGCTGTCGACTCGTTCACGAAATTTCATCCAAGGTATTTCAACTGTGCGGTGGAGCAACTCAGCCAAAATCAAACCGAACAGGACACTGATTAGAAAATAGGTCACGAAATGCTGGTCATCTAATCGACGAGCGATCGCAAGGGCTTCAATGTGTACGAGATAAAGCGAATAGGAACGAATGGCGATGTACCTTAGGATGCCGTTAGATGCTTTCTGCTTCCAAAATTGGGTTGCTTGCGATTGAACGACTAAGCAACCACTCAACAGTGTATACCCTGCCAAAGGCATTTCACCATATTCCCCTCGATACCGTTGCAGCGCAAGGATCAGCACTGCGCCTAATCCAACAAGAATCCCCCACGGCGCTAGAAATGCGAACCATTTCCAAAGTCGAGGACAGTTGGTGAATGCATGAGCCAGCAGGACACCGAAGGCGCACCCATCAATGCGCAAGTGTGTCATCCATGGCGTCGGATCACTAACCAGCCAGCGGCCCGCCATGGGAATGAGAATAAGCAAGGCGAGAGCTACCGTGATCCATTCCTTCCTACAAAGAATCAAGAGCAAAGGTGCAATGAGCAGATAAAACTGTTCTTCAATACATAGAGACCAGCTTATACCGAAGAAAGGTAGTGAATCAAAAGCATAGTTTTGAACAAAGACAAAATAAAAAGCATCTTCGACCTGCCCTCGTCCCTGAAGTATCCGTTGGCCGAGAGTCAACAAAAGAATTGCATAATATGCCGGCAAGGTCCTCAACCAACGCCGAACCCAAAATCGCTTGACGTTGATTTTGGATGTGGCTTTCTTTTCGTTCAGTAACAAACAACCCAGCAACCACCCGCTGAGCACAAAGAAAAGATCGACTCCATGCCCTCCGATTCCGGCTACCGCAAGCCAACCGCCATCTCGGTCGGGATGCAGTTGTCGGAAGCTGGAGGAAACATGGCATAAGAAAACGGACAAAATGGCGATCGCTCGAAGGGTATCGAGCCATGCGTTTCGGCTACCCGCTAGCATACGATGTCAGGCTCCACAGTCTTGCTCGAAGCAGGGGCAGACGCCGCATCGATCATGTTAGGTTTCGAAGCGGGGCGTAAACTGAGTAATGCACAAGCGATAATCGGTAGCACATAACTTGATTCGATCAGCGATCCACTAGAGAACATGCTAGCGAGTAAATAACCGGGAATGCCCGCGATGACACCGAGTGCGAGCGCGCATTGCTTAGGATTTGCACGAAAGAATCTTCGTCGGTTGAGCCAAACCATTCCCCAAGGCAGCAGAAAAAAACTGAAATAAACAGTGCCTGCGATGATACCATTCTCGCACATGATTTCAAAAAAGAGATTGTGCAAAGCCTTCTCATTTTCCGCTCGTAAGCCGTCGAAATCATAGTAAAGCGGAACGAACGCTGAACTGCAACCTGGTCCCACTCCAAACCAAGGGTATTCCCAGATGATTGCAGCGCCCGCTTTCCAAAGATAAAAACGGCTTTCCGCGGAAACATCCATCTGTTCCTCCGCGTCGAAAATCGAGCCGAATTCACGTACGACTGGAGGACCAGCCAAGAGTACGACAAAGATTGCTCCTACTATTAAAATCGTATTCGTCACCGTAGATTTGGGACAGTACCAAACGGCAAGGCTTGCAGCCAGAAAAGCTCCCAGCATCGATCCCCGCGATTCCATCAGCATCAGTTGGTGTACTTGGAGTAGGCAGATTCCTGCTGCGATCCCTCGAATCCACCATTTAAATTTTGATAAAACGAAAGCGATCGAAATCGCTAGAATTGGAACCGTTAAAATCGAGTATCCATTGTTATCCAGCCCCTTTAGCCCCCAATCGGCCGCTAAAGCATACCGACAGAACCCGAGCTGGATATATTCGAGATTGATCTGAAAGCTGTTGTACCCTTGCCCGAGCACACACCCTACGGCCAAGAGCATCGCTCGATTCTCGGTGACAGTAGTTATCAGAGAGATTGCGACGATTAATACAATTCGCCAAAGCAGATCCAAATAGAACTCGGTCCTTAACGGATATGCGGAGTTCAATGAGCTAAAAAAGCAAAGTAAAAGAAAACTGAGAAGCAAACCCAGGGTCAGTATCGATGTCCTGCTCATGGAACTTCTCCAGCCTTGCTGAGTAATTAAGCCCAGAAGAATGGAAATAGCGATCCATTTCTGGAATCCGGGATCTTCAGGTATGGCCCAACGCCAATTCCAAGCTGGATCCAGCAGATTAAAAAAATAAAAAGCAGCACATCCTATCGCAGGCAGGACCAATGCGATCAGGCAGCTCAGAAAGAAAAACACATAAACAAAAATGGCCCCCACTGTCGTTTAACCTTTAGGCAATTCTTGAATTGACGGACGCTTACAAATCGCAATCGCGCCGAACGCCGTAGCAGTGATATGGCGGAAATGTCCTAGCATCTGTTGGCTCCGTTCGATGCCCCGAGCACATTTCTGGCACGCTCCGAGAGCCGACTCCAGTCGAAGTTCTCGGTCACAAATTCCCGACCACCAATCCCCATGCTTCGACGCATCTCCGGGCTGGAAACCAGTCGTTCGATCGCATTGGTCAAATGAACTGGGTTCTCGGAGTCTTGACAGTCGACCCTCAATCCTGTCACTCCGTGTACCATGGCATCCCCCGTTCCCCCATTGGCACCTGCGATCACTGGAATTCCATGTGCTTGCGCCTCGAGGAAAACGATTCCAAAGCCCTCGCAGTCCTTGCCAACGGCTCGGTTGGACATCACGAAAATGTCGCACTCGCGGTAACAATCCATTATCTCTTGGTCACTAACTGCCCCCAAAAACAATACCTGTTTCTCCAAAGACAACTCGGCGACCAAACTGCGAAGTTCGGCCTCCTGCTCCCCGACGCCTGCAATCAGGTACCGAAGATTCGGATGCTTGTGCCGAAGTTTCGCGACGCTGCGAATGACCGCGTCCTGTCCCTTTCGCTTTTGCAATCGACCGACCGTCAAAAGAACCACATCGCCCGCGGTGGTGTACTTTCGGGGAGCGGGAGATTGGACAACATGCGAAAACTGCGAAACGTCGATCCCAGGGTGCATCAACGCGATTTTTTCTTCGGGAACCTGCCAATCGTTTCGTAGTAGTCCAACCGTGAAGTTGGAATTTGCGACCAAACGATACGCGTTCTTCAGGACCGAATGGGTCAGGATTTTCAGTTCGCGACTCGTCGTTGCAATGTTGATATCCTCGCCATGAATGAAACACAAGTAGGGTATCCCATACCTGATATTCATCCAACGCGCCACCAATCCCTCATGCAGCGGACGCCCAGCATGAATGGCACTGACCTTGTGCTGGCGAACAATGTTTCTCAGTCGACCGGAAATCTGTTGGTACCTCCGGATACTGGTCCAGTTCGACAATATCCGCTCATCCACATGCAAGCTCTCTCGAAGAATTGGATGCGGATAATGATTGTCTATTTCATGTGTATCTTGGCTAGATTCCTGAACGACCATCAGGAAGCTCCCTGGATCGAGTCGGCGGTAGACTTCGTAAAACCAACGCCCACTTCCTCCATGGACTGGAGGGAAAATCTCGCTGAGCAAGAGTTGCTTGGGCTGGGGCTTGGAAATCATGAATGTGTTTTTGTCGCCTGTTCAGTCGGACTGGACAATCGCCAGTCCTTCGTGTCACACGGCGAGCCATCGGATGCACCTTTGCGATGGAGCAAACCTTGAAAAACCTCGATCATCGCGTCGATGTGTGTGCCGATGGAAAAAATGCGTTCGCAACGGATCCTACCGGTCAGCCCGAGCTTTTGCGCTAGGCCCGGATCTTCCAGGAGTCTGTGCAGCGCGTTGGCGAGGCTATCTGGATCGTTGACCTGGACCAGAAGACCAGTTTTCTCATCCTCGATCATCTCAGGGATGCCTCCCGCAAGAGTCCCAATGACCGGTATACCGGTGGCCATCGCTTCAAGAGTCGCATTCCCCAAAGGTTCTTCGCGCGAGGGAACCACGGCGATGTCGGCTGCTTGCAACCATTCAGGAACGTTATCTTGGAAACCCATGAAAGTTGCATCGATACCCTCAGAACTCGCGTAGGTTTGCATCTGCTTGCGATAGGCCCCGTCGTTTTGGATATCATCACCGATCAGGACAAGCTTGCCGTGGAATTTCTCCGAGTCGATTTTTTTCCAGGCGTCGAGCAGTTCTTTGACCCCTTTTCGCTCAATGACTTGACCGGCAAATAAAACCAGCCGCGATTCCTGAGCGATCCCCAATTTCTCGCGGGCCTTTCGACGATCCGTGTCGCTTCGCACAGAGCCCATCGGCAGTCCATCGTAAAGAACTTGGCGGGATTCCGAGGCGAGTTTCGCTGATTCCCCCGAAAGCAGATCCTTCAAATACTTGGAGACGAACAGGTGAATTTCGGCACCTTGGCGATTCAACCAATCGATGCACTTCCCGTCATAAATAAAGCGGTGATGGCAGACCCGTGGCAGGCCTAAAGAGCCCGCGACACTGGAAACGAATTGGTGGGTGGGAAGATCATTGCTGTGCACCAGATCCGGCTGGAACTTTTGAACCAACCGCCGCAGACGCATCCAATGGTAGGCGTAAGAAAGAACATTCTTTTTTTCTCGAAACGGGAGCCGGAAAACTTGGCAGTCCAAGCCGTTGGCAACATAGCGATTGTAGACCTCGTTTTTCTGATCTACCACGACGACGATCTTGTGCCCTCGCTCCATCAAACCAAGGGCTAGCCGCTCGCAGGCCACCTCCGCCCCACCAATAAAAGGGGCTCGTGAAAACATTAACAGTTTCAAGTTTATTGGCAACCTAATAACGTTTCATCGAGGAAGAGGGTAGGTTATCATCCATAGCGTCAATTCCTCAATTCGTCCCGATAGACAAATTCAGAAAACGCCCACACCGTGGCTAACTTATTTGGCGATACAAAGCCCTAAGGACTTCAAAGGTCTTAACCGGATTGAACTCTTGTTCGGCCCGGTGCCTGGAAAGGCGACCAAATTGCTCCCTGATTTTTGCGTCCCCGACAAGACGCCTCGCTATCGAAAGCAACCTGGGAAAATCGCCAGTTTCCGCGATACAGTCGTCCATCCCTATAACTTCACGAACGGAACCACCGGCGTAACCAATTGTTGGCTTGCCACATGCCATCGCCTCACAGACGCTCATTCCAAAGGTTTCATACTCGCTCGTGCTAACAGAAACATCGATTGCCTGATGCACGGGTTCAATATCCACTAGATCGCCTACAAACAAAACATGTTTCTTGAGATCCTCTCGATCTATCATTTTGTGGAGCTCCGACGTGTAATCCATCTCATCAGCAACTGG